>NZ_JBNNVG010000001.1:0-408628 GCF_050280425.1 Lysinibacillus sp. NPDC093190 | reverse complement strand
GGATACTTGGTCGCCTGAACAAATTGTCGGCCGCTTATATCAAGGACAGCTGAGTTTTAAAACCATCTATCGCTGGATTTACGATGGTCTTTTAGGAGTCCCTATAACCGTTCTCCGTCAAAAAGGAAAGCGCCAAAAGCCCCGCGAAACAAGGGGAAGATTTAACATTGGTACACCAATTTCTAAACGTCCAAAAGAAGTACGTAAACGTGAAACCTTTGGACATTGGGAGTTAGATACAGTTGTATCTGGACGTGGGAAAGCAAAAGGTTGTGTAGCAACATTTATTGAGCGAATGACACGATGGTATGTTGGCTTTTTGATACCGGATCGCTCAGCTCAATCAATGGAAAGAGCAGTACGTCTACTTCATACTAAATTACCAAAAGGCACTATAAAAACAGCCACAACAGACCGAGGTAAAGAATTTAGCTGCTATAAAGTGTTAGAAAAAGACTTGAAAATTGATGTTTATTTTGCGGACGCCTATTCTTCTTGGCAACGCGGAAGTAACGAAAATGGAAATGGATTACTTCGCGAGTTCTTCCCTAAGCAAACAAATTTCGAAGAAGTATCACCAGAAGAACTAACAGAATCATTAAACTATATCAACAACCGACCAAGAAAATGTCTTGGTTGGAAAACTGCAAACGAGGCTTTTAATGAGCAATTGTTGCACTTAATTTGACAAATCATCATGTAAATAAAAGAACTGAGTGAGAATTAATGCTCAGTTCTTTTGCAGGGATCCAGTTTCATAACTGTACGATTATATTATTTCCGTACACCTACAAAGGTAAAGGGAGCTTAATGCCATAACGTTGCTATAAATTTGTAAGTCAATATAGTTGCTAAAGTATTATACAGTGGAAATTCACATAGAAATCATAGAGCTGCAATCACAGGCTAAATAAGAAAAAAAGCTTCCTTATGAAGACTGTTTCATCCTTATGTATCCTGTGAGGATATCCATTTATTAATCATAAAACCCTAAAATCTTTCATACTTTCTCCAAGAATATAGTGTGAAAACCACATCAAATTCTGCTTCATAATAGCCACATTAATTCCTGGCTGGTCAGAACTATATGCCATTCCTTTAAAAATAATTAATTCTGTATCAACTTCCATATCCCTTAATCCTTGATATAGCTCATATGCATTTGGAGTTGGAACTCTTGCATCCTTTTCTCCATGTTGAATTAAAGTGGGAGTACAGGCTGATTTAATATATGTCATTGATGATGTTTTAGTATATATCTCTGGATCATTCCATGGATCATTTCCTAAATACATCCTAATAAAGTAAGGTATATCTGTATTTACATAATGGGTACTCCAATTAGTAATTCCACCTCCAACTGAAATAGCTTTAAATCTACTACTAAATGTAGAACAGAAAGCTGATACATATCCCCCGTTGCTCCATCCCATAACCCCTACTCTATCTTTATCTGCAATCCCTTTGTCAACTAGTTTATCCACTCCAGATATAACATCATCGTAGTTAGCAATTCCCAGTTTTCTATAGTTTGATTTTAAGAATTCATTACCATAACCAGAACTTCCCCTGTAGTTTGGTTCTAAAACGATAAAGCCTTTTTCGATAAACTGTTCAATAGGATATTTCTCATTAAAACAGTCTGAAAATATTGGAAAGGATGCCCAAGCCGGTCCACCATGGATTACCACTAATAAGGGATATTTTTTATTTGCGTCAAACTCTACTGGGGTTGATAAAACTCCCTCTATTTCAAGACCATCACTATTTTGCCATGAGATTATTTCCCTGTTACTTTTAAGCTTTCCTTTGAAAAAGCTATTTTCATTCGTTATTTTTTTATCGTCTAAATAGATTTCAAAGATTTCATTTGTAATAGCCTTATTATAGGATATATAATTTCCATCCCTTGTTATAGAAGCATCCATTATAAAGCTATCTACTGTTTTGCTTAACATTTCCACAGTGCCATTCTCAGATAACAACCCAATAAGATAATTAGTTTTATTCTGCCATCTAATTAATATTCCTTTAGCTGTCCAACGTAATGGAATAACCGTTCTATCAAAATCTGTTAATGGTTGAATTAGCTCTCCATTATTAATATCATATATCTCGAGCGTACTGTCTTGTATATGGGTCTTATAGTAATCCTTCTCCCTTATGCTTGCTGAATAACATATTTTGCTGCCATCAGGAGAAAAGCAAACGCTCCCTCCCAACAACTTATCTATATTCATCTTTTGTAGCTCTCCAACTTTAATATCTAGTATGTATAAGTCTCCATTAATATAATTTTCCATATTTGGACTTGGAGTAGCCATAAATACAACCTTTTTCCCATCATTTGAAATATCAAATTCATGGATATGAAAATACTTACCATCAGTTAGTTGATAAACAACGCTATTTTCGTGTTCATCTTTATCCTTTCCAGCACTATCAGAATTTTCTGGGTGTTCGCATCTATCATTTTGTATCACTTTTTCTATTTCAATGTAGTATAGACAATTATTCTGGTATTCCTTCCCTATATGATGGAAATCTCCATATAGTTCCTTACGTTTCTTTATCGCCTCAGATTCTTTTGACTGCGCAACATAATAAAAACCCTTGCCAGTAGGCTCCCATTTGAAATTACTGACCCCTTCTTTCTCATCAGTAATTTGAACTCCACTATAACCATCTATGGACTTAACAAAGATCTGATTTTTCTTAATATCCCCGTCACCAACTGGGCTAAGGTATGCGATATCTCTAGAATCTGGAGACCATAATGGGTATGTACTATCTATATCCCTAGTTGTTAATGGATAACACTGCCCCTTATCTTTTTCATATATCCATACATGATTCCTAAATTTATTGTCTTTCCAGTTAGCTGTCTTCTTGACAAATGCTACGTTTTTGCCATCATCACTTATGTTTGTACCTGATAAGGTTGGTAATGAAATAATCTCTTCTATACTTAGATATGTTTTTTCATTCATTTTCATTAATAAACCCTTTCGTTAACTCTCTTCCAATAAAGTTAGCAGGTACAGGGCTTAGTTCTAATTCTCTTGCCCAAACTGAAAGTTGACCTATGTGGTGAATTTCGTGAGTAATTATATGGTGTAATATTTCATCAAAAGTGTATTTGTCTTCATCCCAAGAAACACTGACTAGTTTATCTTTTAAACCTCCTAAATTTGTTGTTTTTATAAATTCAGCTATTTCATTTCGTGATTTATCTGAAAGTGTTTTAACTTTTTCAAGTGTATTATAATCAGCAAACTGAAATACTACATCTTCTTTGCCTTGAATACCACGAATCCAACTATATTCCACGTCAATTATGTGAAAAAGTGTATATAATATATTTCCTACTCCACCCCTGCGGTCTTTTAACAACTCTTTAATTGTCAGTTGATCGCACCAGTCAAACCATTCATCTCTTACCTGCCAGTTGTATTCAAAGAATTTAATCATTGTAAGCACTCCAATCTAACTTATTACATTACTATTTCGATGTAAATACAACTATTTCCTTCTTCAACTAACCTGCCCCGTTCGTATTATAAGGTCAACCCGAGAAATCGGGTTGGCTATTTTTTATTCAATTTATAGATTGATAGTAGCCGGAGTAGAACGGAAGCACTCGTGGGAATTGATCCCGAAAACTAAACTGTTCGCCCTCTACTTGTTAACACATGATTAGGCTGGTTGGGACATTGTGATCCCCACCAATCTCTAACTAATTAGGTTCACCATAATGTAGTTAATTCTCATCAAAAAAATAAGCAAAGACTATACCTGTATCATTTATTAACAATAACACTATTCGCTTTTGATATGATTCACCACAACCTATTAGCTGGCGGTTTTAAAAAAAATCGCCAGTTATTTTAATTTCCCTGATCACGTACTAAACCGATTCCCCTCGAATCACTCCTCTTACTACCCTCCTAATTTTCTATAAGCAACTACACCACCGACTACAACTGCTGCCTTGATAGGATTAATTGAAAAAATTAATGAATTACTGTAAGTCATTTCTCATTTGAAAGTTCTACTTTTTTATTAAATTACTAGGAAGATAGATTTAATCTATATTTGATAAACTGATACTAATTATCAATATTTTAAAATGTTTAAATATTCCGATATTATGATTGGTCCCTTTGTGATAAATTGGAAATATCACACTAAACTGAAAAGTGTGACAACTAAAGACGGAGGGGGAAATGAGATTTGAAAAAGTTCAAGTTTACGAAGTTCTTAAGTAGTATTCTAGCTTTCGTTATGGTGCTTTCTCTAGTGGTTCCATTGTCGAGTGCTAGTGCTGAAGAATCGAAACCATTCAAGCAGGATAGTCAAAGTGAAAGTATAATTCAACTAAAGGCGGCTATCGCTGAACAGCTAAGCTTGTCTAAAGATGGTCCAACTCTTCACGAAAGCTTACAAAATGTATCAGGCAATCAAGATGTTGCAGTCATCATTCATTTATCTGAAAAGCCTGTGGCACTAGAGCAAGGAATGAGCCAAGTCAAAGGCCAAAAATTCTCTAATGCCCGAGCAAATGAAGTTCGTTCAAATGTAAAAGCACAACAAGCAAAAGTTAAAAAAGAGTTAGCTACTAAAAAAGTTCAGATGACTCAAGGATACACATTTGATACTGTTTTAAACGGTTTTGCGGCAACTGTGAAAGCAAATGATCTCCCGAAACTGCTTACAGTAGAAGGAATTACATTAATCGAACCTGATACAATTGTTTACGCATCAGAAGATAATACGATGAAATCATCGGAACTTATTAAGGAAGATCAATTAGAAGCTCAAATGAATACAAGTAATTCTTTCCTTGGCATCGAACAGCTTTGGAAGGAAGGAATTGAAGGACAAGGAATAAAAGTAGCAGTATTAGATACTGGTATTGATGCAGATCACCCTGAGTTTGCTGGGGTTTTCAAAGGTGGAAAAAACTTCATTCCAAATTCAGCAACTTACACAAAGCCTCGGGCAGATGACGATGCATCGGAAACATTGCCTTCGGAGCGTCCAGTCGGGACACCTGAATTTAATGAAAAAGGAAGCTCGTTCTATACTTCTCACGGTACACATGTTGCTGGAACAATTGCAGCAATCGGAGCTAACGAATTCGGTATTAAAGGAATTGCTCCAAAAGTAGACCTTTATGCTTACCGTGTTCTTGGGGCATACGGAAGTGGAGCTACATCTGGTATTGTTAAAGCAATTGAAACTGCTGTAAAAGAAAAAATGGACATTATTAACCTTTCACTTGGCGGGGGAGCTAACTCTGAAACGGATGCTGGTTCATTTGCTATTAATAATGCAATGATGGCTGGAACAATCGGAGTAATTGCAACAGGGAACGAGGGTCCAAATCGCGGAACAATGGGCACGCCTGCAACTGCTCGTTTAGGTATTGCTGTTGGTAACACAACAAATCCTGAAACAATGTATAACGGTGAAGTGCATGTTACAGTTGGCAACTACAACTTAACAAAACAGCTTCCATTAATGGGGACTACCTTTGGTAAAGATTTGGCAACACAGCTTCAAGGAGAATTTGACCTAGTTGCTGTTCCTGGAAACGGGGAAGTAAAAGACTTTGAAGGAATTAATGTAGAAGGTAAAGTAGCATTGATTTCTCGTGGCAGTATCGCATTCGTTGATAAAATTGCGAATGCAAAGGCAAATGGCGCAGTCGCAACAATTATTCATAACTTTGCCGGTGGAACGAATGCACCGAACATTTCAGGCACATTCCTTGGTGATTCATTTGAATTTCTGCCAACATTTGATATGTCCCAAACGGATGGCGATGCAATTCGCGCTGCATTAGCAGGCGGAACCGGAAAAGTAAGCTTTAGTAAATTTGCTTCCACAAAGACACTAGGGGATGATGTAAACTCTTCAAGTTCACGTGGACCATCTACACCAAACTTTGATATTAAACCAGATGTAAGTGCACCTGGAACAAACATTATGTCAACGATTCCAATGTATAAAAAAGATTTCCCTGATGCAGATTATGGGGAAGCATATGGTCGTAAAACAGGAACTTCTATGGCAACACCGCATATTGCAGGTATTGCTGCATTAGTTAAACAAGCAAATCCTGATTGGAACGCGTTCGATGTAAAAGTGGCGCTTTCTAATACAGCAAAGGTTGTAGATAAAACAAAATACGATGTGTTTTCTCAGGGTGCAGGGCGAGTAAATGCTTATGCAGCAGCTCATCCGGAAATTCTTGCCTATGCACTTGATAGCGCAATTTTAGATGGAACTGGTGCAGTTACAGAAAACTTGAAAGGTACAATTACTTTCGGTCCACAATCACTTAAAGACCGGGATATTTCTGTAACGAAACAAGTTTTAGTAAAAGATATTAAAGGGAACGGTGGCAATTATAACGTATCAATTGATGTGACAAAAACATTTGGTGATGCAACTGTTACAGTAGATCAGCCGACATTTAATCTAGTTGGTGAGCAAGTTTTAAATATTACATTAACTGCTTCACAAGCTACGGCACCAAAAGGCTCTGAAATACTAGGGTATATTTACATCAGCGGTGGAGATACAGAAATTTCATTGCCATTCGCAGCTGACTTTGGCGGCGCGGCAGTAACTGAAATTAAAGATTTTAAGATTACAGAAACCGACCTATCCTTTAACGGAGATGGAGTGAAAGACTCAGCTGTACTTTCATTCACATTAACTGGAGATGTAACAACTAACTATATCGAACTTTGGGATATTATGAATCCTGAAGGTGGAGAATACGGAGACGGCTACATTGGTTATCTACATGCAGGTACTGCGCTAGCAAAAGGCTCTTATACACTGAATGTTGGTGGGCAGTACAAACCATGGGGATCAAAACCTGCCACAACGATTCCAGATGGTCTGTATACAATTGACTTCACCGGTCTTGCAGCATCTGGAGTAGTTTCCGATTATGTTGGACCAATTGTCGTGAAAACGACTAAACCAGAAATTACTGGTTCAGTAGCTGAAGGTGTTGCTACAGGACAGGTAACAGATAAGTACATCGACTACAATGAAGAGTTATATTTATACGGTTTAAATTACAATTTAAATGATAAATTAAAAGCCTCCTATATTTCGACCGTAAATGGCAAAGTACAAGCGCCAGTTGCTTTTGAATTAAATCAAGACGGTAGTTTCACATTCCCAGTAACAGCAGAAACTAATGCTGTATCAGTAATAATTAATGACGCTGCCGGGAATGTTGGTGAAGCAACGATATATGAAAAAGAAGTAGTAGAACCAATAGTAGCACTTTCTGTAAATCCAACTAAACTAGATCTAACAGCTGGAGAAACTGCACAACTTACGGTAACAGAAACGGCAACGCCTGCAGAAGGTGATGCAACAGAGGAAGACGTAACTTCAAAAGCTACTTATGTTGTTGGAGATGAAAATGTTGCAACAATAGTAAATGGATTAGTAACTGCAGTTGGTGTGGGCACGACTACAATTACTATTTCATACGGTGATAATGAAGTTACTATAAATGTTACAGTTAAAGCACCTGTTGTAGAAGAACCAATAGTAACACTAGAAATTGACCAAGCTTCGGTTGAAACTAGAATAGGTAAAGAAGTTACAGTTAAGATTACTGAAGTAACTACTTTTGATGGTAAAACAACAGAAAAAGATGTTACAAAGCTTGCAACCTACGAAGTAGCGAATGATAAAATAGCTACTGTAAAAGCAGGGGCTGTAAAAGGAAAAGGTCAAGGTAATACAACGATTACGGTAACGTATGGTAAGCACACACTAACATTTGATGTGTTGGTTGTAAAGCCAGGGAATGACAATGGTAACGGTAACGGCAACGGCAACGGTAACGGCAATGGCAATGGCAATGGCAATGGTAATGGTAACGGCAACGGCAACGGCAACGGTAACGGTAACGGTAACGGCAATGGCAATGGCAATGGCAATGGCAACGGCAATGGCAATGGCAATGGCAATGGCAACGGCAACGGCAACGGCAACGGCAATGGCAATGGCAACGGCAATGGCAACGGCAACGGCAATGGCAATGGCAACGGGAATGGCAATGGCAACGGCAATGGCAACGGGAATGGCAATGGCAACGGGAATGGCAATGGGAATAAAAATAATAATGAAGTTACCGAGGATGAGTTATAATTAATTTCAGTTCAAGCAAGAGGAGAAATTGCACAGCGCAATTTCTCTTTTTGGTATTTATTATAAAGCAATCCCTTTAAAAAGATTATCTCCTACTAAACTAACTGTGACATATTCTTTCTGATTTTCTTGCCATATTTGATACAAATCAGTTCCTCTTTATCTCTCCCAAATCAACGTCATTTGTTGTAGAAGCTCTTCCCATGTTTACTTTTTTCTTCGTTACTTTGTCAAGGTCAAATTCTCCATAATAGATAGCCTCCGTGTATTGACTGTCTGGCAAAGTAAATTGATCAGAAGCTTTGGAAACTACCTCCTATTTGTTAAAGAATCAATTTAACTATAATTTTATTCTTTTCTTCAACTATTCTGCCTTGTTAGCTCAATAAGAAACGCTACCTTTGAATTCGGTAGCTTGATTTTAAAACTCTTGCACCTCGTTAGTGAAAGAGAGCAGATTAATTAATGATTGTAATATCCTAAAAAAACTCTAGAGAGATATAAAATTTTCAACTTTCTCGTATCCTCCAATGCTTGGTTCTACAACGCTGTCTTTAAACCTTTCCTCACTTGCTCCGTAAATCTTGAAATTCTTTGCGCTTGTTTTATCATCCAAGAAATATAATGTAAATAATTTCATCTTCACGACTAAATGTTCCGATAAAAACAAAAATTGTTCCGATAAATCTCGAATTCTTTCCGATAAAACATAAAATTGTTCCGATAAATCTCGAAATCTTTCTGATAAAACATAAAATTGTTCCGATAAATCTCGAAATCTTTCCGATAAAACATAAAAACAGTGAATCCGGATTTGGATTCACTGTTTCTCTTTAGAATTTTGAGCCTTTATCGCCGTATTCGTTTAGTAGTTCTTCAAACGATTTGTTTTTTTCGCGTTGTTTGCGCTCAAAGGCTAGCTTTGCTTGGCGCTCTTCTTCTGCGGCCTGCTCTTTCGCTGTTAAATCTTGCTTGGCAGCTTTTAATTTGGCAAGCACGTCACCGCCTAGCTGATCGGCTAATGTAACTGCCTCCTGCTTTGGTAGACTAGCTGTTACGCTACTATCCATGCGTTGCTGCTGTTTTCTTTTCTTTCCCATTGCAATTCACCTTCTTATTCACTTCAAGGACGCTTGACAACTGTTGCCACGCCTTGCCCACCACCGATACATAGTGTTGCGAGACCTGTTTTTGCATCACGCTTTTCCATCTCATGTAAAAGCGTTACTAAAATACGTGCTCCGCTTGCACCAATGGGGTGGCCTAGAGCAATTGCGCCCCCGTTCACATTTAGTTTATCATGATTAAAGCCTAGTTCGCGATCTACAGCGATAGATTGAGCTGCAAAAGCTTCATTTGCTTCAATTAAATCTATATTATCTAACGTCACATCAGCCTTTGCCAATGCCTTCTTTACTGCCGTTACAGGACCAGTCCCCATAATAGCTGGGTCAACACCCGCGCTTGCATTCGCTGTAATTAGTGCCATTGGTCGAATGCCTAACTCTTCCGCTTTTTCTTTCGACATGACAACGACAGCCGCTGCACCATCGTTAATGCCTGATGCGTTTGCTGCTGTTACGGAGCCATCCTTTTTAAAGGCAGGACGTAGTTTTGATAGCGACTCAGCTGTAACACCTTGACGCGGGAATTCATCTTTATCAAAAATAATAGGATCGCCCTTGCGCTGAGGAATTTCCACCGCTACGATTTCATCGTTAAACTTCCCTGCTGCCATTGCCGCTTCTGCACGCTGTTGTGAACGTGCTGCAAAGGCATCTTGTTCCTCTCGAGAAATCTCATAGACATCACATAAATTTTCAGCTGTAACGCCCATATGATAGTCATTAAAGGCACACCATAATCCGTCATGAATCATCGTATCAACTACTTTTTGATCCCCCATGCGGAAGCCTTCACGCGCATTTTTTAAGACATATGGTGCCTGGCTCATACTTTCAAAGCCACCTGCAACGACAATATCCGCATCCCCTGCTAAAATGGCTTGTGTCGCTAAATGAACAGCTTTTAGTCCTGAGCCACAAACTTTATTAATCGTTAATGCAGATACTTCATGTGGCAAGCCTGCTGCAATCGCTACTTGACGAGCTGGATTTTGCCCAAGTCCAGCCGATAAGACATTCCCCATAATGACCTCGTCAACTTGTTCACCTGCTACACCAGCACGTGCTAATGCTTCTTTAATAACAATACTCCCTAATTTTGTCGCTGGTACGTCCTTTAATGTTCCTTGGAATGAACCAATAGCTGTACGTACAGCACTTACTATTACTACCTCTTTCGTCATAAACATTCTCCCCTTTTCCCCGTTCAAAAATGAACACTGCATGCATATGCTACTAGCAGATATATCTATTTTAACAAATATTTTGACGATTTTCGATAACAGAAATAATCGCAGTTTTGCCAAAGATAATGTAAAATGTTGACTTGTTTTAAACAATCACAGTTGGGAACATTACAATTAAGAAAAGTGCATACATACGAATGATGTCGCTTGTATGCCAAGACAACAAAAGAAACAGGACGTGGAGGTGCTAATAATGAAAAAGAAAATGCTTTTATTTTCAGGTATAACGACGACGATTGCCGCAGCAGCAACTGGTCTGTTCGGCTTCGCGCTCTCCAATAAATTGATGTACATTAAGCAAAAGGATCCTGAATTTGTTCGTGAACGTGAAACCACTGCTAAACGTTTTGATGAAGCTTGGTACAATAAAAATTTAAAATGTGAATTAAATATTGACTCTCCAAATGGCTATACGATTCGCGGCATTATGTTTCAGCCATTGGAAACAAATAATACCATCATTATTTGCCATGGCGTAACAGAAAATAAAATCAACTCCGTCAAATATGCTCGACTTTTTGAACGCCTTGGCTACAATTCCGTTATTTTTGACCATCGTAGACATGGGGAGACAGGTGGGAAAACGACTAGCTACGGCTATTATGAAAAAAATGACCTTGACGCAGTTATCAAAACCGTAAAGGCAATGATCGGTGAAGACGCCATTCTTGGTATACATGGTGAATCGATGGGAGCCGCAACAATGCTACTATATGCAGGAACTGTAGAGGATGGTGCAGATTTCTATATTTCTGATTGTGCATTTTCTGATTTTTCAATGCTGCTGAAACAAATTGCGAAGACAGAATTTAAATACGGCTCGATTATTCCAATTCGTTTTGCAGATTTCTTTGTCCGCTTGCGTGACGGTTATTCCTTTAAAAGTGTGACACCTTCTGAGGCTGTAACAAATATTGAAAAGCCAGTGCTCTTTATCCATAGTATTCCTGACACATTTATCCCAGCTTCTATGTCACTGGATTTATACAATAAAAAAACTGGTCCTAAGAAGCTGAAGCTATTTGATAAAGGTGCTCATGCACAGTCCTTTAATGAAAATATGGCTGAATATGAGGATTTAATCCATGATTTTTTAGAAAATTTCATCTATCAAAAAATTAATCGTGATTCTTCTTCGTCCAATGTCATTCCATTTCATTTTTAGTAAAAGGATCTTCTGCAAAACGAGGGGTTGATTTCCGTTCCGACTGGGCGCTTTGTTGCTGTCGCTTCGCTTTCGCACAGAGCAAAGCTTCCTGAGGGCGTCAGATGAGCCCACCTGGGGCAACAGATGTTTTTTGCGCGAAAGCGAAGCGGCAGCGGCAACAGCAGGATGTTGGTCACGAAGGCGTTATCACAGGACGTAATAGTTTTAGCCTTCGTTCCCCTTGCTCCAGGGTATCATCTGTGAAGCTAATTCCCAAGGAGTCGTCCAGTCCTCTCTCCAATCAACCAATTCACATAGCGTGTACCTCCTGACATGTCAGCGGCATCATAAGTAAAAGACGGAAAGCGAGTAGCCTGGAATGGAAATCACCCTCATTTAAAGATCCATAACATTCATAAAAATTTCCTTAACCATTTTATTTTTCAATGAAATAAAAGTGGCATATTAAATAAAGTATGGCTCTTCCTCAAAATGATTTGTGGAAAAGCAAAGTGGCAGTGACTCTCATAGACACCATGAAAAACCTTGCAATACTAAACTGCACTCCATTGTTAGATGGTGTCTAACAATTGGAGGCGCAGTTCATTCACGCAAGGTTTTTTAAATTTTTATTCAGCAAAAACAATATGCCATTCATTACGTTTGGCTAAAAATTTTTTGGCTAACGCTTGTGCACCTTCTAGACTATGGCTAGCTGCCCACCCGCATTGCACTTCATTGCACGCAGGAACTGCAGTGGCCTTTGTTACATCCGTAAATGTTTTTTCTAAAATATTTAATAAATCTTCATAATCATTGTGATTTATTAGCGATACATAGAAGCCAGTTTGGCACCCCATTGGACTAAAATCAACAATGTGGTCGGAGTAATTGCGGATAATGTCTGCCGATAAATGCTCTAGGGAATGTAATGCAGGCATTTCCATATGCTCTTTATTTGGCTGTTTAAAACGAATATCATATTTGTATACTTCATCGCCATTTTTTCCTGTTTTAACACCTGCTAAACGTACATATGGCGCTTTTACTTTCGTATGATCTAAATCAAAACTTTCAACATTTGTTTTTTCTTTCTGCAATACAAACAACTCCTTTATATAGAATATTTTCATTATAACGAGTTTTCCGATAGATTTATATGCTTTTCGTGAATTATTCAAATAATTTATAAAATTCAATTTTACCTTAGCGTAATTGTTATTGCTGTCGCTTCGCTTTCGCACAGTAAAAAATTGCTATAAGAAGGTAAAAAAGCAACTAGCCTTGGCTTGGACTAGTTGCTCTTTAAAAACTCCAATTATTTTTGGAATTTATTCATTTGTGACATCATTTGACGTACTTGCTTTTCAGACGGAGTACGACCCATTTGCGCCATCATCATACGAATCATTTGTTCGTTAATTGGTGGGTTTTCTTTTAAATATTTCATCATAGCTTGACGAGCTAAAAAGAAACCAAGTGCTGCGCCCGCTGCTAATGCGATAATTACAATAATAATCCAGCTCCATGTAGGCATACAACCAACCTCCTCCACTACAATATATACCGAGAAAAAAACTCTCCACGCTCCATTATACACCAAATATTAGCGTGTTACTATATATTGTAGTGAAATTTCCTAGTGCATTGTATACTTCATTGGCTTTAGCCACCCACACTCATTATCTTGTTTATTAAATGCAATAAAACGCTCGCTCATCTTCGCAAGCATTTGGAATAGATCCAAATCAAGCATACGTGATCCCTCACAATAGACACAAATTTTGCGTTCCACCAAATAAATAGCCATCTTCCCTTTTATAGGATGTTCTAAAAATAAAGCATTACGAGCTCTCTCTAAATGTGCATACTTGGAATCTAGTTGCGCCTCCAACATCGTAGCAATCTCATCGAAGCGTACGGTTTCACATATATATGCAAGCTCTTTTAAGGATTTCTCGTTAGCGTCTTCACAGCCTTGCATCATTTCTAATAACTTACGCTCTCTGCCGAAAATAAACGTTAAATGCTCTTCTTTTATTTTATATATGGAATAGGTTCTCACTAGAAATCCTCCTTCGCTCATTTCTTTTTCATAAGTATAGCTCATCCAAACTTTTTAATTTGTCAAACGAAGGAGGCATTCATCTTCTATTTTTGTCGAAAACTTTCTACTTTCCGTTCTATCAAATGCTTTATGGCTAATTAAGTTTTTTACAATTTTAAGCTTCTTCTATAGTACTTAGAATATTCTCAGCCTCAAGACCTAGAGTAAAATCAATTTCCAGTCCGTTTTAGCAAAGCTTTCTAATAGGTAATATAAAGGTATCAACGAAAGGAGCTAAAACATATGAGAAAATTTTTTCTACTAATAGGAGGCTTTATCGCAGGATGTGTTGCACTTGCTTTAACTGGACCGCTTGCAGGTCTACTATTTTCTGGATTGTTTGTAGCACTCGGTATGCACTTCTACACTTCAAGTAAATCGACATTCGGCAAAATCTTATGGTTTACAGTGGGTCTGATTGGTGTGCTATCAGCAATATCTAATATCCCTGCAATGGTTGGTTTAGCAGCAATCGCTGTCATCTATGTTATCTATAAAAAATGGCATGGCGAAGATGTAAAAATCCCAACGATTGAAGCTAAAGAAGAAGATCCATTTACAAACTTTGAAAAAGAATGGTCTAACTTAACAAAATAAAAGGAGCGAATTTACATGAACTTATTTCAACGTTTTAAATATACAATAGAGGCAGATTTACATCAGTTATTTGATAAGAAGGAGCAAAAAAATCCAATTGCGATGTTAAACCAATACATTCGTGAAGCAGAAAAACAAACAGAGCATACTGGAAAATTATTAGAGCGTCAAGGTCAGTTAAAAGAAAAATTAGAGCAGGAATTTAAACAAAATGCAGAATTGCTAGCTAAACGTGAGGCTCAACTAAAATTAGCTACTACTAGCGGCGAACAAGATTTAATCGATTTTGCTTCGGATGAAGTTACTGCTTACTCAGCACGTAACAATACATTACAAGCTAGTATTGAAGCTAGTACACGTGAATATTTCGAGCTTGAACGCAAATTTGAAACGATGAAACACAAAATAAAAGATATGAAAGTGCGTCAATTACAGCTTATGGGTAAAGAAAACGTAACACGCGCTCACCATCAAATGGACGGTATGATTGCTAAAAACAATAAAACCAACTTTGAAGATTTAGAATCATATATCGATAAGCTTGCTTACCAAATCGACAAAGATCATGAAGTAACATCTTTCGAGTCTCGTCTTGCACAGCTAGAAAAAAATGTCACAGAAGATAACGCACAACTGCTAATTGAAAACAAATAACATGTTATAATAAAAGAAATAAGGGATGCCTCAATTATTGAAGCATCCCATTTCTTTGAAGAAAAAACTTTTGAAGGTGACCAAAAAGAGATAGAGAAAATAATCTTAATGAAAAAAAGTGTAAACAGAAAGTGATAGTCCTATGATTAAAATATGTCTTTTTGATTTTTTATACTTATATTACTTATATTACTTATATTCATGTTATTAGGTTATCGCTTCATTGTACAAGGTGGTATTAGTGAGTTAAAGGAAATCAATGTAAATGGAGATAAACAATATATATTAGTGGAAGGAAAAGATAAGGAGAAACCATTTTGTTTATTCCTACATGGTGGGCCACTCACGCCATTCCCCTATGGCGTGAGTGCTCGAACATTGTATCCTGAAATAACCGAGAATTGCGTAGTAGTTTATTATGATCAAAGAGGTTCTGGTAAAAGTTTCAACAAGAAATTAACGAATAATACAATGAACCTTTCTCAATTTACAAAAGATGCTACTATAATAGTTGATTATATTAGAGAACATTATCAACAGGAAAAAATATTTGTCATTGGTCAGTCCTTCGGTACAGTAATTGGAACTCAATTAGTGTCTAATTATCCTGAGAAATTTCATGCCTACTTAGGAATTTCTCAATTAACAAATATTAGTAAAGGCCAAGAACTTGGATACAATTGGTTACAGAGTGAAGCTATAGCTAATGAAGATAAAAAATACTCCGAATTTTAGAAGATATAGGAAAAGGTCCTTATTTCGCAAAAGATGAGGATCAATTTAGCGATCTTATCAATCAATATAAAGGCATGAATTATTTTGATGATACGATAAAGAAAGTAATCTCTTTGACTTGATAAAAGGGGCTTTCACTTCCCCTGATTACTCTTTACAGGATTTGTATAAAGCATTTATTTCAGGGCCACAATTTAGCCTTATAAAAAGCCAAGAGCTAAAAAAAGAAATCATCCTTATTAATTTTTTGATTCTGTAAAAAGTATAGATATACCCGTTTATTTTATACAAGGTAAATATGATAAACAGACGAACTATGAATTAGCAAAGCAATACTATGAGCTATTAGATGCACCAAATGGTAAGGAGTTTATCACTCTGCTCATTATCCAAATACACTTGATTCAACATTGATGAATGATACAATCAAAAAAATACTTAAAAATAATTAAATTTTAAGAGAAGCTCGTCTTCTCTCATCAATTTGTAGAAAGAAGGGTGACCCTCTTGCAAAATTTCACAACTAATAAGCTCACATTTTGGGTACTATGCTTCTTTTTACTCGTTTTTGTGGAGCTCACAATTTTTAATAACGGTGGCGCCTTTACTCTATTGATTGGGGTAGGACTTCTTTATTTAAGCTTCTCGAAAAAAAATCGTTTCTTTAAATGGACAGGAATTTTCTTTATCTCGATTGCACTCTTTACGATGTGGAGTTTACGCTTATTTATCGTCATCATTCTCTTTTATATGCTCTATCAATACTTACAAAGAGAAAACTCAGCAAAAGTTGTTGGTTTGGAGCTTTTCGAAAAGCTTCCCGCTACGAAAAACGAATTATTCGGTACATTGCCTGCACCAGTGGAAGCCTATAAATGGCAAGATGTCCAAATACAGCGACTTGCAGGCGACATTACGATTGACACAACACAAACAATTTTACCTGCTGGCACAAGCATCATTACGATTCGACAAGGCATTGGTAAGGTACAAATTTATATCCCATATGAAATTCCATTCCGCTTACACTATACGACATTGTTTGGTGAATTAAAATGCCTACATCTCGGACCTCAACGCTTACTCAATGAAAGTGTAAGTTTCTCAGATGGAAACCCCGAGGATGCAAAGCGTACACTTGTCATACATGTTGCAACATGGCTTGGGGACTTGGAGGTGCTACGTAAATGATTGCCTTTATCTCAAGAATATTTACTATACTTTTTATTTTGATGAGTGCTACATTCGGTCTCCTTGTAGCTGTTTGGGGCGAGCCAAACGAGAAAACATGGGAGCCCTTATGGCAGCAGAATTATAATAATATCCCACTCGGTGGTTTTATTGTCGTCACTCTTTTTGCAATTAGTTTACTGATTGCAAGCTGGATTAGTATGACTGCCCGTGCAAGAGAAGCTCAGGCAACCCGCATCGTGAAACAGTTAGTTGAACCTGATTTTATATTACCTAAAAAACAGCCTTTACCAAAGCCTTTGAAAAAAGCTTTAGTTCAAACAAGTGAGCTAATTGATACTCAACGAAAAAGCTTACAGCGCTTATCCAATGAACGTGCAGAAGCTAATGATAAAATTATTCAAGAGCGAATTATTGCTGAACGTCAACGACTTGCTCGTGAGCTCCATGATTCTGTATCACAGCAATTATTCGCCGCTTCAATGTTACTTTCGGCATTAACTGAAACCGATGAAAATGCTACAAGCTTAAAGCAAGTTGAAAAAATTGTGCAGCAGGCACAGCTTGAAATGCGCGCATTATTATTACATTTACGTCCGGTAGCTCTGCATAATAAAACACTTGCACAAGGTCTTGAAGAGCTAATTATTGAGCTACAGCAAAAAGTATTTTTTCATATTGAATATGAGCTTGAGGAAATGGCGTTATCCAAAGCGGAGGAGGATCATTTATTCCGTATTGCACAGGAGGCGTTATCGAATACGCTACGCCATGCTAAAGCGAGCGAAGTTGAATTACTGCTCGTTGCCCGCGATGATTTAGCCATTTTACGTATTCAGGACAATGGCCTCGGCTTTGATGTCGAAGCCGATAAATCTACTTCTTATGGCTTGCAAAATATTGCCGAACGCGCTGTAGAAATAGGTTGTATGTACAAAATTGTGTCAGTGCCTGGAGAAGGTACAATTGTAGAGGTTAAAATTCCACTACAGAAGGAGGTTGAAGTGAATGATTCAAGTGTTAATAGTGGATGACCATGAGATGGTGCGTATCGGCGTTTCTGCCTATTTGTCGGCACAACCAGATATCATTGTTGTAGGTGAAGCTGAAAATGGTAAAGAGGCAGTGGATCGTGCTCTTGAGCTGCGTCCAGACATTATTTTAATGGACAATGTGATGCCAGTTATGACAGGAGCTGAAGCGACAGCTGAAATTTTAGCAGCATGGCCAGAAGCAAAAATTATGATGGTAACAAGTTTTTTAGATGATGATAAAGTCTACCCTGCATTAGAAGCTGGTGCAGTCAGCTATATTTTAAAAACGTCAAATGCAAAGCAAATCGCTGAGGCCATTCGTAAAACAATGGGCGGCGAAACTGTTTTAGAGCCAGAAGTAACATCAAAAATGATGCATCGCATGCGCCACGGCAATAGTACCCCACTGTATGAGCAGCTTACCGAGCGTGAAATGGAAGTATTATTGCTCATGGCTCAAGGCAAAGCCAATCAGGAAATCGCCGATGTCTTATACATTGCATTAAAAACCGTAAAAACACATGTCAGTAATATTCTAGCGAAGCTCGAAGTTCAAGATCGCACACAAGCAGTTGTCTACGCTTTTCAAAACGGGCTAGCGAAGTAAGTTTTTCTTGGGCCGTTTGATTTATCAGTGATTTTGCTGGGGTTATCAGCGATTTCCGCTCTTTTATCAGCGATTCTACCCGGGTTATCAGCGATTTTCGTCCTTTTATCAGCGATTCTACCCGGGTTATCAGCGATTCTGACCTTTTTATCAGCGATTGCATCTGTTTTCCCCAAAAAAATATGAAACTGCATTTCTACCAATGCAGTTTCGATATTTTAACTTAATCTATTAAAAAGTTCTTGCAGCTCGTTTACACTGTTAACTATGTATGTTGCTTGTGCATCCGTTAATTCTTCGCGTGAGCCATAGCCATAAGTAACACCGATAGAATCAATTTGATTTTCATGTGCCCCAACAATATCGTATTTACGATCTCCAATCATAATCAATTGATCGATATTCACTTCATAAAAATGTTCGCGTACAAATGCGATAACTTCCCCTTTAGCTGACCGTGTACCATCCAAATTGCTACCTGCGACAAGGTCAAAAAAATGTTCAAGGTTGAAATATTGTATAATTTGTTCTGCAAATACAGTTGGCTTCGATGTAGCTATCGCTAACTGATATCCTTCCTTCTGTAAATATTCTAATAATGGGGATATATTTTGATACAATTTATTCTCATACATGCCTGTTTGGATAAAACGTTCACGGTAATAAGCAATCGCTTGCTGTATTTGAACATCATCCAATCCATATATTTCTCGAAATGATACTTGTAATGGTGGCCCAATAAATGTTTCAAGCTGATCTAAATCTTCTTCAACAATACCAATTTTTTGTAAAGCATATTGAACAGATTTCGTTATCCCTATTTTAGGATCAGATATTGTACCGTCTAAATCAAATAAAACAACGCTATACTTTTTCATTACTAGCTCTCCTTTTATTGTTAAAGAATTGATTGATATACTGTTGAACCGAAATCATGAATATCCTTGATATAATCAAACTCTCCAGGTGAACCAAAGCTATTAAATCCACGAACTGCCACAATATTTTCTTTTGGAATTACCAATAATGCAACACTTGTATAACCAAGCAATTGCAAGCTTCCTTTTGGTAATATTGGGCTTAACTCTGTAATCCCTTCTCTATATTGAGGCTGAACAAACCAGAAAAAGCCATTAGTGGGCAAATTCTTTGGTTTAGTATTTGGGGATTGAATTGTCGTTAATAACTGTATGATTTCTTCAGGTATAATTTGCTTTCCGTGTATTTTCCCTTTATCAAGATGCAATTGTCCCCACTGAGCTAGCTCTCTTAATGAGCTATACATATTCATTTTACTGCCATCACATATTTCGCTTTCATACCAAAATGGACTATCATTATGTATTACTTCTATATGCTGTTCGTTTTTTTCACTGAACCAATTTGTTTCAGTAAAAGATAATGTTTGAAATACTTGCTCATCCACAATTTCCGCAATATTTTTTCCAGTAGCTTTAAAAATGACTTGTGCAAGTAGTTCTACATTGATATCTCGGTATGCCCAGTTATAGCCTGCTTTGAATTCCTGCATCACTTTTTCATTTTGGCGACGTAAACCGTGAGTATGTGTTAGTAGATGTCTAATTGATACATCGGCAAAAACTTTTTCATTCTCTAAATAATCACTTAGTGTATCATCTATTGAGGCAATATAGTTATGAAATATCGCATATGCTACAGCAAATCCTACATATGTTTTACGAACTGAAGCAAGATGAAAAAGAGTATGTGGTCCTACTCTTTTGGCGTCTTGTTGTTGTCCTTGCACACCAAAATATTCTTCTAGTACGGTTTGACCATGCTTATTAATAATAACTCCGCCACCTGTACAATCTAATTGTGAGAAAGTTTTCTTTACTTGTGTGAGTATAGCTTGTGATTTCATATAAATACCCCTCAACATTTCTAGTTCGATTCCTACACTTATCATTGTATATCAAATGGAAATTAATACTGGATAAGTTTTTCAATCCAAAGAACCTTTTATTACCAAAAACGTCATTATTTTTAAGGAGGGGTTGTGTGAATACTCGATTTACTTATAAGCATTTCGTAAATGAAAATACGTTTTCACTTCTTGATCCGATTTTTGAAGCTACCCTACTTTTTGCTGTTTTACTACTCATTATTGTGATTATAAAAAAAGTATCTATTTGGGTTTGTTTACTTTTTGCAAGCCTCTCAGTAATTGTCACAGGTCAGCTGCTTTGGTTTAGTGGCATTATAGCTGATGAGCTAAATATTGGAGGAAGTACCAAGGGCTTTTACTGTTTTGTCATTATGCTTCTAATTCATTGTGCAGCTATTTGGATTTCTTTAGTAAAGTCCTCTAAACATGAAAAAATACCGCAGTACTCAGAGGAGATTTAACCTACTGAGTATTGCGGTATTTAATAAATTATAGCGCTTTTACCTTCGCTACAACATTTTCTACTGTGAATCCGTATTTTTCCATTACTAATTCACCTGGTGCAGAAGCGCCGAACTTGTCAATTGCAAGAACGTCCCCTTCAAAACCAGTGTATTTATGCCAGCCGAATGATGCGCCCATTTCGATTGCAAGACGTTTTGTTACAACTTTTGGAAGAACAGATTCTTTGTAAGCTGCATCTTGTTTTTCGAAGCGATCCATAGATGGCATTGAAACAACTGCCACATCCACGCCATCAGCTTTTAATGCTTTTTGTGCTTCAACTGCAAGTGAAACCTCAGAGCCTGTTGCAATTAAAATGGCATCTGCCACTTCTTTTGTAGCAGGAGATACTGTATAAGCACCTTTAGCAACACCTTCACGTACTGTTTCAATAGATGCGTCAAGAACAGGTAAGTTTTGACGAGATAATACTAAAACAGTTGGTGTTTTTTCAGATGCTACTGCTAGCTCCCATGCAACTGCTGATTCATTTGCATCAGCTGGGCGAACAACAGATAAATTTGGCATTGCACGTAAAGATGCAAGGTGTTCGATTGGTTCATGTGTCGGACCATCTTCCCCTACAGCAATTGAGTCATGTGTAAATACATAAGTAACAGGAAGACCCATTAATGCAGAAAGACGTACAGCTGGACGAACATAGTCAGAGAATACGAAGAATGTACCACCGAATACGTTAACACCACCGTGAAGTGCCATACCGTTCATAGCAGCACCCATTGCAAACTCACGTACGCCGAACCAAATATTACGGCCAGCATAATCGTCTGCAGAGAAATCTCCAGCGTCTTTCATCGTTGTTTTATTTGAGCCAGCAAGGTCAGCTGAACCACCGAAGAATGATGGAGTTTTCTTCGCAATGGCATTGATTGCATCTCCAGAAGAAGAACGAGTTGCTACTGATTTACCTGCTTCATAAACTGGTAATTCTGAAGCGAAATCCTCTGGTAATTGACCATTCATTGCGTTTTCAAATTGTGCTGCTAATTCTGGGAACTCTTGCTTATATGCTTCAAACTTAGCATTCCAAGCTTCTTCAGGTTGTGCCCCTTGAACTTTAGCAGCTGCTGCGAATGTATCATATGCTTCAGCAGGAATTTGGAATGGCTCGTGCGCCCATTCATAAGCTGCTTTAGTTAAAACGACCTCATCTTGACCAAGTGGTGCACCGTGAGAAGCAGCTTTACCTGATTTATTTGGTGAACCAAAACCGATAACAGTTTTCACTTCAATAAGTGTAGGCTTGCCAGTTGATTTTTTAGCTTCTTCAATAGCTGCGTTAATGGCTTCAACATCAGTACCATCAGCAACTTTTAAATAGTTCCAGCCATAAGATTCAAAACGCTTTTGGACATTTTCTGAGAATGATTTTTCTAAATCACCATCTAAAGAAATATCGTTTGAATCGTATAAAACGATTAACTTTTCAAGTTTTAAGTGACCTGCTAAAGAGATAGCTTCAGCTGCGACACCTTCCATTAAATCGCCATCGCCACAAAGTGCAAATGTATAGTGATCAACGATGTCATGTCCAGGTTTATTGTAAGTAGCTGCTAAATGGCGTTCAGCCATTGCCATACCAACTGTCATAGCAATACCTTGACCTAGAGGACCTGTTGTTGCCTCTACCCCAACAGTATGACCATATTCAGGATGTCCTGGAGTTAATGAATCCCATTGACGGAAGTTTTGAATTTCTTCCATTGGTAAGCCGTAGCCACCAAGATGAAGTAGGCTGTATAAAAGCATAGAGCCGTGACCTGCAGAAAGTACAAAACGATCGCGGTTAAACCATTTTGGATTCGCCGGATTATGGCGAAGTTGTTTTGTCCAAAGCGTATAAGCCATTGGCGCTGCCCCCATCGGTAAACCTGGGTGACCTGAGTTTGCTTTTTCAATTGCATCGATTGACAAAGTTCGGATAGCATTAATCGCTAGTTGATCCGCATGTTGAGTCATTATTTTGTGACATCCTTTCTCGTCCTATATATTGTTCTTTTACAGTTTAGTCAACATTGCTTCAGAAAACAATGGTTTTGTTATACTATTAACGTTTTATAACATACTTTATAGAAATGTGTCATATTAATTGAGAAATTTATTTTTTTTCGCTTGTTTAACTTTTTCTGGTGTTACATCATTTCCTTCAGCATCTACCACTTTTACGTTTTCAATTGTATCACGCATCGTTGCTCTAAATGTATCTAGATATTCCTTACGAAGCGCTGTTCGTTCTTTAGCTTCTGCCTCTGTTAAAGTACCATTTTTAGACTTAGCAGATAGTTCATTGATTCGGTTAATTTTTTCTTTTGATAACATAATTACACACCTTTCAGTACATATCTTAATGAATATGGTATGCAAAGTATAGCATGAATTCCCTTAAAATGCAGTTATACCAACCTTTCTAGTATCCTTACATTTTTGAAATAAATACCACAAATTGCATGACTTTGAGAAATTACAAGTGTATAACTAATTATAGGGTTCCAAAACAACAATCAATTTATGCTTGGAGGAATGCAAATTGTTTATCAAAACGAACAGACTATTAATAAGAGAATTTGAGGTTCAAGATTGGCAAGCTGTCTATGAATATACTTCAAATCCAAATGTGATGAAGTATATACCGGAGGGCGTTTTTAATGAGGAGCAAGCAAAAAAGTTTGTTTCAGAAAATAGCGGGGAAAAAGCAAAATACTTCCCTATTATTTTACTAAGCGAAAATATGGTTATTGGTCATATCGTTTTCCATCAATATTTTGGTGATCATACGTACGAAATTGGCTGGGTATTGAATCCGAACTATTTCAATAACGGTTACGCCTCAGAAGCAGCAAAAGCTGTACTGGACTATGGATTTAAAGAAATGAAACTGCATAGAATTATTGCTACATGCCAGCCAGAAAATATCCCATCCTATAAAGTGATGGAGAAAATCGGCATGAGACGTGAGGGTTATTTTAAAAAATGTATACCACACAATGATGATTGGTGGGATGAATACTATTATGCAGTCTTAGAAGAGGAATGGGTATAAGATACTTTCACTATACTCTATGTCGAGTTCTAAATCTTCGTTGTTAAATAGATGGGAGAATTATATGAAAAAGACCGCTATATTATTGTATCCCCAATTTAGTGAATATGAATTGAGTTAGCATTATCTATATTAACGCAAGGTGATAAGCCAACTATTACTGTTGGGTTAAACAATGAAAAAATTAAAGGGGAATCAGGGTTATCTTGTATAGCCGATACACAAATAAGTGAAGTTAATCTTGACGAAATCGATAGCTTGTTGCTACCAGGGAGTATGGATATAGCTTTACTATTAAATGAGCAAGAATTAATTGATTTTATTGGTATTGCGAATGCCAAGGAGCAATTATTGCAAGTATTTCAAGCTCTCCATCTCTTTTAGCGAAAGCTGGAGTATTAAAAACCAAAAAGTATACTGTTGGATTGCCGCAAGAAGGTATAAGAAAATTAGACTTTTTCGATCTTAATTATTTCTCTGAAGATCTAGTTGTACAAGATGGTAACATAATAACTGCAAGAGGTAGGGGTTTTATACAATTTGGTATTACTGTGGGTAAAGCTAAAGCCCTACATCTCTCTTTTGATGAAATGGTACAGAGAATAACGAAATAGCTCTAATTGATATGAAAGCATGTAACAGTAATAGATGAGATAAATCTTTTCCAACGTTATAGTGAATTATTGAGAAAGAGAGGTAGAAATTATATTGCTACTTCTCTTATTTTATATTCACAATCCAACATTGGATGGATGGATTTATTCTATCCATCACTTTCGCCATTCTACCGTCACTACTCGGTCCTTCACCTTCATCTAGAGCCTATAAAAATAAAAAAATCAGTGGGATAATCAAACTCCCACTGATTAAAACATCATTTTATTTCGTTTCCCTCTTGATGTTCCCGATATCTCCTATGGACAGTAGCTTTGCTTACATCAAAGCCTAGCCCTCTAAGAGTCATAGCGATTTCCTCAAAGGTGAAGCCTCGATTGCGGAGCTTGACGATTTCTTCTACAGGGACATCTTTTCGTTCTTGACCGTTTGGATTCCCTCGATTAGATAAATTGTTTTCAGGGCGATAGCCGTTTTCCACGGCACGACGCATGCCACGACGTATTTTAGCATTATGGATTCTGCGCTGGTACTCCTCAACGATTGCTAAAATTTCTAGGAGCATCGTATCCATTTCATTTAATTGTAAAGGTCCCTCGTCTCGCATAGAAAAAACATCGGTTTCAGTTTTCTGCAATAAATGCAACACTGCCATTCGAGCATTTCCCCGTCCTAAGCGTGTTTCATCCTGCACAAATAATGCTTCTATTTCTTTTTCTTTAATGAAATCGAGCATTTCTAGTAAACCTTCTCGTTCCACATCATAGCCGCTATGCTTATCCTTAAAAACACGCTTCACTTCGTAGCCCTGTTCTTTAGCATAGCGTACTAACTCCTCCTCCTGACGTTCTAACGAGGAGCTTTGTGTCTCTTTTTCTGTACTCACACGGCAATAGACAACAGCCGATTGTTGTTTAGTTATCATTTTACATTTCTCGCAATTTCAATTGAATTTATAGGATTGGATTGGTCACCCACTACTGGAATCACTAGAGATTTTCCTGCAATAATTTGTACGTTCGATAATTCATTTTCTGTTTTCACAAGCTTAATCCATTCATCCGTTTTCATTTTACCACGGTATTGATCGGCTAACGACCATAAGCTATCACCATGTGCGATTTCAATTTCTGTGTACGTTACATCGCCTGGGTCTGTTATAAAAAGGTATGCTGCAAAAAGTAGACAAGCTCCTAATAAAGTTGTAATATGTGGATTTTTCTTTAACCAGTTCATGTTTAAAACTCCTTTTCGAGAATGTTTGTTCGGAATATATGTTCTCATATTAGTACGAACAAACGTTTTTGTCAAACACTTTTCGAACCTATGTTTGCTTAAGTGTTCGCATTCTGTTATACTACTAATAAGTAGAATGATTAGAAAAAAAGAGGTGAGCAATCATGAAAAAAGTTTCGAAAAGACAAGAGGCCATATTAGAGTTCATTAAAGAAGAAGTGCGCGCAAAGGGGTATCCACCTTCTGTACGTGAGATTGGTGAAGCAGTTGGACTTGCTTCAAGCTCAACAGTTCATGGACATTTGTCTCGTTTAGAGCAAAAAGGCTTGATTCGACGCGATCCAACTAAACCACGTGCCATTGAAATACTAGAGCCAGAGGATTCTATTCAAAAGCAACATGTTATACATGTCCCACTTGTTGGGAAGGTTACTGCAGGTTCTCCTATAACTGCTATTGAAAATATCGATGAATATTTCCCACTACCAGATACTTATGGTACTAGTGAAGATCAATTATTTATGCTAGAAATTATGGGTGAATCAATGATTGAAGCTGGTATTTTAGACGGAGATTTAGTTATTGTTAAACAAAAAGCAACAGCTGATAATGGTGATATTGTCGTAGCAATGACTGAAGAGGATGAAGCAACTGTAAAGCGTTTCTTCAAGGAAAAAAATCATTTCCGTTTACAACCTGAAAACTCAACAATGGAGCCAATTATCGTAGACCAAGTTTCTATTTTGGGGCAAGTTGTAGGTCTTTATCGTCGTGTACATTAAAAGTATCTCAATATTAAAATATAAAAAGAGGATTTTATGTTCACAGAGGAGCATATACCTCTTTTTCTTATCTTTTGAGTTCCATTTTATACACTAAAAAAGAACCCACTTTAAAATGGATTCTTACACTTAGCATTTACCCTTAATCTATGCTAATAAAGTTTTATGCCTCTACCTTAAATTTCAAACTTGCCTTTACAAATGCAGTAAATAGTTTCTTTGATACTTCATCTCCTGCAATAGCTAGCTCCTCAGGATGCCACTGTACCGCTAGACAAAATGGTAAATCTTCGTGTACTACCGCTTCAACGATACCATCACTTGATTTTGCTACCACTTCCAATTTTTCCGCTACTACATTTATTGCCTGATGGTGAAATGAATTCACAGCAATTTTTTCTTCCTCAATAATCGTTTTTAATAATGTATCAGGTGTTAGATTAACATAATGTGTAGTAACGCCTCGTGCCGCTTGTTGCACATGCTTTATTAATTTTCGACTATGGTACTCGCTTTCAATATCCTGATAGACTGTGCCTCCAAACGCAACATTTAGTATTTGAAGCCCTCGACAAATTCCGAGAATCGGCATTTGTCGAATATAGGCCGCGTTAATTAATGCAAGCTCTACTGTATCTCTTTCAGGATGAACCTTCCCTAATTTTGGTGTAGGTTCTGCATCAAAGAGGAATGGATGTACATCATAGCCACCCGATAGTAATAATCCATCCGTCAGCGATAAAATTTGCGCAACATCCTTTTCCACTCCGAGCGGAATTATAAGCGGAATACCACCAGCTTCAATTATACTTTTACTATAAGCGGCATTTAATCTTGAGGACAAATCATCCTCCGCAAAAGCCGTTATTCCGATAATTGGTTTCATCTTATCCCCTCCATGATCTACCAGATTCTCTCATTAACTACTTGTAAAAGCCTGCTTGGTGAAGACTATTAATCATTGAAGGATCCCTCCACTGATTAATTACCAAAACCCGAGGTACCAATCCATCAACGCATTCCCATAGAAATAGATAATAATAGCTGCTAGAGCAATAGACGGTCCGAATGGTATAGGTGTTTTTCTTCCCTGCCCGCGTACCTTTAACACAACTATCCCAACAATCATGCCAATCACGGCTGCTACAAATAGCGTCAGAATTGCATAAATTGTGCCGAGTACGAGACCAAGTAAAAAGAATAATTTAATATCGCCTCCACCCATTCCACCCCTTGATAGAACAGCTATACAATATAATATGCCAAAGCCTACGACAGCACCCACTATACTGTCCCACCACGGAGACAAAGGAGATATCACGCGTCCAAAAACTACCAATGGTAAAAAGAATAATAGCACTTTATCTGGAATAAGCATATACGCAAAATCCGATACAACAATAATCACTAATAATGAAATTAATAATAGCGCTACAAAAAATTCTGCACTAAAGCCTAATTTCCAATAAGCAAAAGCAAATAATACGCCTGTTATAAGTTCCATCAGTGGATAAATCCAAGAAATTTTTTGCCCACAGCCACGACATTTTCCACCTAAAAATACATAAGACAAAACAGGCACCAAATCAAGAGCTGTCAACTGTCTCTTACAAGAAGTGCAATGCGAGGGTGGACGCACAATGGACTCTTTCAAAGGCACACGTAAGCCAACTACATTAAAAAATGAGCCTAGAACGAGCCCAACTATTAAAACTGTAATTGTATAAGCAATTTCCATTTTTATGTCCTCCTATACTAATAGACGCCCATACATTTAAGTATGCGCGCCATTTAGATTATTGTTGTCCTTCATAATAGAACGTCGTTACTTGTATGGTTGCTTTTAAGGTTGTATCAGCGTCCTCCTTGAATTTCGCTTCTTCACCCGTTAATGTGAAATCGATAGCATCAATTTTCATCACACGATCAATTTTTTCAATCTCTTTTATAAACTCAACCATTGCTTTATTATCCATTGCGACAACATCAATATCAAATGTTACTAGTTTTAATTCCTTTGGTAAGGAATCTTTAGTAAAAGTAGCAGTTGGTATTTTATCTTTCACTTCAGGAGTTTCATCATTCTTAGCAACAGTTTGTTCATCCGCTTCAGTTGCGGATTGCTGCGTATCGACTTGTTCATCAGAATTTGTCGAGTTGGGATCTATAATAGTAGAATCCGCTACGAGGGAATCATAATTATTAAAGTCCATAGCTTCTACCCGTGTCCCCGTCATCGCTTCAATCTCTTCAATATTTCGAATTACTTCATCCATAGCTCGAGTTTGAGGTACTTTTTTACGCAATGTTAAATTACTTGTACTATTTGATTTGCCATTCTTTTCAAGTAAAGCAATCTGCTCCTGAATAGTAGATATTTCTTGTTGAAGGGCGTTATTCGAGCTTTCTTTCGCATCCACTTCTTCTAATTGAGGTGTTAATATATAGTAATATAGCGCAAATAAAATGGCTGCAATTAATGCTGTTAAGATAAGAATCGTTGAATTTTTACTACTTGTCATGATTCTCTACCTCCAGCAAGAAATTTAAAATCAATTCCTAATGTAATAGTTGCCGAATAACGTGGTACTTCCTTAAACTTGTTTTTTGCACTTTTTTCCTCTTGGTTTCCAATAGAAACATCAAAATTAGAAATAGTATCAACCTGTATATCATTGAAATAGGGGCTTGCAGTTAGCTTTTCTAAATAAGATGATATAGCTGACATCGTTTCAAAATCAGCTGTAATTTCAACATTTTTCTCACCAAATACATAGTTCCTTAAATATGTTTGCTCTGGTAACAATACTTGTGTTTCATCCATTAAAGGTGTCACAGGATAGGATACATTTTCCACAAATTGTACGGATTGCTCCAATGAGCCTTGGTTCGCATTTCGCTTACCATCTAACTCCATTTGAAGTTGTTCGCGTTGCGATGAAAGCTCCACTTCCTGCGCGCTTAATTTTGTAAGATCACTTTTTGCTTGGAAAAACAAGAAAATCATATATCCCACTATCATACCAATAAGAATAATAAATACTACATATATAAAAGTAGGTGTTGAATGCTTCTTTTCCAAATTCGGCAAGAGGTTAATTTCTGGTACCATCAGTTAACCTCCTTTAATGCAAGTCCAATTAAGCTTGCAAATTTCTCCGAAAATTGAGGGAATGATTTTTGAATAACTGAATCATTTAACATAATAATTGGTGTCGAAAAATTATTTTCTAAAAACTCTTTAATGGTAGGAAGTAGTGGATTATCTCCTAAAATGATAATCTCATCTACACTTTTCTCACCTTTATGTAAGGAAAACTTAAAAAAATTCATAATACGATCGATTTCAAGCATTTGATCGGTAAGAATCATACGATAATCATCTTCGACTTCTGAATGATAAGAAAAACGATACTCTTCAATCTCTTCATGCTTCCATTCCGATAAATCCGTATCAAATGATTGGTATCGTAAAAACTCCAGTTGACCAAATGAAAAAATACTTATCGACAATTCATTGATGGACCAATCCGCTATTAAATAAGTTCGATTGTCCTTTATTAACTGCAAATACTCTAACAGACGAATATTACACAATGCTCGAATATCAGCTGCTTGTGGTTCTAATGTAGCATCGAGTAAAAGTCCAATCATTTTAGACACTTCTTCTGAAGGTGCTGCAAATAGCATGGCCTGTCCATCACTAGGATTTGGGTCATACACATCAATAAGAGGCTCTTGAAATGGAAGATGAATGGAATGACCAAGTTCCATCTCTACATAACCTTTTAATTCATTCCACTCTATATCATCAGGATGCTCAAAGCTCTTCAACAAAACGGAAGTATCCGGTACAAAAATACGCGCATTTTGCTTTTTACCAGCCCATTTTGCCACATCATTTTTCATTACATCAAACAATTCCATTTCATCATGAATAACAGATCCTTCAACAATTCCCTGTGCTAATGGCATTTCATAGCCTTTCCATTGCGACGGATCAGCACCTTTTGCCACAATCGCACGCAATATATAATCTTTTATTTCAATCGACACATGCGATTTTTTCTTTTTTGTAAACATGTGAAAAGATGCCTCCTTCTGAACTTAAGCTTTAATAATTAACCATCCATTTCCCAACCAGAAGCGCAGATAAACTACGCCTCTGAGTGGGTTGGGAGGGTTTATTTAATCCATTGAAACTTACCTTTTTCAATATAAGGTTTATCAACTTCTAATTCTTTTAATGTTGTTGCATCAATTTTATAATCTTTGTTGCCTGCTTTACCTAAAGTTACTGTAATCTTCCCTTCGCGAGTTACCGTGAATTCTTGAACAGTACCTAAATCTTTTACATAGTCCACTAAATCAGATGTCTTATCTGTGAAGGTTAAAGAAGGATCAGTATTATCTGTATAATAAATATTCGCTGCACTTATTAAGTTTGCCGCATCTGATTTAGCACCTTTTACACGGCTATTTTCGATTATATTCCCAATCGCTGGAATTGCAATAGCCGCAATAATTGCTAGAATTACGATTACTGCTAATAGCTCAATCAGCGTTAAACCTTTTTGATTTTTTAATAGTTTTTTGTTTAAGATTTTTTTGAACATCGCTGTTCCTCCTTAAAAATTGTTATGATTAGTCCGAAAACACAAGTACACCTATTGTTACGACAACTTTTCCCTATACCACCCCCTTTAAAGTTAGCAAACTTACATATTTTCGTATAATGCGAACATTGGTAGGAAAATTGCTGCGACAATCACACCTACAACCCCTGCTAAAATTAATATCATCAATGGTTCAACGAGGGATTTTAATGTATCAACGGAGCGATCCACCTCATCCTCATAGAAATCGGCTATCTTCTCAAGCATATAATCAAGAGAACCTGTTTTTTCCCCGATAGAAGTCATTTGGGTTACTAAAGGTGGGAATAGCCAACTTTTTTCTAATGGCTCAGATAATGTACCGCCTTTTTCTAAGTTATCTCTTGCCTCCAGTACAACCTTTCCTACAACTGGATTCCCTACAACCTTTTCGACAATTGTTAGTGCCTGTAGAATTGGCACTGAACTACTGAACAGAGAAGATAAGGTTCTAGTCATACGAGCAATTACATTTTTTTGCATTAAAATACCAAATACAGGCATTCTCAATAATGCATAATTTACATTGTAATGAAATTGCTTATTATTTTTATAGAAAAATCTAAATAGAAAAATGGATAATAAGAGAATCCCAATTGCAAAATACCAGTATGCTATTAACCAATCCGAAATACTGACAACAACGACAGTCAAGATTGGCATTTCTATGTCCATTTCTTTAAAAGTAGCCATAAACGTTGGAACGATAAATATCATTAGAAACATACCTACAGCGATTGTCAATACCGATAAAATAGCCGGATATGCCAATGCCGATTGTACTTTCTTCTTAATTTTGAATTGTTTTTCCAGTGTCCCTGCTAAACGCTCTAAAGTCTCATCGATATTCCCTGTTGCCTCACCTGAGCGCATCATATTAACAAACATGACAGGAAAAACCTTTGGGTGCTTGGCCGCTGCGTCCGAAAACGCTGTCCCCCCGCGTATATCCTCTTCCACATGTTCTAATGCTTTTTTCAATGCTTTACTTTTCGTTTGACCACTTAAAATATGAGTTGCCTCTACAATTGAAACTCCAGCACGGATTAGTGTTGCATATTGACGACAGTAAATAACGAAATCCTGGTGCTTTACTTTACCGCCAATATTTAAGTCTTTGTGCAAAATGCTTTTAGACTCTTCCAGCTCACGGGCATTAATGCCTTGTGCTCTTAATTTTTCAAGTGCTACTTTTTTGTTAGTCGCGTCAATGATTCCTTTTTTGTGTGCACCAGTTTTTGTGCGTCCACTATATCGAAAAACGGTCAATTATAATCCCCCGCATTCATATATGGCCTTGCTTCTTCCAAAGAGATTTTCCCCATTGCTATTAGCTGCTGCATAGAGGATTCCAAAGTATGCATACCTAAAGCTTTACCCGTCTGCATAACAGTAGGAATTTGGTGAACTTTTTCATTTCGAATTAAATTTGAAATAGATGGTGCTTGTACTAATATTTCAGTTGCAGCAATACGTCCCTTGGCATCCTTCCGTACAAATAAACGCTGTGAAATAATGCCTACTAAAACATTTGCTAGTTGTACACGAATTTGTCCTTGCTGATGTGGTGGAAAAACATCTATAATACGATCAATCGTAGTCGGAGCACTACTTGTATGTAATGTCGCCATCACTAAATGGCCAGTTTCAGCCGCTGTAATGGCTGTTGAAATCGTTTCATAGTCCCGCATCTCACCTACTAAAATAATGTCGGGGTCCTGACGAAGAGCAGCACGCAAACCATTGGAAAAGCTCTGAGTATCAACCCCTACTTCACGTTGATTGATAATTGACTTTTTGTGTCCATGTAAATATTCAATCGGGTCCTCAAGCGTGATAATATGCTTTGATTTAGTTTCATTAATATGATCAATCATTGCAGCAAGTGTTGTAGATTTACCCGAACCTGTTGGACCAGTCACTAAAATAAGTCCCTGTGGTCTTTCTGCTAATTGATACAGTACCTGTGGCATATTTAACGATTCAATGGAAGGAATTTTTGCTTCAATTAAACGGGCAGCTATTGTCACTTCATTGCGTTGATGATATGCATTTACACGAAAACGACATTTCCCGGGCAATGAATAGTTGAAATCAGTTTCCCCTTTATCGTGAAATTCTTGTAATTTATGCTCAGGTAAAATAGTTTTCACCATAGTCTGTAATTCTTCGGAAGTTAGTAATTCACTCCCATAATGTTCTAGTTGTCCATGGATACGATAAACAGGCGGGATTCCCTTTGTTAAATGAAGGTCAGACGCTTTTTCTTCAAATGCACGCGTTAATAGCTCATCAATATTTCTACATGTTGTCATGAACGATTCACATCCTAATCTACATTTGCTACACGCAATACTTCTGAAGTAGTTGTTAGTCCTTCTACTACTTTTAACAACCCATCTACTAGTAATGTGTAATAGCCTTCTTGTTTCATATAATCGCGGATCACACTATCGCTACTTCGACTTAAAATCATTTCTTTAATATTGCGGTCGATTGGTAAAATTTCATGAATAGCCATCCGTCCGCGATACCCTGTTTGATTACACGAAGGGCAGCCTCTTCCGCGTCTACCACGTGTAATACCTTCAATGCCATTATTACGCATTATTTCTAATTCATGGTTGGTAAAAGTATAGTCTTCTCCACAATCTCGACAAATTCGTCGTACTAAGCGCTGTGCCATAATTCCTACTAGTGAGGAGGATAATAAAAACGGTTCTATTCCCATATCCTGTAGTCGAGAAATCGACTCAACTGCACTATTTGTATGTAAAGTACTTAAAACTAAATGCCCTGTTAATGAAGCTCGCACTGCTATTTGAGCTGTTTCAAAATCCCTAATTTCACCTATCATCACAATATCAGGGTCTTGACGCAAAATTGAACGTAATCCAGTTGCAAATGTTAAACCTACTTCTTCTTTCACTTGAATTTGGTTTATTCCATCGAGTTGATATTCAACTGGATCTTCAACTGTAATGATGTTGACACCCTCTTCATTCAAGTTAGTTAAGGCAGCATATAATGTTGATGATTTCCCTGATCCTGTAGGGCCGGTAATGAGTAGAATCCCATTCGGATTGGCAATCATGTTTCGGAAAAGGGCCTCGTTTTGCTCTGTAAAACCAAGCTTGTCAATGGAATTGGCAACACTACTTAAGTCTAAAATACGCATTACAACTTTTTCTCCATAAACAGTTGGAAGTGTAGAAAGACGAATATCTACTGGCCTGAAATTAACATTCGTTTTAATGCGTCCATCTTGAGGAATTCGATTTTCCGTAATATTTAAATTCCCCATAATTTTAATACGGGCTAATACTATATTTTGCATATGTTTCGGTAACGAACGCTCTGTTCTCAAAACGCCATCCACTCGATAACGAACCCTTAACTCCGTCTCCTGCGGGTCAAAGTGGATATCGCTCGCACGTTGGGCAACTCCGTTAGCAATGATCTGATTAACTAGGCGAACAATTGGAGAATCCTCTCGTTCAATTTCCTCCTGTGTTTCAGCAACTGTGGCACCTATATCGAGCAATGCAGCTTCCATAGATTCTTGCAAATCATAGTATTTCGTTAGCGTACGATATAAATCATCCTTAGCCGCAATACTCGTTTCGATTTGGCAGCCCGTCGCCATACGTACTTCTTCAATTGCAAAATAATCCATCGGGTCAGCCATCGCGATAAACAGTTTATTTTTTTCACGACGGATTGGAATAATATTTGTTCGTTTAGCGAGTTCAGCCGGAACAAGCTGAAGTAAATCCGGGCTGATAGAATATTGATTCAAATGAATGTGTGGGATTCCTAGCTGAAACTCTAGTACTTCGATTAACTGCTGCTCGGTTAGAATATTTTCTTTTATAAGAAAATCGCCTAATTTCTCATCTTTTGTTTTGTTTGTAAGAGCAAATTCTAATTGCACATTTGTAATAACACCAGATTCGACAAGTAAATCACCTAAGCGCTTTCGTCCAGTTTTTACGACCATTCGCGTTTGCTCCTCTCTTTACGGGCTTGTTTGTATAAAATTCCCACCTTTATCGTAGTAACCGTATACAAGTTCAGGGTCATTTGGGTCTTTTGAAGTGTTCGTATTTGCAGATGTATCTTTATTCGTTTTTTTAGTGTCATTGCTAGATTTTTTATTTTCAGATTGTTTATCTGGTAATCCATCTCCATCTAAATCCATTTGTAAGTCGGGATCACTCGAGTCTGAGTTTCCGCTACTATTTTCAGTAACAACGGGCTGTCTTGAAGATTTCACAATAATTTTATTAACTGGTGGATAATAGTCACGGCTAACAAGTTCATCCGTAGTACTACCATTTTCTGAAATCGAGCGATACACTTCGACTCGTACACCTTCTTGACCTTTTTGAATAACTTCTTCTCTACCTATTGGTAAATCTTTAGAATAACGAGTAATCACTCTAGGTTGAATTATTTTATCTTTACTAACGCGAACTGAGATTTCTTTTTCTTTCTTTTGAGCTAGTAATTCCACTTTTAAAGAATCGCCTTCTACCGTGAATTTTAATTTATTCGGTTGATCTGAACGGTTTATAAATTGCAAATCCTTATCTAACGCACGATTCACCCTCGCATCCAAACCTTGTTGTAAATAATTTGGCTTCTCTCCTTGGGAATGTCTCTCTGAAATCTCATATTCGGTTTGAAGAGCAACATGATAAAGCATAGAGGCGACGAAATTAATCGCTTCACTATCTGATTCTTCATATTTTTCTTCTATCATTCTAAAAAAAGAAAACGGTTCATTCGGTAAAACAATAGCATCATTTAATGTATTTGCTAATTTATCAACACCCATTGCATTTGTAGGGATTTCCCCAATTGATAGAGCTAAACGCTCCGATTCTATTACATTAGTATCTGCAACTGTTGCAGCGACTTCGTGACTTTTTAAATTGGAAGCTTCGGTAATAATCGTCTGTAAAGTCTTTTCAACTTCCCATACACCAGTAGCTTCAAGCTGCTTCTTCACTTGCTCGTCAACTACCACATGTAAGGGTATATGTACTACTTGTCTTTGCTTCCAGAAAGCAAGCCAAGACTTGTCCGTTAAATTATGATATTCAGCCATCGTACTCTCTACATCAAATACAAACAGTTTAGGGTCGAGTGAAATCGTAACCTTAGCACCTTCTACATCGATAGGAGCCTCTTGCCAAGTATTTATGGCCTCTCGTAAAGCATTTTCAATAGCATCATCTTCTAAGTCCTTTACTGATATTCCACCGATTGTAGATTCATCACCTTTAGCTAATGCTCTTTCAATAATTAAATTCGGTACCCAGACTGTTAATAAAATGATTAGAACAGCTACTATTGATCCTATCTTCAAATGTAATTTCATAGCCTCACCGCCTTTACAAATATATCCAAAAATAAAATGTCTAATTACTCATATCTATCCATTACTTTTTATTCATATTTTTACCATACAGCATACTAGATATTATTTAATGAGTCTTTTTAACTAAAAAAAGTTAAAATTTTATGAACTAAAAATTATTAATATGTAATTAAAATCATTAATAATGCATTGTCAATAAGGTAAACAACCTATATAATGAGGTTATATTTACCTATACATTTCCGAATCAAGCTTATTAAATCAACTTTTCTAGATAAAAAAAACTATTAGATCGCAGGTGAGTTTTTTATGTTGATAAAATCACAGAGAGGATTTTCTTTAATCGAAGTAGTTGCATCACTTGTATTAATATCCATTATTCTCTTATCCTTTGCCCAAATATTTATATCTACGAATAAAACAGCCACAGTAAATACCGAAAAATTAGTCACTGTAAATTTAGCCGATGCTGTATTAGCTAAACTGAAATCCGAACCACTTCCCAAAATAGCCACAAGCGACTTAAATCAATATTTTATAGGCAAAAGCAAATCAATGGGATTAAACGACAAAACATACACGATTACATATACCCCCAGTCAAAACTCTACTAAATATGCAAATTCTAACTTCACTGAAAAAGATTTAAATCTTATAAAAGTAGTTGTAACAGTAACTTCTCCAAATGGAAAAACAAAAGGCTCTTCGGAAGGATATGTTTCAATTGAATAAATACATTAAGAATCACAATGGATTGACACTAATTGAATTACTTGCAACGCTTGTTATTCTAGCAATCGTCTCCACGCTTATCTTTTCAATTCTTATGAAAACGCTTGAAACGAATCGAAACGTCCAACAAGAAACGATACTTAGAGATGAAGCAGATATTATTGTCAGTAAATTTATTAAAACTCTCTATACCACAAATCAAAGTCATATTGTAAGAAATATCAGCAATAAATATATTGAAGTGACCAATGATATTACCAAATGTCAAAAAGACGATGATGGAGTATGGAAAATTACTAGCGAATGCCAAAATACGTTAGAACCGATAGGATTTAAAACTGAAGGTAACACTACATACATTTATTTCAAAAAGGAGAAATACGCAGTTCAAAACAGCGGCATAGAAATTTTGGATAATTCGGAAATTATAGGTAATCCTGTAAAAGCAGATTCAATTTACGAAATCAATTTAAATCTTAAGGTTATCAAAAAACGTTCAGGTATTGACCAGCCAAAAACTATGGAATTTAAAAATCGGATTCAACCTATTGTAAGCTCAAAATAATTTAAATAAAGGAGATGGTAATATGAAAATTTTCCGGCAAAATGAAAATGGCTATTCATTGTTAGTAACTTTTGCAGTCATCATCATTTTCACTATACTCGGTTTGAGTCTTATCACTTTGACGTCAAGCGGTATTACAAAAAACAACACCCGAGAAGAACTAGTACAAGCACAAGATTTATCAGATAAAGGAATCGACTATGCCGTTAAAGATATTCAAGCTCTTCTTGAAAAAGAGATTAAAGACAGACCAATGGGAAAGGCTGCATTTGAATCCTTCCTCGTCAACACATTGACCGCTCCAATATTAAGTTGCTCGCAAGGGATTAACATTCCTGCAGAGAATAATAATAAAACACACATCTGCATCGAGAAAGTAGAACTAATTTCAAATGAAGAGAAGGATCGTTATAAACGCCTAGTAACATTTAAAAGTACTGGAAAAGTAAATAGTAAAGAGCATATTACATATTCACAGATTATTATCGGTACAGATGCAATTCCAGATCAATTACGCTATGCTGTTTCAACGAATGACGAGGGGAATCTTTATTTACATGGTGGTGTTGAAATTCAGGGAGATATTAAAACAGATGGTCATTTAATTATCTCTGAAAAAGCCCATTGGCTAAAAAATAATATTGCACAATGGCCAGATAGCGTTTTTCCTAGAATAATTCCAGACTCTAAAAGTGTTACCCCAAAAATAATTATGAGAGAATCAGAAAAAAATATATATTATGTAAATAATACTGTTGATTATCCCACACACATATCTGGCAATACAAACTATTTAAACGGTTCTAAATATATAAAATTCACCCCTTCAAATCCTGCTACAAAAAGCGAATTACAGAATCGTTTGTTTTTAACAAAAAATGTATCACTTGTAACAAAAAGCCTACCTGGAGATAATCTTGAAATAACAGAGAAAGTTATACCTTTGTATACAAATAAAAATTATAATAAAAACTATCCTACTGGCTTAAGTGTCTCGAACACAAATCACGAAACATCTAAATTTAATAGAGACAATATAATTTTCATACATGGAGAAAAAGAAGAATGTAATACTTGGGGTGTATTTGGATGCAAGAAAACCCTCGATAGAGGAAATTTTAATATTAATGGAAGTGGAAAAACCTTAAATTTGTCGGGCACCTATTTTATTAATGGAGATTTCATTGTAAACAATACTAATTTACGTAGCGATGCCATGCTATATGTAAATGGTAACGTTGATATTAAGGATAGTACTTTAAATGGAATAAATTCAAATAGCACCCTCTTTATTTTCGCAACAGGGGACATTTCAATTAGTAATATTTCTGTTGATAGTGCTACACCTAGTATGCTTAAAGGCTTTTTCTATTCAAAACAAAATATGATTATGTATGGCGTTGGCTCGAATATTAACTTGTATGGAGGAATTTCTGCAAGACGAACAATTCTAACTGCAGTACGTGGTAATAGTCAAAACTATACTTATGAAAGCTCTAAAAACCAAAAAGAAACCGTTATTACAAATGGTGTTGAAGTACCTAAAAGAAATTCCAGATTGAAAATAACCTATGACGAAAATTTAATATCTCAATACACATCCTTTAAACGTGATGAAGAAGAAGAATTTATTACTGAATTGAACAAACCCGAGACAATTAATCGTTATTAAAATAAGGGTTGTTTAGAAAGTCTGATTTCACACAATCATTTTAAACAACCCTTTTCTATTATTTCCTCAAGAACCATCCCGACAAATCGAAGAATATAAGTTTTTTAAAAGCTATAATTAAGATGATAAAATCAGTTAGGCTTAATGCGCGTTTATTTATACGTGATATTTAGTCTACTTCAAGCATACCATTAGAAATTGTTAAATTGTTATTTTCTTCAAAAATTAAGCCACCATTTGATATTGTATCTTCAATCGTTTTCGGTTTGTAAGTAACAGCTGGATCTCCACTAGTCTTTACTGTATGAGCCATTATTCCTCCTATAACTGTTCCTGATCCCCCCAATATGACTCTTGCGTTTGGGGCATATATATATAAGTTGTGATTATAAGACCCTCCTTCAATAGTGATATTTGGTCCACCCGTATAAATATTCCCTTGTACGCTACCAGAACCATCAATTTTTATATTGGCTGATTTAGCATAAATAGAGGCTTTTGTTCTTGTATCACCAGTAAAATTCATCGACGAAGTGCCTGCATAATATACACTTAATCGGTCTATGTCCCCTGTATTATTCATACTTGAATCCCCCTTTAAATCAAAAGCATTCTTTATATACAAAGTTAATTTACCACTTCCTATAATATTTAAATGTCCTTGAGAGAAGTTAAAGTTATCTATAAATAAATTTTTGTCTGAATTACCAACATCAATCGTTAATGTATTATTCGAAGCAACCATAAGCGTCTTTATGTACATATTCTGAGAAATCGGAAGAATACCACTGAAATTCGGGGTACCATTTATCTTTCTATCCCCACCAATCTTAATTGAATTATTATCTAATGAGAGTTGTTTTTGCTCCCCACCGATTGTAACTTGTATTGAATTCGTATAGGGTCTTGTGCTTAAATTATTAAATTGATTATCTGGGAAAGCTGGTAATATATCTTCAGGAAATGCAACATTCCCTATAATCTCATTTGTAATATTCATCCAGTCTGGTTTTGAAAACTTATCTGAAGTTGTTCCAATTTTTCCATTAATTTTTGTTTCATCTTGTGTAATATCAATATTTCCACTTCCAGATACAACATCCCCATTAAACTTTCCGCCCCCAAGTTCGATGTTTTCAATAGCGTGGATAGCAGCGGCATTTGAAAAAGTAGGGCCAGTTTTCGTTCCACTTCCTAAATTAAATGTAATTGTTTGCACTACGGTTCTTGTTTTCTTTCCAATATAACCAACAGATGTTATTTTATATTGCAAAGGTTCTGTATTTTCTTGAACAATTGTTACATTCGCAATAGGTTTTTCTTTAAATTGTTCATCAAAAGTGACTGTAGCAGTATATGTTGATTTAGTATTCTCTTCAAAGATTTTTTTTAAGCTACCTTCAAATGCATCAATAAAATCTAACTTAAATTTTTCCGGCTTTCTTTTATCAAGAGGTAGCTTATTGAAATCCTTTCTATTTTGATCGTATGTATTTTTAGCTAATTGTTCTACTTTGCTTTTTGTACTGTTTAACCCGCCTTCTGCAATGTAAAATACAGATTGGTCATCTCGCTCACTAGTAGAAATCTTTAATGAATTTGCAGTAAGTGTTAAAAGCATAATTCCAAGAACTGATAGTAAAGCCATTGCCAAAATTACTAAAAGTAACGAATACCCATTTTCTTGTTTTAGATATTTAAACATCTAGCTACCTCCTCTGAAATATATAGTTGATGAAAAGGGCTTATTATTTGGCGTTGTAATATCAATAATTATATGACTCCGTTTATCTTTAATTTTAAAATCAAGTACATTCACTGCAATTATTTCATCATCCTTTTCAATTGTCTGATTATTCCGATGAAATACGTAGTTATATTTTTGATTATTTTGATTATTTATTAATATATATTCTGTACAATCATCAAAGTCTTTCGTAATAATTTCTGTAGATTTACGAGTATCTTTAGTGACAACTTTCAAAATATAGGTTGCATCAGATAATTGTACACTCGATTTCATTTGTTTATCGCTAGTATTCATGCCATTCGTTAAGATCGACATTAGAACAATAGAAACGAGCGTAACTATTATGGTAACAGCCAAAACTTCTAGTAAGGTAACGCCTCTCTCATTATGAAATTTAGACATACGCACCACCTCTTTCCTTATAAGTTAAAGATATTTTGCACTTTTGCTTTTAATATCTTCCCTCTTGAATCATAGACTTCGATAGTAATCCTAACTGTTTTATCAGGCGACATATCTTCAGCTTTCATTATGATTTCCTTATTTTTAGCATTAACGGGTGTCACTTTATACTGAGTGGTATTACCGCTCGATTTCTCTTCATCCTTTTCGTATGGAAAATCAGATTCCCAAGTTTCGATTTTGGTGGATTTGAAGTAGTTATACATTTTCTCCATTTCCTTTTGCGCTAAATAGGTTGCATCAATAATTTGTTCAGAGCTTTTTCCTGTTTTATTCGATTGAATGAGTAAGCCAAAAAAGGATAATAAGATGATAGTTATTATAACTAAAGAAGCAATAACCTCAATTAAAGAGAATCCCCCTTGACTGTTAAATAATTCTCTATTTTTACGCTTCATTTCCGCCCTCCTTCTGCCGATAAGACTTTTATTGATATAAGATATCAATAAAAGTCTATTAGTCTTAAACACTATAATAACAGTGCTTATAGTAACTAAAGTTTCCTAGTTATTTAATTAAATACTATTTTATGATAATTACACTATTCCATATATAAACAATATTTACAAGACCACTTCTTCATATGAATATATATTTTTCAAAATTTTCCATCCCTAATAATATGTAAAGTGAACTACGTTTAAATTACAATAAAAAGCAATACGATGTAAAAAAACGTTTACCTCAAATTAAGGTAAACGTTTTTTGTGAAAACATACTTAGTGTCTAAATAATTTTTCATTTCCTCAACAACCTACCTGACAACAGCAACCCAATCCCACCAATTGTAATAAACAGGACAGCTCGTATTAATAAATCTAGTGCGGACAAATCAAAGAATATAAGCTTAATAAACGCAATAACTAAGATGATAAAACCTGTTATGCGTAATGTTCGTAAGTTGCGCACGTTGCTAAGCCAAAGCGAGATACTTGCTGTCAAGAATAATGTAATCGTTGAGAAGGCAATGCTTAGCTTCCAATCAAGCAAACTGTTGTAGGAAAGCTGGGATATGAGACCCCAAACAGATATCATCGTAAGCACCACACCTGCACTTACAATTGGATCAAGAAGTTTCTCTATTTGCTCTTGATAGCTTTGATAAACGCGTCCCTTCATCAGTAAATCGACCATCATTGCTACGATAACAGCAATATATACGATTCTTGTTACTATATTTAACCACTCAACACCTTGCATATTGTACGGAATTATTTCAAGCATTATTGTGAAGAGAATGAAAAATACACTAAGGACTGGCGTTAATGCGCGCCCTTTGTATTTTGTTGGTACTAAAAGTGATCCCACGAAAAGTAAAGCGAGGATCATATACATTAGATGTGGAATATTACCAGCACCTGCAAAGTACGTTCCATCCAGCTTTCCGATATAAGCTAAGAAATAACCAGTCGTTATTACTGCTAAAAAATCAATCACATATAGTTCCTTCATTACCTTTTCAAATGCAGTCTGTGTCTCTTTTGGACGTCTTGCATACAGATAAATAATTAGGAGATATATTCCCGGCATAATCAAGCTAACATGGTCTATGCTGAAGAATGGTGTTGGCTCATGAATTATAAAGCTTAAAGCGAGTGTAATCATAAATGAAAATGAGCTGACAACTTTCATCATACTAACTCGTAATCGTAAACTCATCATTACGCCCGCAAAGATAATGAACGGGATGAGCAAATGATCCACTTTCTCCAGGAAATTCATAACTAGTAGCGTATTACATAGTGTAATAAATGCGAGTGTTACGGCACTATCAAATGCCTCCTGCCATTTTTGCTTATAGCCATAACCCGCTAAAGCTGCAAACAAGCAAACTAATATGAGTAGTAGTGCTTCGCTATATTCAATTGGACTAATGATGAAGTTCAAGAGCAATAAACTAAAGGCTCCTAGGCTAAATTGGAGTCCGACATGAATATATTTCAGTTTAGACTCTGCATTATATAAACGGCACCAACTCGTGTAAAAAATAGTTAAAACAACTAGGAAACCTATTGCAAAAACAACTCGATTGTCATCGTTCATAAACGCTATAATGCTGACAGCTAGCTCCGAGAAAAAGGTTGCTATATAGAGAGCCAATTTCTGCTTGTGTTGATGAATGACAAATTGTAGCATCGTAAATAGGACAACCACATAGATTAAAATAATTATAGGACTAAAATCCATATATTCTAGTAAATAAGGTAGTAATAATGAGGTAAACGCCACAAATACTGTTAGTACTTCGTTTTTCTTTAAATAGCTAATAGCAATACCGTAGCCGATATAAACAATGGCAATAACAAGTGCCATCGTTAAACCTATTATTTCATACAATATCGCACTAGCAGCTGTTGTTAATATTCCAACAATAAATGCCCCACCGTATAAAGAAATTGTGATGGCTGATGATCCTATTTTTTTATGCTCCAACACATAAGCTATTGCAGCTAAGGCAAGCGATAATCCGTAGGCGAGGATGATTTTAACCTCATTCGATAAATAGCCATAATCACTCACGAGCTTAAGACCCCAAAGTACCCCCATCACTAAAATTACCATAAATAATTTTGGAAGTACCCACATAATACGCTCTTCCAACGTTCGCTGTTGCTCCATCTTTTTTTCTGGAGCTAGCATTGTTTTTGGCTTTGGTTTCAAGTTTGAATTTGGCTTTAGGTTTTGCGCTGGTTTTGGCGTAGATTGTTCAATAATAGATTTTCTAGGGCTCGATGTACTTGTTTTTTCAACAGATTCCTGACGCTTTAAGCCCTCTAATTCCTGGCGTAAATCCATCATATCCTGTTCGAGCTTGGCAACCCTCCGCTCCATTTCAAGCGACATTCAATCATCCTCCCCACTTTATCAATTTTTTAACAGTATAACATATTTATCCTAATTGTAAAATTACACTTTTAATTTATTTTTACCTAAACTTTATCTAGGTCTTCGATACATTAAAGCACGTTGACTATCACTGGTTCCCCGTGTAGTTGGATCTACTACAACCCCCATTAAAACGAAAATTGATAATACGGTATTTAAGATGTGCGTTGCCTGCTCACTCATTGCACTCGTTAAATCATAGCCAAAAATAGTTGCTACTTGCTGTGCCAGTAACAAAATCAACGAAAATAGCGCAAATAAAAATGGTTTATGCTGAAAACGGATCATCCAGTTAATTTTCATAAATACTCACCTCCCCCCTTCTTATCCACAGTATATGCTCCGCCGTAACATGGCACATATGCAAAAATGGAGCTATAAACGTGGAATAAGAGGGATTCTTATATTCGCGTTGGAGAGTTCCATCAACTTCCGCAAAAAAATTATGTGACATCTCTTCCATCGAGTTATTAATAATTTTTAAATCTATATATCCATGTGTTTTACTAAGAATGCTTTACTCATATAAATAGTTAGGGTGCATCTTGTTGATGGATGCCTTCAATCTTGCGTAAATGTGGGTGATTGAAATGGTGTATGAGTGGAATGTTTTGAGGGCGATTGCCTGCTTATCGATTGTGTTATTACACGCTACAACGAATACGGAAACTATGAATGGTTACATTGAAAATCCGTACTATCAATTTTTCAGATTACTTTTATGTTTCGCGACGCCAACTTTTATTTTATTGTCTATTATAATTTTAGCAAAACGCTATCAAGCTGAGCTGCCTCCTAAATTTTTATGGCGTCGTTTTCAATTTGTTTATATTCCATTTGTAGTAGCAGGTATTTTGTATACGACAAACGCAACACTTCATTATGATGAAAGCTTTTGGGATGCGCTGTATCGTCATATTATCTTAGGAGATTTTTCAGGGTGGTTTGTCGTGACAATCTTTCAGTTATACATCCTGTTCTTTATCATAAAAAAATATCAGCTATCAAGTGTGTGGCTAACCCCCATGTTGTTTACACTCGGTATTTTATATAGGACTCTCGTAAATCTGAATGTTGATTTTATTATAGAGAACGCTAATCTAGTTCGTTTACTATTCGTCGGCTGGCTTCCTTACTTTGTAATTGCTTATTTAATTGGTACGTATTATCAATGGGTTGCCTCAAATATTATTAAGTACAAATTCGCAACGCTTGTTTTCGTTATTCTTTCGGCTTCCATATTAGCTATTAATTATTATTTAGGAGCCACCGAAATCACATCTAAACGATTAGATATGATGTTGCTGATCATTTCAATAACTTTATGCATTTTAGCATTTGGTCAAATTGTGCCGCAGCTAAAAATCATTAATTTAGTAAGTCAATATTCATTCGGGATATTTTTGATTCATTGGCTTGTTCAAGAATATCTAGTCCCATATACAGCACAAATACCTTCAACCTTTCTTCAAGTCCTTACGCTATTTCTATCGAGCTTGATTGTCTGTATATTCATTATAAAAATCATTTCGTTTTTGCCTTATAGTGCTTATCTGATTGGCAAGGCACACATCAAAAAGCCATCTCAGTAATGAGATGGCTCGAAGTATTAAATGCGAGGAATTTCCGTTTCAGACTCCCTGCTGTCCTGTGAGGGAGTGTCGAGTGCTTACTCCACATTGTTATTGTTATTGCTTCGTTAACATTAACACTCCATTTTCGCACATAAAAACATTTGGTGCTGTAGTGTCAATTTATCACTATAAATTAGAGCGACATGTTAGAAAATACATGCTATGCGAAGTGGTTGATTGGAGTGAGACTGGGCGACTCCTTGGGGATCAGCGTCACAGATGAGATCCTGCAGCGAAGCGTCAGCAACAAATAGTTTATCTGTGCGAAAGCGAAGCGTCAGCAACAACGAAGCGGCTCATCGGACGCTCCCAGGAAGCTTTGCTCTGCGCGAAAGCGAAGCGTCAGCAACAAATGGTTTATCTGTGCGAAAGCGAAGCGACAGCAACAAAGCGCCCAGCCGGAGCGGAAATTACCCTCTCGTTTTGCCGAAGAGCCATACTTTATTTCACTGATTTTCATTACTTTGAATCATCTCAGTAATGAGATGGTTCAAAACCTTTACGTTTATCAAATTTTCGCGCAACGAAAACTAGCCCATAAACAAGTGGTGTTGCTATAATGGACGCAAAAAATTTAAACAAATACTGTGTTATAAATAATGTCAGTAAAACTTTAATTGGCATTATTCCATAAAAGGCTATCGTAATAAATAATGCCGTATCGATGAGTTGGCTTAACATCGTAGACGCATTGTTTCGAAGCCAAAGCTTACCGCTCCCATGCTTTTCCTTAAATTTATTAAATATCACTACATCCAAATTAACACTGACCGTATAGGCTACAAGACTTGCAATAATGACACGCATACTGCCGCCGAGAATTGTCTCAAACTCCTGCTGATGAACAAAGGCTTGTGCAGGTGGTAGTGCAATGGCAATCGAAATAAAGCATGCTGCAAACACTTGTGCCATAAGCCCTGTTCTTACCGTGCGACCACCCGCTTCCTTGCCATATACCTCACAAATTACATCAATAAGAGGATACGTGAAAATAATTAAAATCGCAGCAGCTGGAAGTATAATCCATTCACCTATACTAAACACTTTAACAGCTAAAACATTGGCTAAAATTAAAAAGCCAACAAACAATCCATTTAAATAGTAAAGCATCAGCGATTATCCACCTTTTCGGGATACATATCATGGTTCATCAAACGATGCTCTGCCATTTTTTCATATTTCGTGCCTGAGCGACCATAATTACACCAAGGATCAATGGACAAGCCTCCACGCGGTGTAAACTTGCCCCATACTTCAATATAGCGTGGCTCGATCAGCTTAATTAAATCATTCATGATGATGTTGACACAATCCTCATGAAAGTCCCCGTGATTACGGAAGCTAAATAAATAGAGCTTTAAAGATTTACTCTCTACTAGCTTTTTATCTGGAATAAAAGAAATATACATTGTCGCAAAGTCAGGCTGCCCTGTCATTGGACATAGACTCGTGAATTCCGGGCAATTAAACTTCACGAAAAAATCGTTTTTCGTATGTAAATTATCGACCGCTTCAAGTATCTCTGGTGAGTATTCAAATAAATATTTTGTATTTTGGTTGCCAAGGAGTGTTAAATCCTGCAAGCCTTGTTCTTCATTTCTTCCTGCCATAATAATGCCTCCTCAAGTTGTGAGAAGTCCATTACGCATTAAACCTAATAAAAAAATCGCCATATCCGCATTTTTGGGATATGGCGTAAATGACGTCATCCATAGTTTTTTATAGAGGGTATGCGCTATGAACCTCTTTCTTATTCGCTAGTTATATTAACTTAATGAATGCATTCCGTCAACTAATTTTTTCATAATATGGCATTGACAAAAATATCCTCACGTTATATGGTTAGTTACATAAGTAATTAACCAATCAACACAAGGAGGTGGATTGTGATTCACTCTTTAAACAATGAAAAGCCCATTTTCCAACAAATTCGCGAACGAATAGAGGATGGAATTTTAGATGGACACCTACAACCCGAAGATCGCATTCCATCCACAAATGAATTTGCAAAGGAATATCAAATTAATCCTGCAACAGCTGGAAAGGGCGTGAACGAATTAGTGGACAAAGGCGTAATTTATAAAAAACGCGGCGTCGGCATGTTTGTTAGTACTGACGCTCGTGAGATATTAATTGCGGAGCGTAAGGAAAATTTTTTCAAGCAACATATTGAGCCATTGAAAAAAGAAGCAATAAGATTAGGTATTTCGGATGAAGAATTACAAAATATGTTTCAAAGGAGTTAACCTATGAAAATTGAAGTGAAAAATGTTAGTAAATCATATAAACATAAGGAAGCTTTAAAAAATATAACTTTTACAATTGAAGGACCTAAAATTATTGGATTTTTGGGCCATAATGGCGCTGGTAAAACAACATTCTTAAATTTATTATCAGGGCTTATTGCTACAACTAACGGGAACATCACTGTCAATGGAGAAAATGTATTTAATGTACCTTTAACTCTACGTGATATTTGTTTTGTTGCAGAGAGTGGGAATTTCCAAGAGGAAATGACTATTGCACAAACGTTAAAGGCGAATAGCTTCTTTTATCCTAAATGGGATGAGAATCTTGCAATGGAGCTACTAGAAGTTTTTGCTCTAAATCCAAAAGATAAGGTTCGCAGTTTATCAAAAGGAATGGTGTCTGCGTTAGGCATTATCACAGGCTTTGCGAGCCATGCAGAAATTACGATCTTTGATGAACCTTATATTGGACTTGATGTAGCCGGCCGAAATACTTTTTATGATTTATTGATTGAACAACAAACCGAAAATCCAAGACTTTTTATTTTGTCTACACATTTAATTGATGAGGCAAGTGAGCTATTTGAAGAAATACTTATTTTACACGAAGGACAATTACTGCTTCAGAAAACAGCGGAGGAATGGCATGAGCATATTGTTGCAGTAAAAGGTAGTCCTTCTGAAGTTGAGCAAGCAATTAATGGTCTAAAGAGTATTTATAAGCATACGTTTATGCAGGAGCTAACTGCAATTGTCTTCACTGATGGCCAATCCATTGAAGGACAGAATATTATGCTTGAACGTGTTTCACTACAAGATATGTTGGTGTATTTAAGTAAACAGCAGAAAGCGAGGGCTATTAAATGAATACAGTAAAAGGTAGTTTGTATGTATTATTTCAAAGCTATAAAAAACAAATTATAACTTTTTGGTGTTTTATTTTCAATTGTTCTATTTTCGCTTTTCATAGATACTTTTTTTGAACTGCATATTTATTCTTTTTCCATCATGATTTCTATACCTGTTTACATCTTTTCCAGTGTCATGTCAGCAAAGTTACTAAATAAAACCTTGTCTTATTTTTTAAGGCTTGGTTTATGTCGCTTGCAATTTATGTTCAATGTGGGGCTCTTTTTCATCTGTTGGAGCTTAGTAGGTGCCTTCATAATTGGTTGTACACAAAAAATAATTACTTTCGTTTCTAACATATTCATTATTCATCCTATTTTATTTTTTAATAATTCCCCATCATTTTTACAAACGATGGCATTGGATACTATTTTACTGCTTTTCTTCCTAACAGCCGGCCTTTTGCTGAATGTTGTCTTTTATCGCTTAGGAACTCTTGGTGGTTACAGTTTTATAGGGTTACTAGTCTTAATTTCAATTGTTACAATCATTTTCAAGTGGTATTCTTCTTTATTTGACCTACTATCAAATATATCTACCTTTACTCTTTTAAGTAGTTTATTAGTTTTTAGTGCATTACTCTACTTTATCATAACAATGGCGATTCGAAATGCTTCTGTCAATGCAGCATAATTCTAGAGGCGATTCGGAATACTTTCAAAAAGAAAATGATGCCAAGCCCACATTAAAGGTCTTGGCATTTTTTATTATCCATGTTCATCCTCTTGCGTTGTATAGTCAATAGAATTGGCAATGTCGACTAAAACGTCAGGTGTCACCTTATTTGAAACCCTCTTGTCAATCCATAGCATATATTGCCAATCTTCTCTTTCAAAAGCAAGTACATTGAAACCTGATATTTCCATATAAATTGAAGTCGTTCCGTTTTTCAATTCGAATGTCTTTACTATACTTTCCTTTTTAGATGGGTACTTAAACTGAATAGGTCGAACCGTTATTTTATAATGATGCTCAGGAAGTTGATTATTAATAAATGTAACTTCAAAAAAATCGTTCATGTCACCATCAAGATCATTAAACCGACCAAAATGATGTGTAAAACTAATAGGCGGTACTCGAAGTGGTAGCTTTAGTCCTTGATAAAAGTGCCGTTCAAAATCGGAGGCAGCTGCTTCAACCGTTTTATAGCCTATTTCAGGATAAATTTCTTCATAAGGACTGAGCGAATCATTTATATAGGCATCACTTGGTTGAGAAAATAACAAATAGGAACTTAAGCAGAGAGAAAAAATTCTGTCCATTTTATCACCTCAGTATCACTTTAAGTGTAGTTTTTCCCAACTCATTGAAATTATGTGTCAAGTTGTATTCTGTTCTCTTTATTCTTTTTAAGACGCAATTTAGATAAAGAAAAAAGCAATTGTTCGCGTTAGTAAATTCGAACAATTGCCTTTTTAGTCTAAAAGAGTATGTGTGCAACTAATGCTGCGATTGGTAATGAAATAACCGTACGTATTAAGAAAATAACAACTAGATCAAAAAATTTTAGTGGAATCTTTGTACCCAAAATAAGTCCACCGACTTCAGACATATAAATAAGCTGTGTCACAGAAACGACAGCAATTACAAATCGTGTAGTGTCAGCTTCAATTCCTGCTCCTAAAATTGAAGGTAGGAACATGTCAGCAAAGCCAACAACCATCGTTTGTGCTGCCTCAGCTGCTTCTGGTAAACCAAGCACTGTTAAAATAGGTTCAAACGGCTTTCCTAAAAATGCAAAAATATTCGTGAATTCAGCAAGCATTAAAGCAACCGTACCAAATGCCATTACAACCGGTGCTACACCAACCCATAAATCCAAAACATTTCTAAATCCATCTTTCAAAAATTGACGTGGGTCACGATTTGCATGCGCAACGGCTAAAGCATTTTCTAAGCCATGTGACACAGAATTATAACCCTCTGGTAATTCCTCACGTGATAAATCTGCTGGTGTACCGTCTATATAAGTATCTTCTTTGTTAGCAAGCGGGAAAATTCGTGGCATTACTATCGCTAACACAAGACCACAAAGGACAACCGTTAAGTAATATGGAATAAAATAGCGTGACAAATGCACTGTATCTAATACTACGATACAGAATGTGATGGATACTACAGAGAAGCTCGTTGCAATAATGGCAGACTCTTTTTTCGTGTAGTTCCCCATTTCATATTGCTTACTCGTCATAAGAACACCAATTGTTCCATCCCCAACCCACGAAGTAAGTGCATCAACCGATGAACGACCCGGGCTTTTAAAGAGTGGACGCATGATTTTTACCATCATCGTTCCGAAAAATTCAAGCAAACCGAAATTTGTTAAAAATGGTAGTAGTAGACCTGCAAATAAGAAAATCGTAAATAAAAATGTTACTAAACCACTGTCTGGGTTCATTAATAATCCACCAGTATTTTCATTATTAATCGCCGATGGTCCAAAATCAAAGACAACCATTAAGGCAAATACTAAGCCGATAACTCTTATAATTGTCCAAAACCAATTTACATAAAATAATGTATATAATATGCTAGGCTCTTTTGTATTATTTCGCGGAATAAATTTGGCAATGAGTGATCCAATTGCCGAAATCGCAAACATGATTATAGTAAAATAACTAATAATAGGAGCAACTAAGCCTGCTAATAAATTTGCTAAAATAGCTATTGGAACTTTCCATCCATCTTCCGTTAAGACTGGTGTCATAAATAATAGGACACCAATAAGAGACGGAATTATGAAGAAAAAGTATGTAGAAGAAGGATATTTTTTCACAATTTAAAGCCTCATTTCTCTATGTTTTCGAAGTTCTATACATCAAGCTTGTTAGTTATAGACTGATCAATTATGGCTCGGCATAATTGCGTCCAGAATCGGCTTTGTGCTTAGGCCTGCGTGATGCAAGTCTTTACCAATTAGGCATTTACGAGCCGTTAATCTCCCACCTAACTTTTTTACTTTCGCTGAATTTCGAGGCGGGAGTATTTTTCATTACGGTCCGTTAATGCGAGATAAAAATGGAATACGGATAAAATAAAAAAACATCCCTCTAAAAAGTAATAAAGGAATGCCAAACATACTTTTTTATAATTAACATCCGCCAATGCAAAATTTCTATTCATTAAGTCATAGCTATAAAAATATCGTAAACCAACAATACATCGGTTAATTCTACAACAAAATGAATTTTTATTCAATCCAAAAAAATTTGTTATTGTGATAATTCTCTTCTAATTATTCGCATTTCTTCTTTGTATCATTACCCTTCAACAAAGCTCCATTTTACAGTGGCTGAAATGTTAATCATACCTATTTTGATTGCCTAAGAGATTTAACCAACCCTTAATAGGCATACAAATAGACCATACTGTCTTTCATCTCATATGTTAATTATGAACCACAACTTATCAAAATAGGAGGTTTTACCATGCATAGACGTATGCATCATCATCACCATGCAAGAGGTCCACATTGTTGTCCGCCACAAATGTGCCCAACTCAATTTGAACAACCACATTTTTGTCCACCTGAGGAATATGTACGCACTAATTACATCCATACGGTCGTACCTCATGTACAACCAACACATGTAACAACAGTTAATAAACATATGATTGATCATCAATATCATTTCCCTTGCACTGAATGTGTAGTGGAAGATTGTTGCGAAACTCATACACTTTGCGAGATGCCACCTGAGCCTTGCCATATGCCGCACCACCATATGGGACACCATCACCATCACATGGGCCATCATCATATGGGCCATCATATGTGCCATCCTATGGATCATCATATGGGTCATCATCATATGGGCTATTAAAAAATATGCGATGAGGTTAAAAATGCCTCATCGCTACTATTTTTTATTTTAAAAGCACTTTCTTATGAAAATGCCTAATTTCTATCATTTACTATTAAACGCTTAATTGCACAAGAAAAACCGAGCACCTTTACTAGGTACTCGGTTCATATTTTTAGTACATTTTTAAATATTGGTCGCGCTCCCATTGGTGTACTGTTGTACGATACATGTCAAACTCTATTTCTTTTGCCTCTTTAAAGTTAGCATAGATATGCTCACCTAAAGCTGCTTGCGCTACTTCGTCTTGAGCAAGTAATGCTAAAGCATCGTCAAGTGCTGGTGGTAAGTTTGCGATACCATTCGCTTTACGCTCTTCATCAGACATCACGTAGATGTTACGGTTAATAGCAGCTGGAGGTGTTAAGTTACGGCGAATACCTTCAAGACCAGCTTCTAAAATAACAGCCATTGCTAAATATGGATTAGCAGATGGATCCACAGAACGTACTTCTACACGAGTTGACAGACCACGTGCTGATGGGATACGGATAAGTGGTGAACGATTTTGAGCTGACCATGCTACATAACATGGCGCTTCATAACCCGGTACAAGACGTTTATAAGAGTTAACTGTTGGGTTTGTCACAGCTGTGAAGCCTTGAACGTGAGCAAGGACACCTGCCATGAATTGCATTGCTGTGTCAGAAAGACCTATTTCAGTAGATTCATCGTAGAATGCATTCTCTTTACCTTTAAATAACGACACGTTGAAGTGCATACCAGAGCCAGCTTCACCGAATAATGGTTTTGGCATAAATGTAGCATGTAGACCGTGTTTACGAGCAATTGTTTTAACAACTAATTTGAACGTTTGAATATTGTCACAAGCTGTGATTGCGTCTGCATATTTAAAGTCAATTTCGTGTTGTCCAGGAGCTACCTCATGGTGAGATGCTTCAATTTCAAAGCCCATTTCTTCTAGCTCTAATACGATATCACGACGGCAGTTTTCGCCAAGATCAGTTGGTGCTAAGTCGAAGTAACCACCGTGGTCATTTACTTCTAATGTCGGTTCACCTTTTGCATCTAACTTAAATAAGAAGAATTCTGGCTCAGGCCCTAAATTGAAGCTTGTGAAGCCCATTTCTTCCATTTTTTTAAGGATACGTTTTAAGTTATTTCGTGGGTCACCAGCAAATGGCTCGCCTTTAGCAGTGTATACATCACAGATGAAACGTGCTACTTTCCCTTTTTCAGAAGTCCAAGGGAACACTACGAAAGTATCTAAGTCAGGATATAAATACATATCTGATTCTTCGATACGTACGAAGCCTTCAATGGATGAGCCATCAAACATCATTTTGTTTTCTAGAGCTTTATCTAGTTGGCTTACAGGAATCTCAACATTTTTGATTGTGCCAAGAATATCCGTAAATTGTAGACGTATAAAGCTTACGTTTTTTTCCTCGATTAGACGTTTAATGTCCTCTTTTGTGTATTTACCCACAGTTTTCCACACTCCTATAAATTGTCTAGCTTTTTTATCATTACCCTACCCTATTAATAAAGTAATTAATGATGTTGCCGTTTATTAATAGAATCGAGATAAATCCCCACGACGGATGGATGATTTTTGCATGCGCTGCGCTTGAAGCATTTCCTCACGCATGATGCGACGTAATTCTGAGTCACTTAAATTAGGTTCATCTGTTGAAACAGGTTCACTCTTTTTAGCGAACAGCTTTTTAATTTTTGCCATGTTCATGCCATGTTCCAAGTAATCTTTAATTTCCAGCAGTGTATCGACGTCATTTAATGAAAACATTCGACGGTTGCCTTCTGTTCGGTGCGGCTCTATTAAATGGTGTTCTTCATAATAACGAATCTGACGTGCCGAAAGCTCGGTCAATTGCATTACGATATTCATAGATAATAACGGCATAGTTCGTCTAATTTCACGACTCATTTAAGTCCCCTCCAATACCTGCTAATAATATAACGAAAAATTCACACTGTCAACCACTCATGTAAGGTTTCCTAACATGCATTTAAATATTTTTTTGAACTGACGAAAAATTGTAGAAAAATAAAATTTTCATCCTATCGCGGGGATTGATTTCCGTTCTGACTTGGCCCTTTCCTGGGGGCGTCAGATGTCCTATCAACTTATATACATTTCTACATTTAAACAAATGTCATCTTCAACTTTTCATCCATAAAAAAACTATTCAAATTGGAAATTTTGAATAGTTTTTTAGCTATCTATTTTTAGATTTTTTGAACAGCACTACAAATTGCAAATTTTACGTGCTCGTATGTTAACCCACCTTGAATAAATGCTGTAAATGGCGGACGAATAGGACCGTCTGCTGTAAGCTCAATACTGGAACCTTGAATGAATGTTCCAGCTGCCATGATGACATCATCCTCATAGCCAGGCATATAGGCCGGCTCTGGTGCATAATGCGCATTAATTGGTGAGTTTGCTTGAATTTCACGGCAAAAAGCAATCATTTGTTCCGCAGTTTGGAAAGAAACCGATTGAATTAAATCTGTACGATTAGCATCATAGCTAGGTGATGTATTCATGCCAATTTCTCCTAGCATAGCAGCTGTGAAAATGGCACCTTTTAATGCTTGAGATACAACATGTGGTGCAAGGAAAAATCCTTGATAGAAATCACCGAGCGTATTTAATGTTGCCCCTGCTTCAGCACCAATACCTGGCGATGTCATACGATAAGCACATTTTTCCACTAAATCTGCACGCCCCGCAATATAACCACCAATTTTCGCTAAGCCTCCACCAGGATTTTTAATGAGTGAGCCTGCCATTAAATCAGCCCCAACCTCTGTCGGTTCCTGTGCCTCAACAAATTCACCGTAGCAATTGTCAACGAAAATAACTGCATTTGGTGCTAATTCACGGATTTTCGCACACATGTCAGCAATTTGTGAAATAGTAAAGGATGGGCGTGTTGCATAGCCCTTCGAACGTTGGATAGCAATCATTTTTGTGTTTGGTGTAATTGCAGCTGCAACACCTTCCCAATCGATTTCTTGATTATCGATTAAATCCACATGGCTATAACCAATTTTATAATCTTTTAATGAACCAGTATCCTTGTCGCCACTATCGACTATTGATTGCAATGTATCATACGGCTGACCTGAAATATAAAGTAATTCATCACCAGGACGTAGCACGCCGAATAAGCTAAGTGTGATTGCATGTGTACCAGAAATAATTTGCGGACGTACAATGGCAGCCTCCGCTCCAAAGACCTCTGCATAAACACGTTCTAGATTGTCACGCCCCTCATCATCATAACCATAACCATTAGACGGGTGCAGATGATAATCACTTACTTGATGCTTTCGGAACGCAGCAAGCACTTTTTGTTGATTGAAGAACGCCATGTCTTCTACCTTTGCATGAAAAGGGCGTACCTTTTCTTCTATTTTAGCAGCTAATGCTAGTGTTTCTTCTGATAAATTGATTGTAAAAGTCATTATGTTCTTCTCCATTTCACATTTGTTCAAATCTTATCTTAACAATTTGTGAGCTTGCCTGCAAAAATTGCATTTGTTTCTGATTTTCATTAGGCACTAAACTTAATGACGACCTTAATCTATTTAATTCTGCTATAATAAGATATTTGATAATTCCAAATCGTAAGTCGATGATTTTCTTGGCAAAAACTTCTAGATACAAAAGGTAACTTTAATGTTTTCTAGGTTGTAATCTACAACAACATGAAATGATTTATTCACATAAGGGGTGAAAGGGTTGGCTTGGGAGGTTTTTAGTATCGTCGGAACAATCGCCTTTGCTATTTCCGGGGCAATAATTGCAATGGAGGAAGAATACGATTTATTCGGTGTATATATACTCGGTATCGTAACTGCTTTTGGTGGTGGAGCTATACGAAATCTACTTATAGGTTTACCTGTAACTACACTGTGGGGGCAGGATATGATGTTCCAAATTGCCATTGCAGCCATCACAATTTTTTTCTTATTTCCACATCGGCTTATTCAGCATTGGCATCGCTGGGGCAATTTCACTGATGCTATTGGATTATCGGCATTTGCCATTCAAGGTGCCCTTTATGCTGTGAAGCTCGACATGCCTATTAGTGCCGTTATTGTAGCTGCTGTCTTAACAGGGTCAGGTGGTGGAATTATTCGCGATTTATTAGCTAGACGACAACCATTAGTCCTCCGTGATGAAATCTATGGTGTTTGGGCAGCACTAGCCGGGCTTATCATCGGACTTCAACTATTTTCAGGGGATCTCTTTTTATATGTATTATTTGGTGTGATCATAGTACTTAGAGTACTTTCATATATGAAGAAATGGCGTTTACCGTTGCGGAAGTTGAATCGAGCATAGCTTGTTTCCTTATACCGCTGCATTTTAACAAGCCCAAATCTGATATTTGGGCTTGTTTTGAATTTTTTCAATTTAATTTCTTATTTATCACAAACACCGTGCATCCATGGCAGCGACAAAAAGCACCTGAAGATTAATAAAGTTATTTTTTCAATAGCAACATAGATTCCTCTAATGTAGCCATGTTTTTCATCATAGAGCAAGCTGCGTCCAAAATAGGAAAGGCTAAAGCTGCACCAGAGCCCTCGCCCAATCGCATATTCATCTGCAACATCGGTTCAACTCCGAGCATTTCAGCGGCAATTTTTGCACCTGGTTCTTCAGAGGCATGTGAAGGAACGACATAGTCTTTTACCTTTGGTTCGAGTTTGTATGCAATAAGAGCAGCAATAGTAGAAATAAAGCCATCAATAACAACAGGTTTACGATGTGCAGCGGCAGCAAGTATCACTCCAGCCATAGCACCTATTTCTAACCCACCTACCTTTGCAAGAATATCAATAGCATCATGACAATTTGGTTTGTTTAATGCAATAGCATTGTGAATGACTTCTACTTTATGTGCTATTCCCCCTGGTCCAACACCTGCACCGAAGCCTGTCACTTCATTCGGATGACATTCGCGAAGAACCGATAATATGGCAGCACTCGGTGTTGTATTACCAATTCCGATACGAAAAACATATACATTGCTTAAAAAAATGTAGACATCTCTACTGTGACACAACTTATATCTTTCGACTTTCGTATTTGTGTCTTCCTTATTTCCCGAGTCTGGTTTCGCCGAAGCTACTACCATTTAGTATGACTCTCCAAAGGCTTAAATTCCGCAGTATCGTTGCGTACACATCTAAGGTTTAGTGTCAGTTAAATTCCTTAGATTGAGTAATTTGCTAAGTTAATGTTTGCGTTCAAATCTCTATCCAACTTTAATACAGGAGCAGATATATAATCTGTCTTTCAGTTTCATATCGGATTTGATTTGTCCACAACAAGAACAAGTTTTTGATGATGGAAACCATCTGTCGGCTTCAACAAATTCAATTCCGTATTTTTCACATTTGTATTGAATTTGCCGTTTGAATTCATATAGCTTTTGCCCGGCTACCGCCTTCGACAGATGTTTATTTTTCATCATACCTTTTACATTTAAATGTTCCATTACAATACGAGATGGCTTGGTTTTCACAATCTCATTAGAACACTGATGTAAATGATTTGTTCGGATGTCGTTAAGTCGCTTATATAAATTACGGATTTCAGCGTTTTGTTTTCGAGTAATATCTCGTACCACTAGAAGATACATGGGCAGGCATAAGCTCGCCCTTTGTTTCCATTCTTCTTAGCGTTACAACATTTACACCAACACGTTTAGCAAATTTCCCAATGGACATTAATTCCATGCGTACCACCTCTCTTTCACTATGGTAAAATCACATTACCCTATTTAGAGAGGTTGTTAACATTTTTATATTTGTATATATTTTTCTTGTTCACACGAAGGCGCAACCCTTCATGCAGTCTTTCTCTCATGAGTAGACCTCTTATGCTTTCACATAAGCGCAGACTATATCTTCATCTTATCTTCTAAATAAGAGCCACATTTTTCTTCCGCCATTCGCTTGCGGTTTTACTCTCCCTCAAGGAGATAGTCGTTGAACGTCTTCCTTGTCTCATTAGAGATTTAGGAGTTCGCTGCTAAACATCCATTGCCAAAGCACTTAGCGCCACCGTTTTCCGTTGTCACGATAATCCTTTACGGACACTGAGTAATTTTTTTCAGCTTATGCCATCCTTGTTGTTTTTTCTGCTTTCGCACCGTTACGTCTGCCGTTTCCAGCTCCGCGTTGGTCACAAGGCTTTAGGAGTTAAAAGCAATTAACGTGGAGTTCGCACCAATCTCTTGATACGAAGGGTATTCTGTTATAAATCTATGCTTCTATACAGATTTGTATAGTTTTGTTTAAATTTATCGTAACAGATTAGTTACCCATTTCACCTGTCCCGAGTACATTTATCCCCTTGTTTATTTCTTCCGTAGCTACCTCAATCCCTACTTCAATAGATTGAATGGCTTCTTCCCTTGACATAGCAGGACCTTTTGCCATATTGTCCGTTCCATATTTAATTTTTTTTAGGATGACACCAGCATCATGTGGAATATCTTCTTTTACGCCAACATCCACTGTGACAATTTTAGCATCTGTGATTTTTGCGATAGCACAGACACCAGTCCCTCCTCTAGGAAAATTTAATGTTTGAAAGACCGTCACATTTTGTGGATTAGATGTCACCCCTTCATCACAAACACCATGATCTGCGGCACAGACAATAATCGCTTTATTATCAATCTCAGGAAATAGTTCTCCTGTAATTCCGGATAGTTGCACAGCAAGAGTCTCTAGTCTTCCCAAGCTTCCAGGAGGCTTGCAAAGTGCATCTATGCGTTCTCTTGCCTGCTCCATCATTTTGTGGTCAACACTTTGAATGTTTTGAATCGTCTGTTGTAATAATTGCATGAAAATTTCCCCTTTCTTTTTTGCCCTTGTTACTCGAAGAATGATTTAGAGAAAAAATAAAAAGCCTGTAGTTTATTCCATAACAAATAAACTACAGACTTTTCCATCGTCTATATAACCGAAGCAGATAGGCAGGTCTCCTGGCTCAATTTCAACATTTCATAGAACCTTCCCAGCGATGCTAGTGGCATTCTCTATGAAACTCCCTTTTACAGTGGTGGGACCGCTAAAGCTTTTCACTTTATTCCCTATTCTCCCGCAATGGGCACCTAATGCTTTTATGCAATTATTTTAAATGTACGATAAAGTGTTTTTTGTGTCAACATTTAAAATTTTCGAGCTTTGTTGAATTTTAAAGTTTTTAAATATGCTTAACTATTCATATTTAAAAACTTTAACACAAAATACTAAAGTAGTAACTGCTATAGCAGTTATTACTGAAAGTTCAGTCAGATACGTATGAAAATTTTGAGTCTTGAAGATAAGTGTTTTTCTAATAGCTTCAATAATATAATTAAGTGGATTAATATAAACAAATTAACTATATTTTTTCATCTTATGAAAGGCTAATTCACACTGCTAATAATTCACTAGTAATAACGTTTACACTAGTAAAAAAGCACTCACACTTACGCAATAGAATGAATATTCAGAAATAGATGTTAGTATAAATTTGTAGAACATATCATGTAAAGTACTTTTTAAGTTAACTACAATTGAGTGTTATAGGTGGTGTTATCTTGAAAAAAGAAATTAAAAAAGAACTGATAAAAGTGATATCTGTTTTTGCTATAGGTACTATTTTAATTTATTTGGTTCCTTGTCTCTTAAATTATTTTTATAGCATGACTGCCCCCTAAAAAAGTAAGAAAAAAATAAGAAGCCTTTTATTCGAAGGCTTCTTGTTTTTATCAATATTAGATGAACCTAATATAAAAACTCCATCAATACAAGCTGTACAAAGTAGTACTATACCAGTTCCACAAGCTCCGATTTAAGTTGCTGCTACAATTTTTGCCACAGCGAAGTCAATTAAGAGTAGAAAGGCAAAGTGCAACTTCTGCTATGCACAAATGCTTTCAGGAACTTCTTATTCGTTACTACTGTGATATACGCTTTGTTTTATCTATTTCACTCAGACATGTTGCGCCGAGTAATAGAATAGCTCCTATTATTTGTAGGGTCGCCATTTTCTCTCCTATAATCATCGTCGAAATCACTAATGATGTCAGTGGATCAATATAGCTTAAAATAGCTATACTTTGCCCTTTTAGATGACGCATTCCGAAAAAGAATAGGTAGAAGCCGATTCCAGCATGGACAATGCCCAGTGCTATGAGTAAACTAATTGATTTTATATCGATTTGCATGACTTGGAACCCATTTGTCCCAATAAGATACAGAGCAAGGAATAACGCTGCTAAAGTAAGTTGAATAATTGTATTATCAGGCTCTTTTAATCCATGAATATACTTATTGGTGAATGTAACTATTGTATAGAAACAAGCTGCAATAAGCCCATATACAATACCGATATAATGTTCGCTCGTTTCGGTAGTTTGACTTTGAACGATAAAATACAGCCCTACTAGAGCCACACAAACATAAAAAATTTTTCTTACAACTATTTTCTCTTTCAAAACTATAGGTGATAAACAAATCACTAATACTGGAGCAAAATAGTAACTTAGCGCTGCATTTGCGATGGTTGTTTCCTTATACGCTTGGAAAAGGAAAATCCAATTGCCGCATAAGGCAAAGCTTGAAAGCATTAAGGGCCTTTTATTTTGCAAAATAGTTGTTCTCGTAAACCTTTCTTTTTTACAAAGGAAAATCAACAGTAAAAAACAAGAGCCAATGAGACTCATCCAAAAGGCAATTTCACTTGAAGGCAACTTAATGTATTTTGCAAAAACACCGACAGCGCCAAAAATAATCATTGATAAAATAAAAGATAGTTTTCCGCTCATTTCTAATTCCTACTTTCTACATGTATATAGTGTTCGATATACAGTAGAATCTATTGAGAATTAGCAAGCTTTTATTGAATGCCTAAACAGTAGATTCTACTGTAAAGACATTGTTGGGGGTGCAATCGTTCGATACATACTAATCCCTCCTTAACGAATTCAATTGTAACATATTTCTAAATATTCATACGCAAGAATATTAATGCTAGATGCTATCTTTTGATAAGTACCAAAAACGATAAAAATTATTGAAACTGGCATGCTAGATAAATTTGGAGGTTAATACAATGTAAGGTAGGACAAAATAAAAAGGTAGGCGAAGAGACGATGGACACAAAAGAGCTAAGAAACGCAATTGCTGAAACATGTGAAAATTATGATAGCCTATATGCTCGGCTAGTAAAACCGATAAACCAAATATTAATCAATGTAGACGCTACAATAAGTGAAGATACAGCGAATAAAATCATTGAAAACCTAAAGTTATTTCACAGTGGAGATAAAAACATTACTGAATGTCACTTTGATGAGAGCGAAAACTTCTTAAAGGAAGGTATTGAACTTCTTCAGAAAGGTGATCTAGCGAATGGCGCATTACAAATTTACGGTGCCGGTTTAAACTTTGCCAGTTATAACCTAAAGATTCGTGAGCAAAAAAAGGATAATCCATACAATAATTTCGAAAAAAATTTTAGCCTTATCATGAACTCTCTAAAAAAATAAGAACAAGAAAAAAGAAAGAGCAAATATTAATAGGCTCTTTCTCTTTAAAGTATGTCATTATTTAAATTCTAACTCTCCATCATAAGCAAGCATGCCGCCTTCAAGGTTTGTTACGTCAAAGCCTTGCGCTTCAAGGTATGCACAAGCATTTGCTGAACGACCGCCTGCCTTACAAACGATAATGTATGGCTTAGAAGCATCTAATTCCTCTAAGCGTTCAGGGATTGTTCCAAGAGCAATGTGCTGAGCACCAGGGATCATGCCTTGTGCTACTTCATCATCTTCTCGAACATCAATAATGTATAGGTCTTCGTTCGCATCTAATAGTTCTAATATTTCTGTTGTATCCATAGTTTTCATCTGTGTAGTCCTCCAATATGTCGATTTCCTCTTACATTATAGCCTGAAGGCAAAAAAACAGCTAGTGTCATGAACACTAACTGTTTTACTCTAATGTTTCTATTCGTCTGTCTCTAAAAAATCTACTTGCTTTGTTGGAACAAATGTAGAAATAGCGTGTTTGTAAATAAGATGTTGCTTGTTTTCAGCATCTAGTAATAATACTGTAAAATTATCATAGGATTTCACAGTTCCTTTCAACTGAAATCCGTTTAATAAAAACACAGTTACAAAAACATTGTTTTTACGTAGATGGTTTAAGAATGTATCTTGCAAGTTAATTGATTTCATCAAAATGCCTCCCTATACTCTCTTTCTACCTCTTCATTCCTATAGTAGCATGTTCTACCAATTTGGCAATTAGTAATTTTTAGAAATTGATTAAAGTTTTTCGTCATTATTAACAAAATATACATCCATTTTATTTCGGAAGTATGTTAGTTGTCTTTTCGCATAGCGGCGAGAATTTTGCTTTAAACTGTCAATGGCTTCTTCTAAAGAACATTTTTCATCCAGGTAATCATATAATTCCTTGTAGCCGATTGCTTGGATTGACTGTACACCTCGAATATTTTGCTGCCATAAGCCTTTTACTTCTTCTAAAAGCCCTTTTTCCATCATTATATCGACACGAAGGTTAATACGATCATAGAGCACTTCACGTGACATATTTTGCCCAAGCCCTATAATCACATGATTGTAGAGTGGAACTTCTCCACGATTGTGTGCTTCGGATGCCTTTGAAACGCCACTAAGTTCAATCATCTCTAACGCTCGTATAACACGGCGAGTATTATTTGGATGAATCGTCTCTGCTGTTTGTGGATCAAATTTTTTAAGCTTAGCATGCATTGCCTCTGGACCTAATTTCTCTAGTTCTGCATAATAGGCTTTTCGCGCCGCCACATCTACCTGCTCCTCTGTAAATTGAAAGTCATAAAGTACTGCCTGCACATATAAACCTGAGCCCCCTACAATAATCGGTAGCTTACCACTCGCTTGAATTTCTACAATTTTAGCTCGCACTAATTTTTGATAGTCTGCTACTGAAAAGGACTCTGTGGGCTCTTTGAAGCTTAGTAAATGATGGGGTACACCCTCCATCTCTTCTTCAGTAATTTTCGCTGTACCAATATCTAAGCCTCGATAGATTTGCATGGAGTCACCATTGATGATTTCGCCATTATATTTTTTTGCTAACTCAATACTTAGTGCCGTTTTACCAGAAGCAGTAGGCCCTACGATTGCTACGACCTCTGCCTGCTGTATTTTATCTTGTATCATATTTTTCTAACCACCGTAATAAAACTTGATAGACTGCCTCTTGATTGTCCTCGTTTAGGATTTCATGGCGCTTATCCTCAAATAAGTAAACCGTCACATCCTGTATGCCCGCTGCTGCAAATTGTTGTGCAACAGCGTACACACCTTGGCCTTGTTCTCCTACTGGATCCTTACTACCACTTATCAATAATATAGGTAAGTCTTTCTTTATTTTTGCTATCTCTGTTTTACGATTTAATGACATAAAACCTGTAGTTAAATCCACAAAAAATTGATTTGTTGGAATAAAGCCGCAATACGGATCATCTATATATTTTTGCACCTCGTCCTCTGTTGAACATAACCAGTCATACGCAGTCTTCGAATTTGGGAACTGTTTATTAAAGCTACCAAAGCTCAGCTTATTTAACAACTTGCTCTCCGTCTCTTTACCAAGCTGTTTGGCCAATACTTTTGAAACTAAATTCCCCATCGTATGCAATGCTGTAACATTTCCTGTTCCACAAAGAATCACATTATCCACTTGATCGCTGTACAATTGAATATATCTTCTAGTAATGAACGATCCCATACTATGGCCAAATAAAATCAAAGGTACATCTGTAAATTGTTCATGCAATAATGTTACTACTTCATATGCATCCTCTACGACGCGATCAAAACCATTTTCTTCAGCAAAAAAACCTAGTGTGCCATTATAGGCTGCTGTTTCTCCATGCCCACGATGATCATGCATTGTCACTGCATAGCCAGCTTCATTTAGGCTATTTGCAAATTTAACATAACGTCCACTATGTTCCGCCATACCATGTAGAATATGAATATGACCAATACATGGCTTGGTTGGCTTTAATGTTCGAGTAAACAGAAAATGGCCATCTGACATTTCAATATAACGCATTGCCTACACTCCTTCCTCCGCAAAATTTGTTGCATCTAAAATTGCTTGCTCAAGTTGAGCGACATAAGTATTTCTTTGTGACTCTGTATAGTTAAAATGGTGTTGCATAACTTGAATGACCTGCTGTTTATAAAGTTTTACCGCATCAATATCGAAGTATAATAAGCCTGTTCGACGGATAAAGAAATCACTTGGTGTGTATACCATTTCCGCTTCTATGCCATAAAGTAGCATTGCATGTAGGGCCAGGGGCATCGTACTTCCATATTCATGCAAATATTTTACCTGGTTATATAAAGCATCAACATTCGTGCCATATTTTTGTACAAGCTGTTTGGCTTCATCATAATTTAGACCATACTGAACGCCCTCTTTAGCTTTATAAGTACTATAATCAGTGAAATTGATGGCATTAATGCCTTTTGCACCAGAAAGTGATAACTCACGTGTTACACATGGACTTGCGTGCTTATATTTATGGGTTTTCACAATTTTATCAACGATTGTTTCTGCCATTTGACGGTAGCCCGTTAGTTTGCCACCCGCAATCGTCATTAGTCCACTCGGAGCCGTCCATATCTCATCTTTGCGTGAAATTTCGGATGGATCCTTCCCTTTTTCAAAAATAAGTGGACGCACACCTGCCCACGACGATTCAATCGTATCTCTTGAAATATTTGCAGTTGGAAAGACAGTTTTTGCAGCAGCAATTAAATAATCAACGTCCTCTTGGGTAGCGACAGGATGTACAGGGTCTCCCTCGTAAACTGTATCTGTTGTCCCTACATAGGCTTTACCATCACGTGGAATTGCAAAGGCCATACGCCCATCCACTATATCAAAGTACACTGCTTGTCGTAATGGAAAATCCTTTTGATCAAGGACAATATGAACCCCTTTTGTGAGACGTAATTGCTTTTTGTCTACTACTTTATCCTTTTGGCGGACCTCATCTACCCAAGGTCCAGTAGCATTGACGATTTGCGCGGCATGTACTTCAATCGTTTTCCCTGTAATATGATCCTTCACTTGTGCCCCGACAAGCTTTTTCTTCTCATATAAAAATTCTGTCATCTCCGCATAATTTAAACAAAGCGCTCCATATTCCACAGCTTTTTTCAGCACTTCAATCGTCAGACGGGCATCATCTGTACGGTATTCAACGTAATAGCCACCACCAATAAGCTCATCTCGATTGAGTAAAGGTTCGAGCGCTGCCGTTTCCTGAGCATTTAACATTGTTCTACGTTCATGCTTTTTGACACCCGCTAATCGATCATATACCTTCAATGCCATTGATGTTGTAAATGGTCCAAGTGAGCCCTTTTTATATAAAGGTAGTAGCATTTTTTCAGGCGTTGTCACGTGAACAGCATTGTCATAAACAATTTCACGCTCACGCCCAACCTCCGCTACTACGCCTACATCAAGTTGCTTTAAATAACGAAGTCCACCATGAATAAGCTTTGTTGAACGGCTTGATGTGCCAGCAGAAAAATCCTGCTTCTCAATCACAGCGACTGATAACCCTCTAGATGCTGCATCAAGTGCAATGCCAGCACCAGTGATGCCGCCACCAATGACTAAAACGTCAAAGCTATATTGCTCTAAAAACTGCATAATCTTAGGACGATGCTCAAATGAAAACATAACCTTTCTCCCCCATTAGCTCTAATTTGAAAATACGTTTAACCTCTATTGCGTATGCCAGCCTGTATAACTAGCAATAACTTTATGCATAGAAACTTTAACTTCATTTTTATTATGTTCTAAATTTCCTTTTATGCAGCATGGACTGTTCATGTTGCTCTTGATTATTCTTATAATAAATTGTTAGGCATTACAACTACATTACCCGTTTAAACATTTTTTCCACTTCATAAGTTGTAAAATGAATAAGTACTGGACGTCCATGTGGGCATGTAAATGGATTGTCTGCATTACGTAAATCTTGCAATAAAGTGTCCATTTGTTCTTTCGTTAAATAATGATTGGCCTTTATCGACTTTTTACAGCTCATCATAATTGCTGCCGCCTCACGTAATTTTTTGACGTCCGCCTTTTTAGTTGTCAGCACCTGTTCAATTAAGTCCTCAATAATTTCTTGTTCTTCCCCCTTAGGGAACCAACTAGGATGCTCTCTCACGACAAATGAAGCCTGTCCAAATTCCTCTAAAAATACGCCAACAGCTTCTAACTCCTGTCTATTTTCTCTTAATATAAGAGCCTCGTCAGCAGCATAATGGAAGGTCAATGGAAGCAATAAAGCCTGACGCTCATTTGGGTTCACCTGACCGACCTTTTCACGGAAAAATTCATATTTAATACGCTCCTGAGCAGCGTGTTGATCAATTAAATAAAAGCCATCCTCCATTTGTGCAACAATATATGTGCCGTGAATTTGCCCTACCACTTCAAGCGCAGGGAATGGTTCTTTAGCTGGCTCATCCTCTAGAATTTCCACCGGCTCCTCTAGCTTCACTTCTTCAGGAGGAATTACTTCCATCATCGTTGTCGGTTGCCAGCTATCTTCAATATCAGCAGGAACAGATTTAGGTTCTGGCACTATAGGCTCTAATGCGTTCGACTCCTGAACAGTTTGCACATCATAGAGCTTTTCTACAATAGCATTCATTTTCTCCACATCAAGCTTTGGTGCTGGTTTCCATATATTTAACTGCTCCGTCGCAGGCTTTACCACTTTCTCCTTCTTTTCCATTAGCGGTACTCGAATAACATGGCGGATTTTCTCTCGTATTGTTTCCTCAATTAACTTTAGAAGCTCAGGCTCTTTACTTAAACGTACTTGATGCTTGGCAGGATGAACATTGACATCTGTTAAATAAGGATCTCCCTCTATATAAAGCGCTACAATTGGAAAACGTTCAATGGGCAAATACGTATGATAGGCATCTACAATCGCTTTTTGTACTAAATAATGCTTCACCCAGCGACCATTCACAAACAACGACATATAGTTTTTCGAAGCACGAGTTACCTCAGGTAGTGATACGAAGCCAGAAATTTTATAATCATATGACTCTCCATTGAATGCCACCATTTTCTTAGCATTATGCACACCGTAAATGGCAGCTAACACTTGCTGTACGTCACCTCGTCCATTTGTTTGTAACAATTGCTGACCGTTATGCAATAATCTAAACGCAATTTGTGGATTTCCGAGTGCAAGACGGTTCATCAGATCAATTGTATGTCCAAGCTCGGTCTGTATTGTTTTCATATATTTTAATCGAGCAGGTGTATTGAAAAATAGCTGTGCTACTGTAATATCTGTTCCCTTGCGCAAAGGGCCAGGTTTATGAGTAGCAACATGCCCACCCTCAAGCTCTAAATACGTTCCCGATTCACCATTAGATGTAATGAGTGTCATTTTTGACACCGATGCAATGGAAGCTAATGCCTCACCACGGAAGCCAAGTGTACGAATTCGAAATAAATCATGCTCCTGATGAATTTTACTTGTCGCATGGCGAGAGTATGATATTAATGCATCCTCTTCATCCATACCACTACCATTATCAATGACTTGAATTGAAGTGAGGCCCGCTTCTAGTAAAAAAACATCAATGGACGTACTTCCTGCATCAATGGCGTTTTCAACAAGCTCCTTAACTACAGAGGCTGGTCTTTCAACTACTTCCCCTGCCGCGATTTTATTGGACAGCCACTCGTCCATAATTTGTATTTTTCCCATAGCGCATCACTCCTTTACTTTTTTGCGTTTACTAGTTGCTGCTGTAGTTCGTATAAAATATTCATCGCTTGCATTGGTGAAGTACCTAGAATATTTACTTTTTCTAGGTTTTTAAGCACCTCTGTCTCTGCTGGAGAGACTGGTTCTTCCTCCGTAAATAGTGACATTTGCACTGGCTTTTCAACTACTTCTTGTACCACGGCTACTTCGTTTCCAGCTTCATTTCCAGCCTCGAAGTTTTCAAGTAGCACTTGTGCTCTTGTTAAAATTTCCTCTGGCAATTGTGCAAGCTGTGCTACATGAATTCCGTAAGATTTATCGGCAGCTCCTTTTTTCACCTTATGCAAAAAGACAACCGTGCCATTTTTTTCAGTAGCAGATACGTGTACATTTTGCAGTCGAGGAAGCTCCTTTTCAAGTGCCGTCAATTCATGATAGTGAGTTGAAAATAGAGTGTTTGCTCCAATTTTGTCATGGATGTATTCCATCATGGATTGAGCAAGACTCATGCCATCATAAGTAGATGTCCCACGACCAATTTCGTCAAACAGCATTAAACTATTTTTTGTAGCATGTGTAATCGCGTGCTGAGATTCTAACATCTCCACCATAAATGTTGATTGTCCCGCAGCTAAATCATCTGCTGCACCGATGCGTGTAAAGATCTGATCTGTAATTGGTAATTTAGCTTTTTCTGCAGGCACATAACAGCCCATTTGTGCCATGACAACAATTAGTGCAACCTGACGCATATACGTACTTTTACCGGACATATTCGGACCAGTAATAAGCATCATATTGTTATTTTCCTCAAGTACACAATCGTTTGGTACATACATTTGCTTATTGAGCATTTTCTCTACAACCGGATGGCGCCCTTCAATAATTTCTAACGAACGTCCACCATGAAACTCAGGCTTTGTAAAACGATATTTCTCTGAAACACTTGCAAAGCTTAATAGCACATCTAGCTCACTAATGCTTGCCGCCAAAGCTTGGACACGTGGAATAAATTCCTTTAATTCATCACGTATTGCCACAAATAAGTTATACTCTAACGTTAAACTTTCTTCCTCAGCATTTAAAATTAATGCTTCTTTTTCTTTAAGCTCTTGTGTAATATAACGCTCGGCATTTGCCAACGTTTGTTTACGTTCATAGCGTGTTAAATCAGCTAAATGGATATTAGATTTCGTAATTTCAATATAGTAGCCGAAAATTCGATTGTAACCGATTTTTAAGTTTTTAATGCCTGTTTTTATCCGTTCCTCTTGCTCTAGCTGTGCAATCCAATCCTTCCCATTACGAGAAGCATAACGTAGTTCATCTAAGCGCTCATCATAGCCATCTCGAATGACGTCACCCTCTTTAATCGTAATTGGCGGATTGTCTGTAATAGCACGAGCTAATAGCGCCTCTACATCCGCACACGTATCAAGTGCAGCGCCTAGCTTTTGCAACGTTTCTTTATTGGTACTAAGTAATTGCTGCTGAATGGTAGGTACTTGACGTAATGAATCACGTAGCTGTGCTAAATCACGTCCTCCAACATTACCAAAAGCTACACGCCCAGCTACACGCTCTAAATCATATACTTGTTTTAAAGAGGCTTGTAGCTCCGTTCTTACAAAATACTCCTCCAATAAATCAGTGACGGTTGCTAGTCTAGCTTCAATGGCAGAATGTGAAGCAAGTGGTTGGTGTAACCATTGCTTTAACTTTCGTCCCCCCATTGCTGTCACTGTGTCATCTAACAACCATAAGAGTGTGCCCTTTTGATCGCCTCCGCGAATTGATTGAATAAGCTCTAAATTACGCTTAGAGCTAGAATCAATACGTAAATAATTTTTCATTTCATTGTAGGTAAATGCTTGAATATGTGATAATGAACGCATTTGTGTTTTATCGATATAAGCTAGCAAACGAAGGCAAGCCATCTGTAAATCATTTGGCACCGCATCTAAATAATGTCCAGCTTTATCCAACGTCATTCCATCTGTTTCAATAGAAAGGACGATACCCGCGTTTACTGCATGCTCTGCCAATAGAAGTTGCAAACTTTCCGTTACAATTAATTCACGAATACCATATGCCTGCATTTGCAATAAAAGTGCTTTACTGTCGCCCTCAATCAGGGAGGCTACTGCTTCACCTGTAGATAAGTCTAAATAAGCGTAGCCATATGTCGTATCGTCGAATTGCTCCGCAGCACCAATAAAATGATTGGTTTTACCATCGAGCGACTTACCTTCCATGATCGTACCTGGTGTAATAAGCTGTACGACTTCACGCTTCACTACACCCTTTGCTTGCTTTGGATCTTCTGTTTGCTCACAAATTGCAACCTTATAGCCCTTTTGCACAAGAGTTTCAATATAATTTCTTGCCGAATGATGCGGAACGCCACACATTGGAATACGCTCTTTTGCACCCGCATCTCGGCTCGTTAATGTAATTTCTAAAAGTTGAGAGGCATTAATAGCGTCCTCAAAAAACATCTCGTAAAAATCGCCTAATCTAAAAAATAAAAAGGCATCCTTGTAATCTTCCTTTACCTGCAAATACTGTTGCATCATTGGTGTATATGTTGTCATTTTAAAAATTCCCTCGCTCTATCCATATAGATATTTTTATTATAACAAAAGATACATGCGAAACGCTTAATTCACCTTTTTTAAGATGCTAGCGCTTCGCATGTATAAAATCTTTAGTATTATCTTGATCTTTCATCAGGAAACGATGAGGACTCTAAAACATACCTGCCTTCTTCACTTGAGCTAGACGATGAGCTGGAACTGGAGCTAGATGAAGACGAGGATGAACTCTCATCAAAGTTCCATTCCTCTTCGAAATCTAGTGGATGTACACTAATGCAAATCGTCGTTTCTCCCATTACCTCTACAACTACTTCACGTTCTACTACGATTTCAAACTTCGTACCACATGGAGAGATGATTGCCTCTATGCAGTTTGGCTCTTGAATGACACGTACACGAACATCATCACCAGCACTCACTTCGCCTTCTCTAAAAGAAAGCTTCACTTTGTCTTTATAGTGCACCGTTTCAGAAAACACTGCTGTTTTCGAATGACTACTATAGGCATACCATACATTGACATCAAATTTCCCTGATACTTCTACAAATTTACCGACTTTTTTCGCGGAGCAAGTATGATTGATGACCCAGCAACCGAGAATACTCGTCGGCTTATTTGATGGACTTAATGTTACACGTTCTTCCGTTCTCTTCTTCCCTTTGGCAACTACTGCTCTCGTCACGATTTGTCGTAAACGTTTCAGCGCAATTCCTCCTTCGACTCTTTTCACTCCATCATATGCAGGTAGCGCCTATTGGGTGAACATATATTTTTATAGAATCGAATTACTGACTTTTTTCATACTATGTTGTCTGAATTGCGCCAATTTCCACGAGTTTTGAAGAAGTACACATAAAAAAAGCTCGAATGACATCATTCGAGCTATTACTTCTATTATGTTTATGAGCAGCTGCCCGGTGTTGTATTGGCTACGTATGAGCCAGTTTCTCCACGAAGTACATCTCCACCAGTTGAGCGAACAATTTCATTTGTAACATTGTTAGCAATTGTGTTCGAAACTAATTGCAATAAATCATTTACATCACCTTGAGATTCTTTAAATTGTTGAACCACTGGGATCGCGTTGATTTCTTCTTCGATTTTTTCGATTTTATCTTCAATTAATTTAAGCGCTTTTTCTTTTCCTAAGTGTTGGAAGTTAACAGCTTGCTTTTGTAGGCTTTTTAGACTTGCAATACGCTCACGTACTTGTTGGTTTTCATTAATTTGCGCTTCTGCCTTTTTGAAAAATTCAACTTCTGGCGTATTGGCAATCATATGCGCAATTTCGTGTGACTTCTTGATTAAATCATCTTTTGTATATAATACTTGTGACATTTACGCTTCCACCTTTTCATTTTTTATTACTTCTACGAACTCACCACTTAGTGAATAAGAAGTAGCTTCAACTATTTTTACCTTCACTAATTGACCAATTAGTTCTGCTGGCGCTTTAAAGTTTACAAGACGATTTTTACGAGTATAGCCAGCTAACACATCCTCGCGTTTTTTACTTGTACCTTCGACTAATACTTCTACAATTTCACCCTTCAAGCCCTCTAATGCTTTGCGAGAGTATTCCCCTACAACCTCATTTAAACGGTGAAGACGTTCTTTTTTCACTTCTTCAGGTACATTATCCACCATTTTGGCAGCAGGTGTACCTTCACGAGGAGAATAAATATAAGTAAAGGCCATTTCAAAGCCTACTTCACGGTACAAGGATAATGTCTCCTCAAATTGCTCTTCTGTTTCATTAGGATAGCCTACGATAATATCAGTCGTTAGTGTTACTTCCGGAATAGCCGCTTTAATTTTCGCTACTAATCCAAGGAAATGCTCACGTGTATACTTTCGCGCCATAATTTTTAGCACATCATTTGAACCAGATTGTACTGGTAAATGAATATGTTCAACTAAGTTACCACGTTTTGCAAGAACTTCGATTAAATGATCATCGAAGTCACGTGGATGACTCGTTGTAAAACGAATTCGTGGAATATCAATTTTTCGTAATTCATCCATTAAATCACCAAGTCGATATTCAATATCCTCAAAATCCTTACCGTAAGCGTTGACATTTTGCCCCAGCAGCATAATTTCTTTATAGCCCGCAGCCGCTAGTTCACGAACTTCAGCAATAATTTCCTCTGGACGGCGACTACGCTCCTTACCACGCGTATAAGGTACGATACAATACGTACAGAATTTATCACAGCCGTACATAATATTTACCCAAGCTTTGATGGATCCAAGACGTTTTTTCGGCAGATTCTCAAGAACATCGCCTTCTTTAGACCAAACCTCAATGACCATTTCCTTAGACATATATGCTTCTTTTAAAATGTTCGGTAAACGGTGAATATTATGTGTACCAAACACCATATCGACATGAGGATAACTTCTTAAAATTTTATTTACAACGGATTCTTCCTGTGACATACAGCCACAAACTCCGATCAGCATTTCTGGATTTTTACGTTTATATTTTAGTAGGAAGCCAAGCTCTCCAAATACTTTGTTTTCCGCATTTTCACGAATGGCACACGTATTCAGTAGCACGACATCAGCCTCATCAATTACATCGGTAGGCGCATAACCTAGCTGCATAAAAATCCCAGCCATAACTTCCGTATCGTGCTCATTCATTTGGCAGCCATACGTACGAATATAAAAAGTACGCCCTGTGCCTATACCTGCAAACTCTTCTGCAATGTTAAAGTCTTTATGGTACTTAACTTCTTCTTTCCCACGTTTTTTAGCATCTTTTAATGAAGGTGCCGTAAAGACCGTTTCAAAATATTTACTATAATCCTTTTCAGGCTTGTCTTCTTTTTTTGGTTGATTGACTTGTTGATTAGCTAAACGTTGTTCCTCATTCATCGCAATCAGGTAACTCCTTTCAAACGAAATCCATGCATTTGAATTCCCATTTTACTATTATACTGAATAATTGCAACATCCTACAAGGTTTGCGTACTAAATGTCGCGGTTTAGACTTAATTACTCTTAGCTAGATGAATATTTTCGATTGGTTGCGGGGGACGTCAGTTTTGCGGGAGGGGAGCTATCTGTCGGTTTGGCAGTTTCATCCGTCACTTCGTCGGTTCTTTCCGTCGCTTGGACGATTCCTTCCGTCGCTTTGGCATATCTTTCCGTCACTTCGCCGGCTCTTTCCGTCGCTTTGCTCAACCAATCCATCACCTCTCTGAAGCCCATCCACCACTCTTCCTAAAAATAAAAAATCACCGAAGATATCTATCAACGGCGACAATTATTATAGTTCTATATACTGTTTTTTGCGTTGATCAAACCCAATTATTGATTGAATGCCATAGCTTTTTAGTAACTCTATATTCGCAAAGGTGTATTTACCTAAATCGTCTGGGAAATGCGCATCTGAGGAAACTGTAAAGGCTACACCATGTTCAATTAAAATTTGCAAGAAATGGGGGCCAGGGCACATTTCCTTTACTGGATAGCGATAATATAAGCCGGCATTTATTTCAGTGGCAGTTTGTGTGGTCACAAGTGCCTTAGCAATTCTTTCATACCACGAATCAAGAAAAGCCGTATCCTTCACTTGATAGTCAAACACTTTAAAGTTGTCCAAATGTGCCACAAAATCAAACATATTCGAGAGGATCATTTTTTCTACTGTAGCAAAAAATCGTGCAAAGTTTTCCTGTAAGGTTGCGGTGTTCATATCCTCAAAAATGTATTGTGTTTGAGGGTTATCAAAGCCCCAGCCATCCACAAAATGGACAGATCCGATAACATAATCCCATGGATATCGTCCTAATAATGATGCTAATTCTTCCTCACCACCGACAAAATAATCTGCCTCGATGCCAAGCTTTAAGGAAATACCATGACGACTCCACTTTTCCTTTGCTCGATTAATAGCTAACACAAAATCATCCATGCTTTCCGTCATCACACGATCAAGCCAGTAACGCTGAACTCTACCAACTTCATTGTTATCTAACTGCATATAACGCTCGAAGTATGCTCGCGTCTCCTTGAAACGATATAGATGGTCCACAATTCCAACCTCGCGCAAACCAAGCTGCTTTGCTTGTTGTAAATATAAATCTAACCATTCCTCACTATAGCAACCACTTTGTAATCGCTGTGATAACTGCTGCATTTGCAACTCTATAAATGCTTTAGAACCTTTTGCTATTCCTTCATCTTCATTAAAAAATCTAATTGCCTGAGAAGTACGCTCTAACCAACGAAATGAATATGGGCCCTCCTCTAAATGTACATGATAATCAATCATCCGCATTTCCCTCCATTGCATACTGTCCACTTTTCCTCATACGCTTGCCACTCCAATGGGCAAGCTATATCGCAAAGAATTTCTGAGCACTCTTCTATGTGACATATTTGATAAAAGGACTTACCATTTATTTTAAATGCATCCGCTAATAAAAAGTTCACCTTGCTACGATCAAGCATTTTTTTAGAAATTAACGATTCATCCAAATCATAATCGTATACGATACCTTCACTTATTCCACCACACGATATAAATGCTTTATCAAAATTCATATTTCCTAATAATTCTAATGTCATAGCTCCTGTTACTGAGGATTGCCTTGGATTTGTCGTTCCTCCAAGTAATATGACCTTCCCCGTCATCCGCCGCTCTTCTATAGCCAAATTAAATTGTACAGCTGCAGCGATCGAATTGGTTACGACAGTTATATCATTGACTGCCAATAAAAAATCTGCAATATGCACCGTTGTTGTGCCTGTATCAACCGCAATTGTATCCCCGTCACATATACGTCTAGCTGCTAAACGAGCTATATTACGTTTAGCCTCTTTTTGCATTTGAAGCTTCCGCAAAAATGCTGGTTCATTTCTAACGTTCGTATACTTTACAGCTCCTCCGTGTACTCTCGTTAATAAATGCTGTTGTTCTAGCTCATCAAAATCTCTACGAATCGTTTCTGGTGCCACTTGTAATTCTTCTGCAATATTGGCAACAACAATTTTCCCATCAACCTCTAACTGTTTTAAAATAAATTCAAAACGTTCAATTTTTGCATAGGTCATGATAATGCAATCACATCTTCTTTCGCTACATAACACATATATTTCTTACCCAGCTCAATTGAATGCCCTCGTTGATGTAGCTGCTCCATCGTAAAGATACATTCACCCTCTAACGTTGTTCGGATAACATTGCCACTCATTAATGACTGCTTCGCCTCTCCAGTAATACAAACATCCCCCTGTCTCTGATTGAGATGAATCGCTTCTGGTCGAATCGCAAATTTTGAGTATTCTTTTGGCAATGTCTCGCCAATCATTTTCTCTAGAACTTGACGCGTAAAGACATTGTAATGTCCGATAAAATTAGCGATAAACTCACTTTCAGGGCTTGTATAAATCGCAGTAGGTGTTCCGCTTTGTGCAATCATGCCATTATTCATAACAAATATTCTGTCGGAAACAGCCATCGCTTCCTCTTGGTCATGCGTAACTAAAATCATCGTGATGCCTAGCTTTTGTTGGATAGCTCTTAAGTCAGCTTGAAGTTTCTTACGAATTTGGGCATCTAGCGCACTGAGCGGCTCATCTAACAGCAATACCTTTGGACGTACAATTAAAGCACGAGCAAGGGCAACACGTTGCTGCTGACCGCCAGATAATTCTTTCGGATATGAGTTGGCTTTTTCACTTAAATGCACGATCTCAAGCATTTCTTGAACACGTTGGTCCACTTCAGCAGTATTTACTTTTTGCATGCGTAAACCAAAGGCTACATTTTCCTTCACCGTCATATTTGGGAATAGAGCATATGATTGAAACACCATACCAACCTGACGATCCTTTGATTGAACACCAATCATATCCTTACCTTCAATGATAATTTTTCCAGCAGATGCATCTGTTAAGCCTGCTAAAATACGTAAAATGGTACTCTTACCACAGCCACTTGGACCTAAAAGAGTTATAAATTCACCTTTTTCAATCTTCATATCTATATTTGATAAAACCGTCGTTAATCCATATTTTTTATGAAGTCCTTCAATCACAATATAGCTCATAGATTTGTAGCACCTTTCGATCGTTTCGTTAATGTTGCAATAGCGAACGTTAATAAGCCCATAAGAACGATATAAATAAAGACAACTGCACTAGCAATATGTCCACTTGTACTAAGCTTCTTCATTAAATAAATTTGCACTGTTTCAAAGCGAGAACCAACGACAAGATTAATCAATACAAACTCTCCAAAAAGCACGGAAAACGATAATAATGCACCAGCAAATAAACCAGGGTAAACAGTAGGTAACAATATTTTGGTAAATGCCTGCAATTTCGATGCTCCCAGTAATTGTGCTGCATCTAAAAGCTGCCGTGCATCTACATTTCGCAAACTATTGCGTGTCCCTTGGTAAATGTATGGTAGAATACCGATAACATAGGCCCCTAAAACTACTAAAATCATCGGCACACCAAATTTACTGTAAACACGAATGAGTCCGACTGCTAAAATAATTCCTGGAAATGAATACACCATCACAACAGCCATCTGAATCCATTTTTCGTATTTTGGAAAATACAACACGATTACGAATATGGCCGGTACGATAACGAGCAATGCGATCATTACAGCTCCACCTGACAATAAAACAGAACGTCCAAACGCCTGTATAAATTCGGCATCCTGAAATAATGTAGCAAGCCATTTAAATGTTAATCCTTCTGGCAAAATGGTTTTATTCCAATTCGTCGCAAAGGCATAAAGCATTGTTGCAACAACTGGCAACACTAAATACATCATTAACAGGAGGAAAAATAAATCTGCAAAGCCTCTTTTTTTCACTATAATTTCCTCCTTGTTTTTGAAATGCTCCATTCACTTAATAGCATTGCCGTCACCATCGTTACTGCTAGTATTACGGCAATAGCACTTGCCAGCTCTGGTTGGGCAAAAATATCTCCCTTAATAAGAGAACCAATACGAATGGCTACTAAATTGTAATTACTGCTAGTTAACGCGTAGGCAGAGGCATACGCTCCCATTGCATTGGCAAACAATACACTAAATGTTCCAACAATCCCAGGAAGCATAACAGGGACCCCAATCTTCATCCAAAACTGCCACGTAGAAGCTCCAAGTAGTGCCGCAGCTTCCTTCCATTGTTGCTGAATTCCATCATAAATTGGGTATAAAAGCATTAATGCTAATGGTAGCTGAAAATAAATATAAATCAGTAACAAACCACCCCAGCTATATAGAGAAAAGGACGATAATGTGCCAATTCCCCATTTATCAAATAGCAATGTAAAGAGTCCACTATTGCCAAGTAATACGATAAACGCAAATGCTAACGGAATACCTGAAAAATTTGATGTTAAGTTTGTCAGTATTAAAATCTTTTCACGCACTGGCTCAGAAAATCTCATAATCGCATAAACTGCAAATAAGGTAACCATTAAGGCAATGACTGCCGAAATAACGGACAGTGTAATACTATTTTTAAAGCCTTGTAAAATGTAATCGTTCGTTAGTACAGATTTATATTGTGCGAGTGTAAAACCATCACTATTTTGAAAGCTTGTGATTAGCATATACAGTAACGGTACTAAGAAAAATAACAGGACAAGTACTAGAAAAGGAGAAAGCCAGGCAACTGTTTGCCGCTTTGAAATCAAACCCATCACTTCTTTCAATATTTAATAGCAGCCATTTAAATTAATAAAAATATTCGCGCCCTGAAACTAGCAAAGTAGTCATAAGTGGCGAAAGGTGAGAATAACGATTTTATCCATATTAATTAGAGGAAGCACACTTCTAAAACGACTACTTATTATTCCCAATGGAAGCTTTGCTCTGTGACAAAAGCAAAGTGGTAGGAGCACTCGATTTGCCCCCGCTACAATCAGTTAAAGATGGGTATACATAAGCTACAAAAAACCTTTTATATTGGCTCGTCATACAAAATTAGAGATGATATTTGTTAAAACCTATACCATATATAAGTTGATTGGAGTGGAGGCAGGGCGACTCCTTCGGATTAGCGTCACAGATGAGACCCTGGAGCGAGCAACGCGAGTGAAGCGGCCCCCAGGAAGCTCTGCTCTGCGCGAAAGCGAAGCGTCAGCAATTGTTTTATCTGTGCGAAAGCGTAGCGACAGCAACAACAAAGCGCCCTGCCGGAACGGAAATCAACCCCACGTTATGGTGATACCCTCTTTAAATCACTCAATAATAAACCTTTTCCCCTAATCGACATACCTGAATAAATATTGATAATTAAACCTTTTTTAAAGATTGCATCCCCTCTAATAACAGAGGAACCATTTCATCAGATGGTTCGATTTTCAATAAATGACAGCATAGCGGAGCAATTTGTAACTGTGATACAATCTCATCCTTAATGCCTGCTTTAACGTGATTCGAAATAACAAACATGGGCACATGGCGATCCTCAGCTGTTGTGCCTCCATGATTACCATCACTCGTCATCCCATGATCAGCTGTCACGATAACTTCATAGCCCTGCGCAAGACATTTTGGGATAAATAAAGATAATAAAGCATCAACTGCTAAAACACGATTTCGATATTGTGCCGAGTCAGCTGTAAATTTATGACCATCATCATCTACATTCATCGGATGAATATATAAGAAGTCCGGTTGCTTATTATCCATAAGCCAAGCAGCCTCAGCAAATAAATGACTGTCTGGATAGTGATCCTCAAAGTAGAACAAGCCATTCTCAATCGGCAATTGAGTATCTAATTGTAACCTGTCCTCCATATGCACAAATGGTGCACGATTGTATAGCTCACTGACCCAATAATAGGCAGCTGCTGCTGTAGAAAGACCATTTTCTTTTGCTAAATGAAATAGACTATTTTGCGTGGATAAACGCACTGTCATATTGCTCGTTACTCCATGTACAATGGGTGGTGTCCCCGTTAAAATCGTTTCATATAAAGGCCTTGATAGTGACGGAACCTCTGAGCAAACCTTGTAGCGTGCTGAAATCTTACGTTCAACTAAATGGTGCATAAATCCCATATGGGTACAGGCTGTATCAAAGCGAAGTGCATCGACGACAATTAAGACAACTTTATTATTTCCCATGAATTAATACCTGCTCTTGATATAGTTGTGGAATTTGCTTTGTTGTTTCTTCCCATTTCTTTTGGTCTTTTACTGGCTGTGCATTTTTGTACATTTCCGCAGGTAATAATAGCTTTTGAACATCCTGAGACAATTGAACCTTGTCACGAATTGGACGAGCATAACCCTTCGCTAAATTTTCTTGTCCTGCATCTGATAAAATATATTCACGAGCAAGCATTGCTGCATAAGGATTTTTGGCGTATTTATTAATGATCGTTGCATAGCCTGATGTTACAGAGCCTTCTGATGGAATGACGACATCAAAACGTTTCTCATCAATTTGGTGTCGATAGCCAAGTGCATTAAAATCCCATAAGATAGCTACGTCAATTTCGCCTTTTTCCAAATTCGCTACAGTTGGATCTCCTTTTAAACGCCCTTGTTTTGCTAAGTCTGCAAAAAAGTCTATTCCTGGTTGAATATTCGATTCATCGCCACCAAATGCCATAGCAGCTGCTAAAATAGCAAACTGTGCTTGATTTGCTGTTAAAGCATCACCAATGCTGACAGTGTAATTTCCGTTTTTAATGTCTTCCCAAGATTTCGGGGCATTTTTGACGTTGTTTTTATCAGTTAAAAATGAAATGGTTCCAGTGTAACCCACGATCCAATGTCCTTCATCATCCTTTGCCCAGTCAGGTATTTCATCCCAATAAGATGTTTTGTACGGTAATGTTAAACCTTTGTCCTTGGCAATCGGTCCAAAGGCAATTCCGACGTCACCAATATCCGCAGTGGCATCATCCTTTTCTGCCTCAAACTTTGCTAGCTCCTCAGCGCTCGACATGTCTGTATCCTTATGCTTGAGGCTATATTCAGTACCAAGATCTCCCCAAGTCTCTACCCAGTTAGCCCATGTATCTGGCATACCGACAGAATTTACAGTTCCTTCTTCTTTTGCTTTTTTCGTCATCTCTTCAAGTGTCAAATCACTTTTCACTTCATTCGAACCAGATGAACCGTCAGAACAAGCTGCCAACATTGAAATTGCTAATGCTCCGATTAGACCTTTCTTCCACAACTTTTGAATTGCCATGAGTTGGAACCTCCATTTGTTTATGTTTGTTTTCATTTGCCTTACAACACTTATGTTAGGAAACAAACATTAAGCAAGTATGGAGGACGTTAAAATATTCAGTAAAAATTATTAAGGAATTATTAAAATCTATGAACAATTATTAATTGAAGGGGGATTGTAAAATTTTTAGAGGAGTAAGTAGGAATCTAGTTCTGTATGCGCACGTTTATGTAGCTTTCCAAGACGTGCACACACTCTAGATTAATTTTATAAACCAAGAAAATCTGCATATGTATGTGGCTCGTTTTCCTTTAAAATTGTTAAAAATGTAAAGGCAAGCTGTACAACTGACCACCATCTCATATTGTAGGACATCTCAAAGCGAGCAGGTTCTAATGTAAAAACATCTTGAAAAATATCAAGTGGATCAATTTTTTCATCTTTTAATATCGAGAGAAAACCTAAAAACAACGTATGGTCCTTGACCTCAATCACTTTTCCGTCAACAAGCGCATCAATATTTTCTGGTTGCTGAAAATTACATTGTGTCGCTACATACCTTTCTAATTCCTGGGCACGTTGTCTTTCTTCACGTTCTCTTTTCTTTGCAATAAAATCAATGACGTTATCCACGTGCATCGCCTCTTCTTTTTTTCTTTTATTGTAGCATTTTTTACAATACTATTGCCCGAACACACTCCCCATTTTTTCCATTTACCAAAACAAAAAGAATGATATTAGCAAATTTGCCATAATCATTCTTTTCTCAAGATATTTTATCAGGTGTGTTAACCAACCTTTTTATTAATTAAAGGCTCGTCATCATAGCGTGGGGTTGATTTCCGTTCTGGCTGGGCACTTCTTTGATTGGGATTGGGATTGTAATGGTCACTTTCCCTCCACCAACTGTTAAATCATTGCCAATTAGCAGTATGCCACCATGACTCTGAACAATTGATTGGGCAATATAAAGTCCCATCCCATGGTGATTTCCTGCATTTCTGCTTGGATCTCCGCGATAAAATTGTTTGGTAGCCTCATTTAAATCTCTCGGAGAAAATCCACTGCCGCTATCAATAACGGTAAATTGAATAAAATCAGTGGCATCTTGAACAGTTAATGTCACCTTTCCATTTTCAGGAGTGTGCTCTACAGCATTGGCAATGACATTTAAAATCGCTCGATAGAACTGCTCTTCATCGATAAATATAAGTGCAGGTAGCATTTCCTTTTGGACATCTACTTGAAGTTTTTTTTCCATCGAAAGAGCTCTCATTTGATGTTCTACTTCCATCATAAATTTATCCATTTTAACATTCGTTTTTTCACGAACGATATTTTTCTCCATTTTCGATAAATCGATTAGCTCTTTCGTAAATTTTTCTATTTCCATTGTATTTTTCAAAATATAGTCATTATATTCTCTTTGTATATCATCTTGAACAGTATCCTGTAAAAGCTCTGCATTCCCTCGAATAATTGTAAGAGGTGTTTTCAGATCGTGGGCAAGAGCAGAAATTTGTTCTCTACGGGTCTGTTCTGATTCCCATTGCTGTTTTAAGGAGCTGTTTAAGGCCTCTCTCATATGCTCAAGAGAAATGGATATTTCATCTATTTCACGGATTCCTGAAGAATTTATCGTAAAATCCAAATTTTGATTTTGTATTTTTTCAATCGCTTCCTGCAAGCCAAACATTTTTTTCTTAAGACTTCTACCAAAGTGGATAGCAAGCACAGTTGCATAAGATACTATCCCTATAATAAACACTAGAAATTCTAATAGTTGTGGATTAGGCAAATATTTTCTTAAAATTTCTGAACTATACTGAGGTACTAAATAATATCGTAATATACAAATCTCATTTTCTCGCTCTATAAACGAGTAAAATTGGGAACTATTTGAAGTTTCTCCTTTTTTCATTACATTCCATGCCTTAAAAGCTTCCTTTTCTGAAAGATTCCCTGCAAGAAATTGTCCATCTTTAGAAAAAACAGCGTAGTCAACAAGGTCTGGAATAATATCAGCTGTAATCGAACTACTAGACGCAATGCGTTCCTTTGATAATGAAATCTGAGTTTCTGCATAATTTGCGGGCAAAACGATATTGGCAGAAAAAGTGAATAAAAATATACTAAACAGTAGTACTACTAATAAAATTGTGCCTATACATAGGAAAAAGAGATATCGAAGAAAAAAAGTATGTAAACGTGTTCCTTTATTAGGCTTTATTGTCTCCATTTATATCCGATCCCCCAAACAGTGTCAATGACGTCAACATTAAAGGCATGTAGCTTTGAACGAATATTTTTTATATGCTCAGTAATAGCCGTACTGTCACTCTTCCCATCAAACCCAAAAATCGTTTCATAAATCTTTTCTTTAGAAAACACTTGTCCTCGATTTCGAGCTAGAAATTCGCATATTTCATATTCACTTTTTGTCAGCATTACCTTCTCCTCATTTACAAATAGCTCTTTGCCAGATAAATTGAAGTGAATGTTATCCACAAAAAGGATGCTACGTCTTTCTCTTTTTTCGCGTCTCAAATGTGCATTCACTCTTGCACGTAGCTCCCCAATTCCAAACGGCTTGATAATATAATCATCTGCGCCAAGACCAAGACCATACATTAGATCTTCCTCCAATGATTTAGCCGTTAAAAAAAGGATAGGACAATCTACAGCATGACGTATTTGGCCACATAAAGTGAATCCATCAATTTCGGGCATCATTACATCTAATAAAATTAAATCGAAGGCACCAAGATCCATTTTACTGACTTCTGTCGCATTAGATACTGCCGTTACTAAATGTTCGTCTTTTAGTAATGCATTTTTTATCAATACTAAAATATCTTTTTCATCATCTACTGCTAATATTTTTGCCATACTTCTACCCTCATCATTTCTTCATACCCTAATTATCAGACTTTCTTCCTTCCCATTTCCAAAACCATAAACAAGATAGGAATAATGCTAGCAATGTTCCACAAACTGAAGCAATAATACCTTTCTGTAGTCCTGTTTCCACCGTTGATAGGTCAAGCCCCGACGCCTTCATTTCCCATAATGAAACAAAGTGACCACCCCAACCATAAGGTATAAATGACCAAATACCATCACCTAGTCCAGTGAGTAATAAGGCTACTATTAGTGATCCCACAATACCTAATCCGATTGAGGCGCCTTTCCCAAAATGAAGACTAACAAAAAAATGTAAAATATATAAAAATACATAGCTTGCAAATAGTATGCATCCAGCTATTAAATAAAATTGAAAATTAAAAGTATCCTCATGTAAAAGTTCAATAAAACCAACACTAAAAATACCAATGGATAATAATACTGCACCAAAACTAAACAATAATAAAAGTAGTAGCTTACTTAAAAATGCTATTATTTTTGTTTTAGAAGCTGTTAGCATCTCCTGAAAATGTCCTGCAGTTGCTTCTTGCTCTGATGCCATTGCACAAACTAATCCAATGATAATTGGAAATCCACACGAGAGAGCCTGAAAATAAGCTGATACTTTCCAATCAAAATTCCATGGTGAATATGAGTAGTATGCTAAAAACAGCCCAGAAATAATAATAGGTACAAGGAGATGAATTAGTAAAAATGGCGTTCTTTTTATTTTAAGAAATTCTGCTCTCAGTAATCTTAACATTACCATACACTATTTCGCCTCCCTTTTCTGAAACCAACGTGCAGTTAGGAAGCTGATTAAGGCAAACCATGCTAGAGCAAGTAGTATGCCTGGAACTATAGTCGACATGCTTAATAACGGGCTGCCCTCAGGCACTGGCAGACCATTTGGTAAAATCTCTAATGTTGGACATATTAGTCTTGCTGTAATAGCATAAGGAACGCTATACCAAAACTCTCCATTTGCTAGTGCAATCATACCAGCAATATTGCCAACTAAATTTATTAAAATAGCCATATAAGTTCCTAATTTTGCCGCAAGGAATAAACAAAGTGGAATTTGCCATAAAAACGTTACGAAAATTAACAAACTACCTGTAAGACTATTTATGAAAGTAAAGCTATTGCCAAAAAGTATTCCACCAGTAGTAATTCCTGCAAAGAAAATAAGTGTAGTTAATAACAACCAGGCACTACATGCAAGTATTTTCCCAAACCAAGTCTTCTTAAGATCGAGCGGCAATGCGAGAATACTATGATATTTCAATTTAGCATCTTTTTCGATCACCAATGCACAACATATCGTCAGTGCACCCGGCAGAAGCATTGTATACCACCAATTATAAGCGCCACTTTGAAAAAAACTTCCTCCCATTAATACTGCAGTTAGTAATATCGCCACAATGGGCGCTAGCCAAACTAATTTAATAATAAAAGTCTTTTTCCATTTTAATCTTTCAGCCTTCATAATTGATATCATGTTACATGCCTGCCTTTCTATTAGCAGACACTACCTGCATAAATAATGATTCTAATTCCTGACCTTGAGGGGCAATTCCCTGATAGCCTAATTTCCCTCCCGCAATAATACCAATTTCATCAACGACCTGCTCTACCTCTGACAGGATGTGGCTAGATAAAATGACCGTAATACCTTGCTCTGGAAAAGATCGGATCAGCTTTCGAAGCTCTTGAATGCCGATTGGATCGAGGCCATTTGTTGGCTCATCAAGAATTAAAAGCTTTGGATAGTTTAATAGCGCAATAGCTATTCCTAGGCGTTGTTTCATCCCTAACGAAAACTGTCCAGCTCGTTTTTTTCCTGTATTGGTCAAGTCAACAATTCTTAATACTTCATCAATACGCGATTCTGGCAATCCGAGGGCAATCGTTCGAACCTTGAGATTTTCTCTTGCCGTTAAATTTTCATAAAGCGGTGGTGTTTCAATTAATATACCAATGTCTTTTAAATCATTGCGATTCCATTCACGTCCATTAAAAAGTATCTTTCCTGCATTCGGACGCAGCATCCCTGTAATCATTTTTAACGTTGTTGATTTCCCTGCACCATTTGGACCGAGCAAACCATAAACAGTATTGCGTGGTATCGTTAACGACAAGTCCTCTACAATTTTTTGCCCCTTAAAGCTTTTACTAAGGTTTTCTGTTTGTAAAATAATATCTTCCATAATCATCTTCCTTTCGATGATTATAGTGTAAAAAATGATTATAAGGATTTTATAAGGATATCGAAGATTTTTGTGAGATTCACTATAAAAATCAATCTGGTCAAGGTTTGTGAATGTTGTAGTGCTTCACTTTTGCACAAATGCCCCCCTTACTGAAGTTTCATTTTATGACTATATATTAGATTGATATGCTTTAAGAAATAGTTGATTGGAGTGGAGACTGGGCGACTCCTTGGGGATCAGTGTCACAGATGAGACCCTGCAGCGAAGCGAAGCGGCTCATCGGACGCCCCCAGGAAGCTCTGCTCTGCGTGAAAGCGAAGCGTCAGCGGCAAAGCGCCCGATCGGAACGGAAATCAACCCATCGTTTTGCCAAAAAGCCATTCTTTATTTAATATAACGTCTTAATTTCATTGACATAACAGTCTTTCAAAAACACAAAAAGCATTTGGAAGTATTCCAAATGCTTTTCCATGCTATATAAAATTTGATTTACATAAATTCTTTCACTAATTCATTAAAATCATTTTCACTCATTTTAATATCAATATCTGTTAATGGTAGCTCTGAATAGCCTGGTACTTTTTCTTGATATGAAGCTGTTTCAGTATCTTGATAAATAATACCTGTTACTAAACCTTCATGCTCCATCACTGTACGCATTGCCATTCCACGGTCAGAATTGTCATAGCCCTCAATATCCGCAAGCTTCGTTAAGTTCTCTTTAAACCAATCGTACGTGTTCACTTTGTTATAAGTAACACAAGGTGAGAATACGTTGATGAATGAGAAGCCTTTATGATTAATGCCTGCTTCAATTAATGCTGTTAACTCTTTAATATCTGTTGAGAAACCTTGTGCGACAAATGTAGCTCCACTTGTTAAAGCTACTTCTAATGGTTTTAATGAAGGCTCAATCGCACCACCTGGCGTAGATTTTGTAATAAATCCTGCAGCAGAACGTGGAGATGTTTGCCCCTTTGTTAAACCATAAATTTGGTTATCCATAACAACGTATGTGATGTCAATATTACGACGGATAGAATGAATTGTATGACCCATACCAATCGCAAAGCCATCCCCATCACCGCCAGAAGCTATAACGTTTAAATCACGGTTAGCCATTTTTAAGCCTTGTGCAATTGGTAATGCACGACCATGAATACCGTGGAAACCGTAAGAATTAATGTATCCTGAAATACGACCAGAACAGCCAATCCCAGAGATAACTGCTAGTTCGTTTGGTTCAATTCCAACGTTAGCCGCGGCGCGCTGAATCGCTGCTTGTACAGAGAAGTCACCACAGCCTGGGCACCAGTTTGGTTTCACTGTATTACGAAAATCCTTAAATGTTGCCATTAGCGAGTCAACTCCTTCACACGATTTTCTAATTCACCTGGCAAGAATGGTGTACCATTATATTTTGTAATAGTCTCGATTTTATCGTGACCACCAATATTCATCTTCATAATATTTGCTAATTGACCTGTGTAGTTATTTTCTACAACGATTACTTTTTTCGCTTTTGCTACAAGTGGTGCCACCTCAGCAGATGGGAATGGATGAATTAAACGAATATGCGCATGATTCACCTTCATACCTTGAGCATTTAATCGTTCTTGTACTTCTTCAATAGCTCCACGTGTTGAGTTAAAGCCCACTAATAAAATATCGGCTTCTTCGTGTGGTGCATTTGAAAATACTGGATTATCAAATTTCAATGCTCCTAGCTTACGGAAACGTTTATCCATTTGTACTTGACGGTTACCAGTTGCTTCAGATGGTTTACCTGTTTCATCGTGCTCAACCCCTGTTACATGGTGAATACCATTCAACGTACCAGGTAACACACGCGGTGAAATACCGTCTTCCGTATCTTCATAACGTTTGAAGTATGCTTTATCAGCTGCTTCTTCAATGTCGCCTGTAACAATTTTACCGCGACGAATTTCAATTTTATTGTAATCGAATGGCTCTACAGATTGTTTACCTAGAGATAATTGCAAGTCAGTCATTAAAATAACTGGTAGTTGTAATTCTTCTGCAATGTTAAACGCTTGGATTGTGTCAAAGAATGCTTCCTCCATTGTAGAAGGTGCAATTACTACTTTTGGAATTTCACCATGCGTACCATATAACATTGCCATTAAATCTGATTGCTCTTGTTTTGTTGGTAACCCTGTTGATGGACCACCACGTTGTGTATCCACAACAACTAGTGGCTGCTCTGTCATACCTGAAAGACCAAGTGCTTCCATCATTAATGAAAGACCAGGGCCAGCAGAAGCTGTAAAGGCACGAACACCACCAAAGTTTGCCCCAATTGCCATTGTCGCTGCAGCAATTTCGTCTTCTGTTTGAATAACTGTACCACCGAATTTCGGTAATTTTTTAATAAGGTATTCCATAATCTCAGAAGCTGGTGTAATTGGGTAGGCTGCCATAAAGCGTGTCCCAGCTGCAAGTGCACCAAGTGCTACTGCATCGTTCCCGATCATGAACATACGGCGTTTACCATCTGCTGGTGCTAAAGCCCATTCACCTACACGATCACCTAAAAGCTCATTCATTAATTCATGACCGCGTGCAATGGCCTCCATATTTTTCTGAACAACTTCTTCACCTTTTTTGCCAAAAATATCATCTACAACATTTTGGAACACTGCGTCTTCTAAATTTAGCAATGAAGCTGTTGCTCCGATTGCCACCATATTTTTCATCAACGAAGTACCAAGCTCTGCCGCTACCTCTGTAAAAGGTACCGCAAATAATGGCGCTTTTGAATCTTCTGGCTTCACTGGAGTAAATTTTGAATCCGCCAAAATAACGCCTTTTTCTGTTAGTTCTTTATAATTGACGTCGATTGTTTCTTGGTCGAACGCTACTAAAATATCTAAATCATCCGCAATTGAACGTACTTCTGTTGGACGAACTGTAATTTTATTATTCGTATGGCCACCTTTAATTCGAGAAGAGAAATGACGATAACCGTATAGGAAGTAACCTAAACGATTCATTGCCATTGAGAAAATTTCGCCTGTACTTTCAATCCCTTCACCCTGTTGCCCACCGACTTTCCATGAAAGCTGATGTAACATGTCAACAACTCCTTAGATCCAATGTGTATACTATTATTTTTCCTTCATAAGTTTAACACGAAGAAACGGTCTGCACTATTGTTATTCCCCGATTTAAACGAAAATCAGACCTTTGACTGAAAATCCCGTTCAAAAAGTTGTAATTTTCAAACAGCTAAGTATCAATTTCGCCTTAGCGTAATTGTTGTTGACGTTTTGCTTCAGCTACAAAAGCATTTGCTAAACAAAAATAAAAATTTCCAAGGAGTCGCCAGTCTTCACACCAATCAACTTCTATACATGGCATATATTTTAACAAATATCGGCCCTAACTTTTCGGTTTTAAGTCATTTAACATGTGAATATGTTAAGCATGAGCTACGCAACCACGAAAAAAATGCCTTGCAGCTTATTATGTGCAAGGCATTTTACTTCATTACTTTTTATCGAACACGTTTTTCCACAAGAAGCTTTAAAGCTGTACGTTCCTCACCAGCAATTAAAATATCGGCAAACGCCGGTGCGCAAATTAAATCTGTGCCACTTGGCGCTACAAATCCGCGTGCAATGGCCACTGCTTTCACGGCTTGGTTAAGTGCCCCTGCCCCAACTGCCTGCATTTCTGCTTGCCCTTTTTCTCTGATTACCGCGACTAATGCACCTGCAACTGAATTTGGATTAGAGCGTGATGATACTTTTAATGAATCCACAATTATTCCTCCCCGTTTCGCGAATAGTGTTTACGCTCAACAACTCATGTCCCCCTTGTTTGGACCTCAAGTTATTGTCGATAGGTCATTTTATGCTCGGCGAGAAGGAAATAGACTATTTTCATTTCTTATATATTGAAACAATCAAAAAAGACTGAAAATTCAACGTAGAAAATTTACTGGATCAATGAAATAAAGATATCATATTAAAAATAGTGGAGCTCATGAAAAGTGAGGGTGATTTTCGTTCCAAGCTACTCGCTTTCCTGTGGGCCAGCGTCGAGCCGCTTCCTCCGCTTCCTCCGCTTCGCTCCGTGCAGGGTCTCGCCTGTCTCGCTTTTCCACGGGAGTCAAGTAGCCTTCCACTCCAATCAACAATAGTGTAGAACTTTTAAGCATTTCATAAGTGAACGCAATGGTTACTCATCAGAATAAAGACTAATAACAGTTAAGTCGATTGTATATCTGTCGCTTCGCTTTCGCACGAAAACGCATCTTGTTGAAGCTTTTCTTTATCACTATAAATTAGAGTAACATGCCAGAAAATACATACTAAGTGAAGAGGTTGATTGTAGTAGAGACTGGGCGACTCCTTGGGGATTAGCGATAGAGGAACGAGAATGAAGCGGCTCATCGGACGCCCCCAGGAAAGCGCCCAGTCAGAACGGAAATCAACCCCTCGTTTTGCCGAAGAGCCAAACTTTATTTAATATGATGATTTATTTTCATTGACATAACAATTTTTAAACATAAAAAAACTATTGTGCATTTTTTAATACACAATAGTTTCTCTCCTTATCCTTGAAACGGATAATCTTCGTTTATATAAATTCGCTCACAATGTAGAGCTTTTCCTGTTTTATCATCAATCTCTACAAAGAAACCACTTAACACTTCGCGTCCTTTTTTAGGCACTTCGAAACGAGATGGCATATTTGTTTGGAATTTATAAATAACACTTTCCTTCGTCATTCCTAAAATTTCATCGTATGGGCCTGTCATACCAACGTCCGTAATATAGGCTGTTCCATTTGGGTAAATACGTGCATCAGCTGTTTGCACATGTGTATGTGTACCAACGACTGCCGAGGCCTTTCCATCTAAGTGCCATCCAAGGGCAATTTTTTCACTTGTCGCTTCTGCGTGGAAATCAACGAATACAAGCGGTGACGTTTTATGTGCTTCTTCGATTAATTTCTCCGCCATCGCAAATGGATCCTCATGAGGAGGTAAAAATACTCGACCATGCAAATTAATAACAGATAATGTAACGCCATTTTTTGAAATTTGCATCATACCCTTACCTGGGGCATCATTTGAAAAGTTTGCCGGGCGTATTAAATAATCTGCATCATCTATAAAATCAAAAATATCTTTATTATCCCAAGTGTGATTGCCCATCGTAATAACATCTACACCCATTTGCAATAGCTCATTATAAATATTACGTGTAATTCCACGTCCTGCTGCTGCGTTTTCACCATTTGCAATAACAACGTCTAGATTGTATTTTTTCTTTAATCGGGGTAAATATTTTTCTACAGCATCCCGTCCTATTGAACCTACAATATCACCTATAAATAAAACTTTCATTTTTACAATACCACTCTTTCTATCCATTACGCCCAATGTCATTTTTGTTTCCATTGAGAGACTTAATCTTCTTAACTTACACGTATATCATTGAAGATAAATATCATCATTAATTGTAACCTCAGTAAGAACATTAAGCAAAAAAAATATAAAACACTAATTATTTGGCATTCCCTTTAATTATTTTATTCTTTTTCAAATTGGCGTAAATAAGTGTTGAGGAAAGATTGAGCCAATTCATCTTTATGAGCCTAAAAAACAATAATTGCTTTACATTTCTATTAATAAGTTTGACCTTTAGTAGATCTGGATATTTTTTTAGAAATGATTGTATCCCTACTTTAATATCTTGTCTGACTGTGTTTGTCTGTATATGATGCAAGATCACAAGTAAACCTTCAAACTGATAATTTAAAAAGCTATTTTTTACTTCATTATATATATTGCCAATTTCTAGCTCCTTTTTTAGCTTTTCATATAATACATCATACTTCTGACGTAAATTAACGATTGTGCCTCTCGTTAATGAGTTTTGGTTTTCAACATTATAGTAATATAACTGCTTAGGAACATAGCAAATGGCTTGATTCCTTATGACGGCTCTCGTAATAAAAACTGTATCTTCTGCAAAACTCATATCTTCATCAAAGCGTAGAGCATGTTTATCTAGAAAAGATTTTAAATATAATTTACAGCTAACAAAGCCAAAATGTCTTTCTCCTATTTCAGTAAATAACTGATTTAAACAATCTACTGCACTAAACGTACAACAAGCTTGTGAAGGGTAACTCAATTGCCTACTACCAGTCGTCTCCCGCCAAAATAAATCACACTTCGCAATAGTTGATCCTGTTAGTCTACAAGCGAGATACAATTCTTGGAGCATTGTTACTTCAATCCAATCATCCGCATCAACAAAAGTAACATATTGACCATTCGCATGCTCAATGCCTAAATTTCTTGCTTTACTTACGCCTCCATTTGGTATGTCAAAAATAGTGATTCGTGCATCTTCTTTTGCAAATTTACGTAAGATCATCAATGATTGATCACTACTACCATCATTAATAGCAATAATTTCTATGTTTTTTAACGTTTGCTGACATATGCTAGCTAAACATTTCTCTAAATATTTTTCTGCATTATAAACAGGTAGGATGACACTCACTAAGATTTTGGATTCCAAAATTTCGCGCCTCCCCTATTTTATCAATTATGCCTCGGCAGAATTGTAGCTGTCGCTTTGCTTTCGCACAGATAAATTGCCACAGGACGTGGCGTCGTTCTTAGACTGAGCTCCTCTATTTCAAAGGATGTTTCGACATCTGCTGAAATAAGTTAAAAAAATGGCTTTTAGCTGCTCCAGCCATCTTTTTCTCTCTTCTTTTTTCAACCCTACAAATAGCAGGCTAACGCCAACAATTACACTATAGTAAAAAATATAGAGAACGATTGAAAACCAAGTAGTTGCTGGATTTGTCACCAGCCATAAAAGCTTTATGCAAGTAATAGCGAGCCCAAAGGCAATTGCTAATCTTCCTATTGCCTTCCAAAATCCGTAAACATCTAATTTTACTTTCTTATAATAATAAATATTCATAATCACTACATTTCCAATAAATAAGGAACACGCTGTGACATAGGCTGTACCGATTTTCCCATAATAATAAATCGCAGGAATTGAAATAAAAATATTTCCGACCGCTACACATATTAATAATATCGTTCTAAATTTAAACAAATTTTTAGCCTTTAACACACTTAATCCTAGATTTTGAATGAGATCTATTATAAAAGGCATCATGATAATTAACACAATATAATAAACGGCTATAAATTCTTTGCCTAACCATAATGATAAAAATTCTTTCCCAAAAAGAAAAAAGCCCCCTAATATATAGCCAACTACTAAAAATTGTATAGATCCTACTTTTATAAATAGTTTATTAATGTGCAATAACCCATCATCTTGTGTTACTAAAATCGAAATTCGAGGCAAAAACAAGCCGCTAATCGCCAAGGCCAGCGACATAAAAATTAAGACAATTTGTATAGCAACTGCATAAATTGCTACATCCTCAGTTCCTTTTATTATTCCTAAAAGAACTTGATCCGTTTGCCAATAAATTTTGTCGACAATAACTGTAATAAAAATAAAAATGGCATAGACGAAGATTTCCTTTATAAAAGCTCGATTATTCAATGTAAACGTAAATTTAATATCTAATACTTTTAGACAAAATAGCGCATCAATTAGTAAAAATAACGCATTGTAGATCGCTACAATATAGATTAATGTAACAGCATTTGTGCCCTGTAAAAGAAAAAACAACATCGTTAGAGGCTGTATGATGACCTGCATTAATGCTGTTAATTTAATAAAAATGAATTTTTCATAGGCTTGTAATATGGAGGAAAACACACTAAGTGGAAATTGCGCCGCCAAGCTTATCGTCATGACATAGCCCATTAACTTGGCTTTATCGAGCTGTTCTACAGTCAAGCTTTTTCCAAAAATTACGTCCACTTGTGAAAATAGAAGGAACCCAGCGAGTAATGTCATAATACCAATGCCTATAAATAATTTTAGAAAAAAACCATTTAACGACGCTTCTAATATTTTATCATTCGCCGCTCTGTTTCTAGAAATATAGCGCACAATGGCGTTGCCTAACCCTAAATCTAAAATGGAAAGGTAACCAACAAGCACAATCATTAGTGAATATAGACCGTATTCTTCTTGCCCAAGCATCGAGATGATGATTGGCGTAAACACTATGGAAGAAATAATCGTACAACCAATTGATATATATGAAAGAACTGCTGCAATTTTAATTTCTTTCATAAACACACCTTTTCCTTATTTTGAATAGCTTTTTGGCAACACCATTGGATATATAGATTGATATTGTTCTATTACCTGTTTAATATTGAAATTAGCTAATATACGTTCTCTACCAAGCTTTGCCTTTTCAGCATATTGCTTCGAACTATAATTTAATGCTTTATTGATAGCTTGAGATAACGCATAAGCATCTTTTGCAGTAACAGTCTCACCGAACTCTCCTACTAAATATTTGCAATCTCCAACATCTGTCGTGATACAGCACGTTCCACTCGCTAATGCCTCCACTAATACATTTGGTAACCCCTCACCTGAAGAGGATAAGACAAACAGATCGGCTGCCGACATTAACTGTGATATATCATCTCTACTACCTAATAAAAAAATGACATCCTCTAAATGGGCATCCTTGATCATTTGAAGTAACACACTATTATTCGCATCTATTTCAAGCCCTACTAGAAACATATAAAAATCTTGTCTTTCAAGATTTAACAACTTTAAGCTAGCAATTAAATTTTTATAATCCTTTAATGGATCCCATCTACCAATATGCAATAAAATATGTCGATTATCTACATCAAAAAGCTCTAAATAATATTGTCTTTTGACACGTGGCTTAAATAAATCCGTATTAATGCCATTGACGATGACCTTATGTTGATGACTAGCATAGCCGATTGCTTCATGAATCTCTTTTACTTTTGGACCACAGGAAATAATCATATCTACCTTTTTAGATAATCTCGCGCAAAGCTTTGCAATAAAAATAGTTGTCCATTTATTGTCCTTTTTATCCAAATTGCTATGGTGAATTCCCCAAATTAGCTTTTTTCTCCAAACCTTTGAAATCAGATAACCTAATAAGTTTGAATGGTACATCCACGTTTGGATAATGTCGCTATTTTTACATACTTTCAAACACGTTAGAAATGAACGGAGGAAATTAGATTTCATATTACAAATATAAACATTCAAATTTAATTGCTGTTGAATTAACTCGCCATACACATCCATCTCCGTCAAACAAATAACATCTACCTCATACAAATCCCTGTCGATGGATTGTAATAATCGATAGAGCATAGTTTCCGCTCCTCCAAAACCAATGGCGGTTATGATATGGGTAATTTTAATCTTTTTTTGTATATGATCATCCTTTTTTATCATGGGCTTAGATTGTCCGAGCTATTGAGACTCTACATTTGGATTGTTAGCTTACTTAATTAGTTAACGCCTTTACTCGAGCGCGAGCGGATTCTAAGCGCATATCTTTCGAACTGAGGCTTAGATTGATTGCATATTCATAGCTAAGTGTTAAATGTAGTAAGAACACATTTTTTTGGCAATATCTTCTGCATTCAATCCTTTGTTTTCGACTCCATCTATAATGCTATGCAGTTCAATCGGCTCATTCTTTTTAATGATTTCTTGTAGCCAATCTTCAATATCCCCATTTATATCTAAATACTGAATTAAGCCTACATTAAGATCGACTTCTCTAGGTACAGTTGTAGAAACAAGTGATGGGGTCCCACATACCTGTGCCTCTAATAGGACGATTCCAAATCCTTCATATTTAGATGGTAAAATAAATTTATCGAACAGCTGAAGAAGTTTGAAAATATCAGCACGTTGGCCTAATAGTTTTACGGATTCCTGTAAATGATTACGTTCGACCAACATACGAATTTCTTCCTCTAATGGCCCCTCTCCAATAAGCAACAACTTAAATTTAATATGTTTTTGCTTTAATCTTGTAGCAAGTTTCAGTAAAAACTGTTGATTCTTCACTGGGACAAAACGTCCAATATGTCCTAAAACTAAATCATCATCACTAATGCCTAGTTCTTTTTTTAATAATTCCTTTTCAGCTTGTGAAAGATATTTTATTTTGTAGATATCCATTGGATTAAATAATAGGTCAAAGGATTTTTCTCCGAAGCAGAACTTCCCTGCATTTGTACTACATGCAACGAGCTTTGTCGCATTCATAACACTTATTTTTTTTAGAAAGGACAAAAAATATTTATTACTCCATTCTTCAGCAACATTTGTATGACTGTGTAACACTCTACATTTAATGCCAGCCAAACGTGCTGCTAGCAATGTGAAAACAGCTCGATAACCCGTATGATCATGCACTGCATCATATCCATTTTCTTTAATTATTTTGTATATTTTCATCACATAGGCAAGAGGACCTTGCTTCGTAATATATTTTTGATAAAACAATTGGGAACCATGCTCCATAAAATAGTCATGGTATCTTCCTTTGTTAAACACTACAAAATCAAATTGGTACAATGACTTATTTGTATTAGCCCAAATGTCTAATATCATCGTTGTAACCCCGCCAAAGTCTGTAGTCGGAATAATATGCAAAATCTTCTTCATAGATTTTTATTACTCCACTCCATAGTATTGATAGTACTTATCCCATTTCATTTTAAAATTATTTAACACAATCCCTAAAATATTGGCTTGAGAAGTCATTAATATGGACTTTGATTTTAGCACCGCGGCTTTCCCAACAGTGCCTGAATTGACAATTAGTATCGTACCATCACATTTATTAGATAAAATTTGTGCATCCGATACAAATAATAAAGGCGGAGCATCGAAAATTACGATATCGTATTTTTCCTTCGCCATCTCCATAAAAGATATCATTGTTTCAGACGCTAGCAGCTCTGTTGGATTGGGCGGAATGGGTCCACTTGAAACGATGTCTACTCCTTCTACAAATGTTTCTTGAATAACATCTATAAATTTTTCTTGCCTAGATAGTATAGAGGATAGGCCACCACTATTTGCGAGATGAAATGTATGATGAAGAGTGGGCTTACGCATATCGGCATCTACGATTAATACCTTCTTCTCATCTTGCGAAAAAACTACACCGATATTCGCTGCATTTGTGGATTTTCCTTCACCAGGAATAGAGGAGGTCACTAAAATCGTTTTCACATCTTGATTTGGCTGTGCAAATTTAATATTTGTGCGAATTGTTCGAAACTGCTCAGATGGAATTGATTTAACGTCTGAAACAGTAACTAGCTTGCGTGCCATCAGTGACTTGTTCTTCTTTTTTCTTCGCATCGAAAACATTATGGGTTCCCCCTAGCCTTAGACTTTTTTTTCACATGCGCTTCTAGATTACTGACCACCCCGATGACTGGTAGTGATAAAATTTCTTCGATATCACGTTCGCTTTTAATTGTTTTATCAAATGCTTCCATCATATAAGCAAACAGTAGGGCTAGAGCGAAACCACACATAGCTCCAATCAGTAGATTTAAAATTTTGTTTGGCTTAACAGGTGCTGGATGTTCACTAGCTTTTGCAATAGACAAGATATTGATATTGTCCACATGCATAAGCACAGGGATTTCTTCTTTAAAAACTTCTGCGACTGTATTGGCAATTTCTACAGCCTTAGAATCTTTCTCATCTTGTACACGAATATTCACTACTTGAGAATTACTCGCACTAGAGACATCTATTTGATTCATTAATCGTTCAGGTGTAGTCGTTAGCGATAACTTATCAATCACCTTCGATAAAATAGCAGGGCTTTTAATAATGACATTGTACGTATTGATTAGCCGAAGATCTGTATCAACATTTTGTGCCCCTACTAGTTGCTGATTATCATAGCTTTTTTGATTCACTATTATTTGTGTCTCCGCTTCATATATAGGTGTAAAAATAAAAAAGCTTAACACAGCGGCTATACCAATCGACAACATTGTAAGCACTAGGATAAAGAACCAGCGTTTTTGCAATGCTTTTATTATACTTTGAACTGTAATTTCTTCATTCACAAAAATAGATTCCCTCCTACAAATGTAGATAATTGCAGTATTAATGAAGTATATTAAGCAAACCTTACAGTTATTCGATAAAAATATATTGCGACTGAATAGGCTTTTTTGACCAACTACGTCATGTTTTTATTTCTGCCAAATCCACTTACTACAAAGACAAGTATATGAAGCACATTAAAATAGAGTATTTCAAATGTAGATACTCCCAGTGCAGCGACAATGACGAAAACTGTAAATACCACTAGCTGTTTATCCATCTGACTATGACCTCTCGCAATCGATATAAGAAAGATAGCATAACATACGAGTGGTAGTAAGCCCGCCTCCTGTAATATATTCACAAATGTATTGTGAGCATGAGAAACTCCTATTACCCATAGTGATTCAGTACCATGTCCCCAAAAACTAAAATGCTCAAATACATATTTCCAAATATCAAGACGACCATCTGTAATATTTGTAGATTTTTTCTCCATTTTCAAAAGAATACTTTGAAACGCCTTCTGCATCATTTCAACTTCATGGATAGCTATAATTAGTAATAAACAAGCTACTATTAATAATAATGAAAATTTTAGTAAGGGCAAAAATCTTTTTTTCGTTCTTTTTACTAATAAAACAATCATCACTGTTGTCAAAATAGCAACCGTTAATAGTGATGTACGCGCATTCGACAGCATAATGACGTACAAGGCAAATAAATAAAAGATTGTATAGCACCCTAATTGAATTGTTAATTTCAACTGTTGGTACCCCTCCAACATTGCAATTATTATTTCATAAAGCTTCATTAGCACCACAACTGTCAAACCTATCATGGAAACGCCCAATGTGTTTGGATTTTCAAATACCCCTGCAAAGGCACCGTACATAAAATGATTTTTTTGAAAGCATAAAATAAGAAATGGAATATACGCTAATAAAACACCATTAAGGACAATTTCTTTAACATGCCTTTTCACAATATCATTAAAAAAAATCGCTACAGTAAAAAAAATACAAAATAACTGTAGGCTATTTTTTAATAGCTCTATATCTTGATTGACCCCTGCGGAAATGACACAGAAAAAAATATATAAACTAAAAAACAAGCTGGCCTGTACATTTTGGATGATAATTTTTTTATGCATTAGAAAGGATAAAAAGATAATAACTAGGCAAATCAACAATGTTAATTTATGATAAATCCCTTCAACGGGTTGCATTAAGCTCATAAATATAAGGGCGCTAAACAGTAGCGTGGAACATAATTTCATCTGAAAATCACGCTCAATTCTAATTATAATAATGATCCATTTATACCTCGGCATAATTGCGTCCGGATTCGCCTTTGTGCTCGCTGACGCTTCGCTTTCGCTACACAAAACATTTGCTGAAAGAAGTTAAAAAATTCTCCACCATTTCTTACTGTAGATTTTGTCTAATTCAAGCGGAAGTATCTGCTTGTTTGCAATGACAAGTTCATTATTCTTTAAGAGTTGATCGACAGCATCTAGCTCCTTTTGTTTTTCAAGGTAATTTAAAGCTGCCTTATAGAAAAATGGTCTCGATGTTACATTATGCACGTCGGATCCAAATGTATGAATATAATTTGCTCGCACTAATGCTAACGAGAAACGCTGTACCTCTTTTCCATAGAAACCTATTAAACTTCCCGCCGTTATTTGTGTTAACGCGCCTTCTTGAATCAATATTTCAAGTCGCGTTGGTTTTTCTCTAATGGCATAATTTCGTTCAGGATGCGCAAGAATGGGAGTATATCCCGCTGCCTTCAACAGTATAATCATTTTTCTTGTATACGCAGGGATCGTACTAGAGGATAATTCCAAAAGGATGTAGTTAGAATTTGCCAATGTATGGAGTTGCTTTTGTTTAATCAATGTATGAAGATCTTCATGCAAACGCACTTCATGCCCTGTATGAAGTTTGATTGGTATCTGATGTTCCTCTAACAATTGCTGTAAATATGTTGTTTGCTCCTCTACAACCGAATAGTTAACATGGTATTGTGGATGCATTGCATGAGACGTACAAATTATTTCTGTTATTCCTTCACTTGATGTTTGCTGTAGCATCTTCAATGATTCCGCTTCATTTTTTGGCCCATCATCAACGCCGAATAATAAATGCGCATGTATATCAATCATCTATATCACAACTTCCTTTTTCTTCTTTTTTATGAAAGGTAGTTGTTAAACATGACTAGCATAGTTCCTTTTTCTAGTTATGCATCAAATGTTAACGTTCAATTGGCGCTTTGGGGCTATTCATCTGTCGCTTTGGCTTTTCTTTCCGTCTCTCTGACCTTTCTTTCCGTCGCTTCAATTTCTATCCTTCACTCCGCCTCTTCGTTCTTTTCTATGATAAAAATAATAAAAAAGAGGTTTCCCTAGATTTTCATCTAGAGAAACCTCTAACATTCAACATTATTTCGCATACTCCACTGCACGTGTTTCACGAATAACCGTTACTTTAATATGGCCTGGATAATCAAGTTCTTCTTCAATTCGCTTACGGATATCTCTCGCTAAGCGATGTGAAGCCAAGTCATCAATTTTTTCAGGTTGTACAATAATACGAATTTCACGACCAGCTTGAATCGCAAAGGATTTTTCTACACCATCATAACTTTCGGAAATTTCCTCTAACTTTTCAAGTCTACGGATATAGTTTTCAAGCGTCTCACTTCGAGCACCTGGACGAGCTGCTGATAACGCATCAGCTGCAGCTACTAATACGGCAATAACAGATGTTGCTTCTGTATCGCCATGGTGAGAAGCAATACTGTTGATAACGACCGGATGTTCTTTGTATTTTGTTGCTAATTCCACACCGATTTCGACGTGGCTACCTTCAACTTCATGGTCGATAGCCTTACCAATATCATGTAATAAGCCTGCACGGCGAGCTAATGCTACATCTTCACCAAGTTCAGCAGCAAGTAAGCCTGCTAAGTATGCGACCTCAACTGAATGTTTTAGGACGTTTTGTCCATAGCTTGTACGATATTTCATGCGGCCTAATATCTTCATTAAATCTGGATGTAAGTTATGAATGCCAATTTCAAATGTTGTTTGCTCACCGGTTTCGCGGATTTGTTCATCCACCTCACGACGAGATTTTTCCACCATTTCCTCAATTCGAGCAGGGTGAATGCGGCCATCCTGTACAAGTTTTTCAAGTGCAAGTCGAGCCGTTTCACGACGAATTGGATCAAAGCCTGATAAAATAACCGCCTCTGGAGTATCATCAATAATTAAATCTATACCTGTTAACGTTTCCAAAGTTCGAATGTTACGACCTTCACGACCAATAATACGACCTTTCATTTCATCATTTGGCAAGTTCACGACAGATACTGTTGTTTCAGCAACATGGTCTGCTGCAAAACGCTGCAGTGCCAGTGATAAAATTTCACGTGCTTTTTTATCTGATTCTTCCTTCGCACGTGTTTCAGCTTCCTTAGTCATCACAGCAATATCAGTTGCTAGCTCTTTTTCTACTTCTCCTAAAATAATAGCTTTTGCTTCATCTCTAGTTAAAGCAGAAATTCGTTCTAGCTCCGTTTTTTGTGTGGCAACAAGCTCGTCCACTTTGCTTTCCATCTGTTCAATATGCTGTTGTTTTTCGCTAAGAGCTTGTTCTTTACGCTCTAAGCTTGCTTCTCTCTTATTTAGAGCATCATCTTTGCGATCAAGATTCTCTTCTCTTTGCAATAAACGGTTCTCTTGTTTCTGAAGTTCCGAACGACGTTCACGAATGTCATTTTCTGCTTCAGTACGAAATTTGTGAGTTTCATCTTTGGCTTCAAGTAGTGCTTCTTTCTTCAATGCCTCCGCTTCTCGTTTTCCTTCTTCAACGATTGTTTCAGCGACATGTTTAGCACCAGTGATTTTTGAGTCATTCACTTTTTTCATGTAGATATAGCTAACAGCGGCACCAACGATGAGTCCAAGCAAAGCGGAGATGATAGTAATTCCATCCATATGAACACCTCCTCTTGCTATTTGGGTATTACAGTTTCAGTAGGCGCATACATCAATTTCGCCTTGGCATAATAATTGCGTCCCGGATTTTGAATTGTGTTCAGGTCTGCACGAGGGCCGATACGATGTCGGTCATTCGGTAAAGTCACAGGACGTGGCGTTTTTACCATTGCAGATTAGTTAGCCATTTTCGCTGGATACGAAGATTTCAGGCCTACATTCTTATATTCAGTTCATTCAAAATCCATGACATCTGCCAGGGCCCAATCTTCATTTAATAGGTCTTTAAAGGCCTATTAAATGAAGACAGAATGTACTGCCTATTTAAAGTCATAATTCAGAAATTATACATATTTAATTGTATAGCTAGCCTCAAGCTCTGTCAAGGATAGTCGGGCACATGTTCGCCCTTCCAAGAAAAAAAGTCAGTGATATCCATTAAGAGAATTAATTACCTAATACTTTTACACTAACACTTATTTTAACTTATAAAATTAATAGGTAGAAGCAGTACTTAGGAAGTATTTTTAAGACTAGTTACTTTTGGTGAAATGATAGGGACATTTTCCTTTGCTATTAAATATATGGCTATCCTAACAAATATTATAAACCCATATTCCCCAGTATGTGTAAACAAAAAAATGCATTGCTCTCACTATAAAGAGTGGGAACAATGCATTTATATTATTTATCTTCAAGAAGAAGCTTTAATTCCTCATCCATATCTTCCTCTTCATCATGCGCAGCAATTGTGTAAGATGAAGATGCAATACCGTAAGAAGCACGGATTTTATTTGCGATGTCGTCAAGTACTGCTGGATTTTCTTTTAAATATTGTTTAGCATTTTCACGACCTTGACCTAGGCGCTCATCACCGTAAGCATACCAAGAGCCACTTTTTTGAACGATGTCTAGTTCAACACCTAAATCGACTGTTTCGCCCTCTTTTGAAATTCCTTCACCGTACATAATATCAACTTCAGCTGTACGGAATGGTGGTGCTACTTTGTTTTTCACAATTTTAATTTTTGTACGGTTACCCATAATGTCATTGCCTTGTTTAATAGCTTCTGCACGACGTACTTCTAAGCGAACGGAGCTATAGAATTTAAGTGCACGTCCACCAGGTGTTGTTTCTGGGTTTCCGAACATAACACCAATTTTTTCACGTATTTGGTTAATGAAAATAGCAATCGTTTTTGATTTATTGATAGCACCTGAAAGCTTACGTAAGGCCTGAGACATTAAACGCGCTTGTAAACCAACATGCGAATCACCCATATCTCCCTCGATTTCCGCTTTCGGAACTAATGCTGCTACTGAGTCAATAACGATGATATCGATAGCACCACTACGTACTAATGCTTCTGCGATTTCAAGCGCCTGTTCTCCTGTATCTGGTTGAGATAATAAAAGCTCATCAATATCGACGCCCAATTTTTGTGCGTAAATTGGATCTAGTGCATGCTCAGCATCGATAAACGCTGCTTGTCCACCATTTGCCTGCACCTCTGCAATGGCATGAAGAGCAACCGTTGTTTTACCTGATGATTCAGGGCCGTATACTTCAATAATACGTCCACGTGGATAACCACCCACACCTAATGCAGCATCAAGTGCTAACGAACCACTTGAAGATGTAGCGATTTCTAAATCGGTTTTTTCGCCAAGTTTCATGATAGAACCTTTGCCAAAATTCTTTTCAATTTGTTTTAACGCCTGTTCTAAGGCAGCTTTACGATCACTCATTCATTTTCCTCCTTCGAAAACTGTTCACTGTTTTTCTCTATCTCTACTATACTTGTTTTTAAGAGAAGACGCAAGAAAAAAGCGAACATTTATTCGTTTTTCTTCAAAATAAAAATTTGGGTAACTTTCCATTACCCAAATTTCTATTTCTAACTATATTTAATAACGTTTTTTAAAGCCTCGTTCTTCCAAAAGCTGCATTAAATAATGACAAGTAAATTTCGCCGCGCGCAATCGATTTGTATTACGCATACCCGATAAATGAAGTAAATACGTTATCGGTTCTTCATCGCCAATTGCAATACCAATCCAAACCGTCCCTACTGGTTGATGATCATGGGCTGTAGGACCTGCCGCGCCTGTTAATCCAATACCAATATCCGTATCAAACTTTTCACGTACAGCACTAGCCATAGCCTCTGCACATTCACTGCTTACAATCCCATGTGTAGTTAATAATTCTTTCGAAATACCAAGTTGCTTAATCTTAGCCTCTTCTGTATACGTAACAACGCCACCAACAAGGGCATCCCCTACACCTGGTATTTCAGCAAGCTCTGACTGAAATAATCCCGCTGTTAAACTTTCTGCTGCAGAAATTGTTAACTTATTATCTAGTAACATCTCTACTGTTTTAGAGGCAAGAGAATCATCATCTATACCGTATTGATAGTCCCCAACAAGTGCTTGAATCTCTGCTACCTTTGCTGTAATAAGCTGCTGCGCTTCTTGCTCCGTTTCTGCTTTGGCAGTTACACGCAATGTAACCTCACCGTCAGAAGCAAGTGGAGCAACAGTTGGGTTTGTTTGCGAATCTAAAATATCTTGGACACGTACTTCAAGTTCCGCCTCTCCAATTCCATAAAAACGCATAACATGCGATGCAATTACCCCACCGGCATTTAACATCGCACCGAGCTTTGGCTTTGCTTCAAACTGGAACATTGGCTCAAGCTCTTTAGGTGGCCCTGGAAGCAATATATACGTACGCTCATCCTTTGTTAATATCATGCCAGGTGCCATACCGTGATGGTTTACAAGCACCTCACTACCTGCTAATATTAAAGCCTGCTTACGATTATTATCCGTCATTGGACGTCCTCGTTTTGCAAAAAATCGTTCAATATTTGCCAGTGCGATATCATCAAATTCGAGAGGGACGTCAAGATGGCGAGCAATCGTTTCCTTTGTTAAATCATCCTTTGTAGGACCAAGCCCACCAGAGAAAATGATTAAATCAGCACGAGTCTCCGCAATGGAAATAGCCTCTTCTAAACGTTTTGCATTATCTCCAACAACAGTGTGATAATACACATTTATCCCTAACTCGGACAACTGACTAGAAATAAATCTTGCATTTGTGTTCGAAATTTGACCAAGCAATAACTCTGAGCCAACTGCAAGAATTTCAGCATTCATGATCCTCAAGACCTCTCTTATTTAGACTCAAGTAAGACACGTCGATTTAGATAGAAATAATCCCATCCAGACCACAGTGTAAAGAACAATGCGATATATAGCATAATTGTATCAAATGGAATACCAATAAGTGTAAAGATTGTATTGTGTAAAAGTGCTGCTCCGATGGCCATAATTTGAGCCCACGTTTTAATTTTACCAAGCTGGTTCGCTGCAACAACTTCTCCTTCACCTGCCAATATCAAACGAAGGCCAGTTACTGCAAACTCACGGCTAATAATAATAATTATTATCCATGCAGGCGCCATTTTAAGCTCTACCATTAAAATAAAAGCTGCTGAAACTAGCAATTTGTCAGCAAGTGGGTCTAAGAATTTCCCAAATGTTGTCACAAGATTATATTTACGTGCATAAAAACCATCCACCCAATCAGTCGCTGAAGCAATAATAAAAATGAGTGCACCTACAAAATGATGAACAGGCATCTCCGCACCAAATAGTGACATTGTTCCCCAGCCAAAATCAAACATCATAACAATGACAAAGAACGGAATAAGTAAAATTCGAGAGATGGTAATTTTATTTGGAATGTTCATTTTTCTAACACCTTTCATGATGAAAGAAAGTAGTCATCACTAGATGACTACTATTCTTTATTGAAATTGATGACGATGTTTTGCGTTACAATTTGCTGTGCATACGTTAAAAGCTCGTCATTAATGTATACTTTAGCTTGCGTTGAATTACCTAAGCGGATACGAGCGTAATTTTGAGATGTTGCGTCGAATTCTACTACTTCTCCAGCATTATATACACGAGTATCTGTTAGTAATTCTTGTTGCTGTTGGTTACGAATACCGATAAATGTAGGACCAGATACTTCAATACGTATTTTTAATGTATTAGCACCTGTTAACGTATATGAAGTTGTAGCACCATCCGCTTCAGTAGTCCCTGCTGAAATCGATTGCTTAACATCTTCAGTTTGTTTTTCGTCAGGTGTTTCCTTTTCTGAATCTTTTGAATCTGTTGACTCTTGTTTGTCATCTGTTTGAGCCTTTTTATTTTCTTTTTCTTTATCTTTTTCTGTATCTATTGGTTTTGCTTTTGTATCATATTCTATTTCTGATGAAGCTGAATCGTCCATAACATTTGGTCCTGCACTATTTCTAGATTGCATAAGCACCCAAATTACTACAATGATGACAATGATAAATAAACCAACGATTATTTTAGGCATTGCCTCCATCATTTTAGTAGAAGGACCCTTTGATACTTTTCTTCTACTTGGGCTAGTCGTCAATTGACTTACTTGATTGTTTGGAGTACCTGGTAGCTCGCTTTTATACGTTTCTAAAAGTTCCTCTGCGTTCAAACCGACAGCGTCAGCATATTGTTTAATAAAAGCTCGTACATAAAACGAACCAGGCATAATCGAATAATTGCCCTCTTCAATACCTATTAAATAACGTTTTTGAATTTTCGTTATTTCTTGTAAATCGTCTAAACTGTAGCCTTTAGACAGTCTCGCCTCTTTCAGTCGAGTCCCTAATTCTGCCACTAATAACACCTACTTTAACTCAATTTAAAAATTAAATCCTCCAAATGTATTGGATTCGGACATCATATGATTTTTTTCTATTACTTCATACGTAATTTCTTCATCTGGATGATGACGTAATTCAATAATATAATCAAAATCCTCTATCTTATATTCTGAATGCTGAACAAACATGTCTGGATGCTCGACGACCTTAATGGAAGGCATACTCATCATTTCACGCACTAGTTGTAAATGCCGCTCATCCGATGAACGACGTGTCACAATGCCATCTAATATAAAAATATTATTGTCACTGAATTCATCACCAGCGAGCTTATTGCGAACAGTCTGCTTAATCATTGTAGATGATAAAAAAATCCATTTTTTATTGGCACATACACTAGCCGCCACGATCGATTCTGTTTTTCCAACACGAGGCATTCCACGTATCCCAATGAGCTTATGACCTTCTTTTTTAAAGAGTTCAGCCATAAAGTCAACTAAAATACCAAGTTCATCTCGTACGAAGCGGAAGGTGTTTTTTTCATCTGCATCTCGAGGAATATAATGACCGTGCCTAATAGCTAAACGATCACGGAGTTTAGGTTGTCGAAATTTGGTCACGTTAATATGTTCCATTGTCGAAACAATTGTACGAAAACGCTCAATTGTCTCATCGTTGTCTGTATGCACTAACATACCACGTCGATCCTCATCGACACCATTTATTGAAATAATATTGACCCGAAGCATCCCTAAAAGTGAAGCAATATCTCCTAATAATCCAGGGCGATTCACCTGAATTTCATATTCAAAGTACCAATCGCTCAAACACACTCGTTCCCTTCCTATTAGTTAACGTAAAAAATCCTTTATAAGTTCCATCATAGCTGATTTTTTATGTAATGGAAAGTTAGAATACGTGGAATTATGGCGTTATTTTTAAAAACTTACTATTTTTTTTTTGAACATACAAAATAGGCTTACATACGTTCCCTTTTCAATGCAAAAAATTCCTTTTAAAATAGAAAAAAGAGGAGATAGTTCTCCTCTTTGTTTTACTGCACATGCTTATCTTGTACAAGTTTAATGACACAATTCGCCAATGCATGTTTTTCATCTTCAGAGGCAACGCTCCATAAATCCGACAGCACTCGTTCTTGTTCATTTTTAGGATCGACATTTGTCGCCAAATATTCCCCAATTTGTACAGCAGCCGATTGAATCATTTTCTTTGGCATGCCACTTGATTCGGCTTGCATAACATTTTGACCTAAAAACGATGTCCATTTTTGCCAGTTTTCTAAAATCGTCATATGTTCCTCCTCCTTTACACATGTAGTATGTGCAAAAAAGAATATTATATGTACCAGCCACCGTTTAATCGAATGATTTGTCCCGTTACATAATCTGCTTTTCCAGAAAGGTAGAAACGCACCATTTCAGCAACATCTGTTGTTTGTCCAACTATACCTAGCGGAATGTCCTCTAAAATATATTCAAGCTCTTCTTCACATAAATGACTGTTCATCGAGGTATTAATAAAGCCAGGTGCAATGGCATTAACACGAATGCGTGACAGTGCCGCTTCTTTTGCATATGACTTCACAAAAGCATGTTGAGCGCCCTTCACGGTGGCGTAAAGTGCTTCGCCAGCCGATCCAGCCTCTCCCCAAATCGATCCGATAAAAAGCACATAGCTGACATCATGAGCGCGAAGCTTTGATGACAGTAATGCCGTCAGACGCATTGGATTTTGCACATGAACACGCCATAATGCATCCATATCCTCCACCGTAGTATCTTCAAGCAGAGAATAATGCGCTTGACCATTTGCAAAGACAATCGCTTGCACATTAAAAATTTGCGATGCTAGCAATTGTGCCCCGGAAGCTTTCGAAAAATCTCCCTGTACAAGCATAAATTCCTGTGCAGGGAAGTTTTCTGAAAGAGAGCGGTATAAAGCCTGTGCTCCTGTTTCATTGTTTGAAAAGTGTATGTAGATGGACCAACCGTCCTCTGCCAGACTCTGGCAAATAGCACGGCCAATCTCACCTGATGCACCTAACACGAGGACAAACTTTTTCACTGTACGCCCTTCTCTGTAGGTAAAATTTTAAAGACAGTTTGTTGAGATTCACCTTGAATTGAAGAAAATGCTTTTTTCAAATCTTCAATCGTTAGTTCCTCTAGTACAGGCACAACATCGAACAAATTCATTTCATTAAACGAATAACGTGTAAATTGGTTGGCGATAAATTCTATAGAATTCAGTGCACGTAGGAAGAAACCTATTTTTTTATGTTTCACTCGTTCTAAATCGGCACTTTCAAATTGCGCATCTCCATCATACTTTGCTAATTCTTCCTTAATAGCTTTCTCTAATGCAGCCGGATCTGTAGAATCTGAGCCAATCATAGCAAAACCAAAGCCCTTTTCTAACGTGAAATCAAATGCATACGTTTCATCAATCAAGCCATTTTCATAGACACTCTCATAAAATTTAGATGTACGTCCAAAAATAAGTTCAAGTGCAATTTGAACAGACAGCTCATGCTTTAACATGTCACGCCCTGAAAAATTTGTTTCTTTTGCTTTTAAACCGATATAGACTTTAGGCTTTTGTACATCCATATGCAACTCACGTTCTTTAATAGCAACCTCAGTCGGCTCTTGATCAAAGAAGCGTTGAATTGGTGTTAGTTCAGGGAATTCTTTTTTGCCTTGATTGTCACGAATAAACGTCATCATTTCATTAGGATCTACTGCGCCAATGACAAACAATAACATATTGGACGGATGATAAAATGTATTGTAGCACGTGTATAAATGGTCCGCTGTAATGCCATCAATCGTCTCTATTGTACCAGCGATATCAATTTTTACTGGGTGATTATGATACATATTTTCGATTGTACCAAAATAGAGCCGCCAATCTGGCTGATCGTCATACATCGTAATTTCCTGACCAATAATGCCTTTCTCCTTATTGACTGTTGCTTCTGTAAAGTAAGGCTCTTGAACAAAATTTAATAATGTTTCTGTGCTGTTATAAATATTGTTCGTCGAAGAAAATAAATACGCCGTACGTGTAAATGATGTAAAGGCATTGGCTGAAGCACCGAATTCACTAAACTTTTGGAAGACATCGCCATCTTCTTTTTCAAACATTTTATGCTCTAAAAAGTGAGCAATGCCATCTGGTACTGTAATGCTATCCGTCTCACCAATCGGCACAAATGTACGATCAACAGAACCGTACTTAGTTGTAAACGTCACAAACGTTTTTGAAAAGCCTTTTTTTGGTAAAATATAGACATCTAAGCCATTCTCTAATTTTTCATAATACAATGTTTCATCTAATTGCTTGAATTCAATTGTTTTCATTGTGCGGCTTGCTCCTTTCCACATAAGAAATAGACCGCTTCTAGCTGTACTTGCTTCGCCATCTCAACAATATCTTCCTTGGTCACAGCTTTCCATTTATTTGCCCAAGCTTCAACAGAAAACTCCTCGGGTAAATCTTTATATTGGTCAAAAATTTCTATTTGTCCTCGAGCAGAATCCAATGCTTCTTTTAGCTGATTCGTCAGCATTGCCTTTGTTTGCTCTATTTCCAAATCTGTAATATCGCCTGCTTGCATAACAGTAAGTTGTTCCTTAATTAGTGAGAGCGCTTTTTCTTCATTCTTTGGTTCAATCCCAGACACAACAAAGACTAAGCCATAATGTGACGCATATGAGCTAGACGCATAGTAAGCTAAACTTTCCTTTTCACGAACATTCATAAATAATTTGGCATGAGGATAACCACCGAACACGCCGTTAAAGATTTGCATTTTAGTGAAATCAGGGTCACCAAATCGTACTGGTGTACTAAAGCCAATATGCAGCTTTCCTTGCTTCATTTCTTGTTGTTCACGTACATAATCATTTTGTGGATGCTGTTGTGGAAGCACAGCTGGGATTTCTTCAGGTGTACGATCAGTAAATGGTAGCGCTTTTTTTAGGTTCGCTACGATTTCGTCTTCATTGATATCACCTGCGACATAGATGTCGATTTTATCATTAGCAAGCATGGATTGATATGCTTCAAATAATGATGTAGGGGTTATTTTTTGAATGTCCTCGACAGTTCCGTTAGCAGAAATAGAGGCCGGTTCATTTGGACGTAAAATTTGTTGAAGACGTTGCTGCGCAAAACGAGATTTATCGTCAAAAATAGACTCAATACGCTGAATGACCGTTTTCTTTTCACGCTCTACAATAGATTCCTTAAATACACCGTTTTCTAAATTCGGTTCAAATATTGCTGTGTGCAATAAACCGAGTACCTCGTTTAAAACACTTGTATTTGCCAAATAATGATCATTAACGGCCTCTACATTCATCAGTACTGTATGTTCATTACCACGTTTAGATGTGTCAAAATACAACACTGTGCCATACAAGTCATCCAAGAAACCTCGGAATGCAGCTGTTGTCTTATATTTTTCATTACTGTGTTGCAATACATTTGTTAACACAGTGCGTTCAGACGCATTTGTGGCCGTTAATGCTTTTCTCCATTTAATTGAAAAATTCACAGTTTTAAATTGGGTCGTTTGTCGGATATGCAAATTGACACCTTTTGCAAAAGGTATTGTTTTAAACATATATAGAACCCTCCTTATCTTTCTTAATATAACAAAGTACTACACATACTATACATGTCTATTGTCTATAATTGCAAAAAGAATCCAAAGTATGTATATGAAAAGTGAGAAATTACATTTGGTGATTAATTAACCTATTCATACTAGCAAATAAAGGTTAACCTCAACCATTATTTTCCCAAACACTTGAGATATGTACAAGGAAAAAGACTGAGCATTTTCGCCCAGTCTTTAGTGTAAATAATTGTCTGTTTTTTAGCGTTTCCCCTTAATATAAGGTTGGCCACTAGCTTTTGGTGCATTTGCTTTACCGATAAATCCTGCTAATGCAAAGATTGTTAATACATAAGGTAAAATTTGTAAGTAAACAGCAGGGATGTCTTGAATGTATGAAATTTGGTTTCCTGCAATACTTAACGTTTGAGCTAATCCAAAGAATAATGCTGCACCTAAAGCACCAATCGGATGCCATTTCCCGAAAATCATTGCTGCAATCGCCATAAAGCCTTGCCCAGCAATTGTTGCATGTGAGAAATCGTGTGTAATTGTTTGCGCGTACACTGCACCACCAAGACCACCTAATGCCCCAGAGATGACAACAGCAATATAGCGCATTCTATTAACATTTACTCCCATTGTATCTGCAGCCATTGGGTGCTCACCAACAGCTCGTAAGCGTAAACCAAATGGAGTTTTATAAATGATAAACCATGCTCCAATAGCTACTGCAAAAGCTAATATCGATGTACTGTAGACGTTTTGGAATAATAATGGACCGAAGAACGGAATATCTCCTAAATAAGGGATAGCGAAACGATCTATTGGTTGAGTAATCATATCCGTTTGACCTTTATCATAAATCATTTTCACCAAGAATACGGATACCGCTAAACCTAATAAGTTGATAGCAACCCCCGATACCGTTTGATCGGCACGGAAGGAAATCGAAGCAACGGCATGGAGAAGTGAAAAGATTCCCCCAACAACGAAAGCTGCCAGCATTGCCACCCAAATTGTTGCTGCACCGAATGTCGAAGCAAATTCTAGATTAACAAAAATACCAACAAATGCACCAACAATCATTAAACCTTCTAGTCCGATGTTTACAACACCAGAACGTTCAGAGAATACGCCACCGATTGCCGTAAAGATTAAAGGTGTTGCATAAAGAATTGCAGAAGGGATGATGAAATATAACATTTCTAAAAAGCTCATGTTATTGCCCCTCCTTTTTCTTGCTCAATTTTTGTAATGCTACTCGTATGATATAGCCTGATGCTACAAAGAAAATAATTAACGCGATAATAATAGATACAATTTCCTCTGGAATACCCGCAGCATTTGGCATATTTAGCGCTCCGTATTTTAGTGAGCCGAATAATGAAGCTCCAAATACAACCCCTAGTGGCGTGTTAGCACCAAGTAAGGCAACAGCGATACCATCGAAACCAATACCAGTAAAGCCTGCTTTAATAGAAGCGTTTCCGAAAGTACCTAGTGCCTCCATAGCACCACCAAGACCAGCGAACATACCTGAAATCGTCATAGCTAAAATAATGTTTTTGTTGACGTTCATACCAGCATAGTCTGCAGCATGCTTGTTAAAGCCTACCGCTTTTAGCTCATATCCACGTGTTGTTTTTTCTAAAATGAACCACATAACTACTACCATTAATAATGCAATAATGATCCCATAGTGAAGACTTGAATTGTCTGTAAGCTCTCTTAAAAACGGAGAACGCAAAGATGCTGATTCATGAACGCGTTCTGTTTTAAAGCTACCGTCAGACAATTTTTTAATCACTGCATTCGCAATATAAAGCGCAGTATAGTTTAACATAATTGTCGCAATAACTTCGTGAACTTTAAATTTCGCTTTTAAGAAACCTGCAATAAAGGCCCAAAATGCACCTGCAGCAGCTGCCGCAAGCAATGCTAATGGTAAGTGAATAAATTTAGGTAGATCAAATGCATATCCTACCCAAGCTGCTGCTAGCCAACCTAAAATTAGCTGACCTTCAACACCGATGTTGAATAATCCTGTGCGGAAGGCAAATGCTACCGCAAGACCCGCCAATATGTACGGTGTTATTTGACGGATTGTGTTCCCAATAGAATATGAATCTCCAAAAATACCTGTCCAAAGGGCGCTATAACCTTGTACTGGGTCATAGCCGCTGACTAACATTACGATAGCACCAACAATTAAACCGATAATAATAGAGATGATAGGAACGAGTATATTAATGACACGATTTGACATTAGTCGTTCCCCTCCTTCGCATCATTCATGTTATTTTTACTACTTTGTCCTGCCATTAATAGACCAAGCTCTTGTTCTGTTGTTTCTTTTGGATTTAACTCATCAACAATTTGACCATCATAAATAACAGCGATACGGTCAGAAACATTCATGACTTCATCTAATTCAAATGAAATTAACAGTACTGCTTTTCCTTTATCACGTTGCTCGATAAGGCGAGAGTGAATAAATTCAATAGCACCTACGTCAAGGCCACGTGTTGGTAAAGCAGCAATCAATAAATCTGGATTACGATCAATTTCACGACCGATAATTGCTTTTTGCTGGTTACCACCTGAAAGGGCACGTGCTGGAGTCATTTCACCATTACCAGTACGCACATCATATTCCCCAATGATTTGACGTGCTTTTTCAGACACTTTCTTGTAGTCCATGACAAAGCCCTTAGCGATTGGAGACTGATAATATGTTTGTAGTGCGATATTATGACCGATTGGGAAATCTAATACTAAACCATGCTTATGGCGATCTTGTGGGATATGCCCAACGCCTTCCTCAGTAATTTTTCGAGGTTTCATATTTGTAATATCAGTACCATTTAATTTAACATGTCCACTCTTTACTTTACGGAGACCAGTAATGGCTTCGATTAACTCGGATTGTCCGTTGCCATCGATACCCGCAATACCAACAATTTCACCTTTGCGTACTTTTAAGTTCAAACCTTTTACTTTATCGATATTACGATAGTCTGTAACAACCAAGTTGTCGATTGTAAGTACTTCATCAGTTGGTTTTGCTTCTGTTTTTTCTGTTTTAAATTCGACTTGGCGACCAACCATCATTTCAGCTAATTGGTTAGGATTTGTATCAGCAGTTATAACTGTTCCAATCCCTTCCCCTTTTCGGATAATCGTCACACGGTCGGAGACTTCCATAATTTCTTTTAGCTTATGGGTAATTAAAATAATGGATTTGCCCTCTGCAATTAAGCGGCGCATTATTTGAATAAGCTCTGTAATCTCCTGTGGTGTTAAAGATGCAGTAGGTTCGTCAAAGATTAAAATTTCTGCACCGCGGTATAGTGTTTTTAAAATTTCAACACGTTGTTGCATCCCCACAGTAATATCCTCGATTTTGGCATGCGGATCAACATCTAAACCATATTTCTCAGAAAGTGCTTGTACTTTCTTTGCTGCATCTTTAATGTTAACAATCCCCATTTTTGTGGGTTCAGAACCTAAAATAATGTTCTCTGTCACTGTAAAATTTTCCACTAACATAAAGTGTTGATGGACCATACCAATCCCCAAATCATTGGCCACATTTGGGTTTGTAATTTTAACAGCCTTCCCACGAACTCGAATTTCGCCACCTTCTGGTTGATACAAACCAAAAAGGACGTTCATTAAAGTCGATTTACCTGCACCATTTTCACCTAGCAATGCATGGATTTCGCCTTTTTTCAGTTGGAGGGTGATGTTATTATTCGCCACGAAATTACCGAATTCTTTTCGGATTCCTAGCATCTCAATCACGTGTTCCAATTTCGTCACTCCCTTAATAGGCACTTTTATCATTTTCACCTTGTGGCTGTTACTTCGCTCTAGCTACAGAAAACATGTGTTGCTGACGCTTCGTTAACATTCCACTTTCACACAGATAAACAATACGTCCTGTTAATAATACTAGCTATAGTCACTGTTAATTCAACGTTTTTCACATACACAGCAATGACTTCAGCCAAAGGTTCCATCTTCGTTCAGCGGCATTATGTACCCTATTAACAAAAATTCATGCATATCTTGTCCCTAATAGAGGTAGATATTCTTCTGAATAAAGATAAATTAATACAGGAAAGGTCATCGTTAGAAACCTTTCTTCTATTAACTTGTTACCATCATTACTATTCTTACGATAAACTCATAGAAAAATTACTACCTCTATGGTAAATAAATATGATCCGATAGAGTATTGCAAATAGTCGAAATATAACGATAGATTGAAAAATCATCATAAGGGCTCTCTAAAAGTCCCTTATGATGATCAAAAGATGAATTATTTTTTCACTTTTTCTGGAACTTTAATTTCACCTTTAGCAATTTTCTCTTTATATTCGTCAATGACAGCTTGAACATCTGCTGGGATTGCACCACGAGAATCTGCAAGTTTCACTCCGTCTTCAGCTAAACCATAAGTAAGCGTTTTGCCTCCTGGGAATTCACCGTTTTTCGCTTTATTTGAAATATCTACAACTGCTGTGTTAACACCTTTTAACATAGAAGTTAAAGTTACATTTGTTTTATCGTCTACTTTACCTTCTTCGTATTGGTCAGCGTCTACTCCAATTACCCATACATTTGCATTAGGGTCTTTTTTCTTACGTTCCTTTGCCTCAGAGAATACACCGTTACCAGTTGCACCAGCAGCGTGGAAGATTACATCTACACCAGAAGAGTACATGCTGTTTGCAGTAATTTTACCAAGGTCAGCTTTATCGAATGCACCAGTGTATTTTGATTGGATTTTGATTTTTGGATTTACAGCTTTTGCACCTTCAACAAATCCAGCCTCGAAGCGGTTGATAACTGGAATATCTACTCCACCCACGAAACCGATTTTACCTGATTTAGACATTTTCGCAGCAGCTACACCAGCTAAAAAAGCACCTTCTTGCTCTTTGAAAAGAACATTAACAACGTTGTCTGCTTTTACTTCAGCATCGATTAATGCAAAATGTTTTTCTGGGTTGTCTGAAGCAACAGCTTCAACTGCGTCAGCCATCATGAAACCGATTCCATAAACTAAATCAAAGTTACGACGTAATAAAGCGTTTAAATTTGATTCATAGTCTGCATCTGATTTTGATTGTAAGTAGTCGAAGCCATTACCTTGTTCTAGGTTATGTTCTTTACCGTAAGCTTGAACACCTTCCCAAGCAGATTGGTTGAATGATTTATCATCAACGCCACCTACGTCAGTAACCATTGCTACTGAGAATGCTTCTTTGCTGCTTTCGCCTGATGATGCGTTTTCATTTTCTTTTGCAGGTTTTTCTTCGTCTTTCGTACCACATGCACCTAAGATTGCACTTGCAGCTAAAACTGATGATAATACTAAGCCAAATTTACGTTTTTTCATTTGATTAACCCCCCAAAGGTATTGTAATTAGCAGGAAAAATATTTAGAAATGTTCTACACCCTTTTACGAACTACATGGAAGCTGAATTTATCAGCTCGGAAATAATTTTTTGAATACAGCACTACTTGATCATGATCATCGTAATGCAACTGCTTTAATACTAAAAGAGCTGTTTCACGCCCGCAATTTAAAATCGGTGAAGCTTGCTCATGATACCCGATTGGATCAATATATGTAACAGCATAGGCAACATGAATTTTACCAGATTGTTCAAGTGCAGAGAAGAGTGAAACTTCCTTTTTTTCTACAAAGTCAGTTGGCAGGAAGCTTGCTGGTAATCTGTCTATGCAGTATACTACCGGCTCACCATCCGCTGTTCTGACACGTTCAATTGTGAGTATTTTATCTTCGCCATCACATTGGAAGCGTTTTAAATCTTCCTCAGAAGGTATGCTTTCCGTCGCCTTTAAAAAGCGGGAACCGGGTTCCATACCTGCTGCCTCGATCATAGAAGAAATGCTCGATAGATGCTCGATACCTGATGTAAACAACGGCTTAGGGTTGACAAATGTCCCTACCCCATGTCGACGCACAATAACATTTTCCTCTTCCAACAGTCGTAGCGCTTCTCTAAGTGTTGCTCGACTGACTCCTAGTGATTTCGATAATTCAAACTCTGAAGGCAGTTTTTCATTTTCTTTAAAAACGCCTATTTCAATGTCAGACTTTAAACGATCAATTACTTGAAGATAGAGATGACGATGATCTGCTTTAATAGTCACATATATCACCACCAAATCAGAGATCAGACATCTGATGTACAACATTCCTACTAATCGTTCATAAATATAACATTTTTATAGACTGAAAGCAATTACACCTTAGTGTAATTGCTTTCGAATTTTAAAAGAATTTGAGCCTGCTCGATGTAGACAATATTATTCGAGTTTTTGTCGTTATTTTGGCTCTAATTATCGTATTGATGAATGAGCACTTGTCGAGGTTTACTACCTTCTGAAGGCCCGACAATACCGCGTTGTTCCATTTGATCAACAATACGAGCAGCTCTCGAATAGCCGATACGGAAGCGGCGTTGCAACATCGAAACAGAGGCCGTTTGCATACTTACAACTAACTGTACAGCCTCATCAAATAATTCATCCGTTTCCTCTAAAATCGCCTCTTCTTCGGTCGGAATCATTTCCTCCTGATACTGTGCCTTTTGCTGTTCTATAACAAAGTTAACAACTGACTCAACTTCTTGGTCTGATAAAAAAGCACCTTGCACACGTTTTGGTTTAGATGCACCGGCAGGTAAAAATAACATATCTCCTCGACCTAGCAAACGTTCTGCTCCACCCATATCTAATATCGTTCTAGAATCGATTGCTGATGACACCGCAAAGGCAATGCGCGAAGGTATATTTGCTTTAATAACACCTGTCAACACATCTACACTTGGTCGTTGGGTTGCAATGATTAAATGAATCCCTGCTGCACGTGCCATTTGTGCTAAACGTGTAATAGAATCCTCTACATCACTTGAGGCAACCATCATTAAGTCTGCTAACTCGTCTACAATTACCACAATATAAGGTAATTTCGGTTGTTTTTCACCCGTTTGTTCATTGACTTTTTGTACATGGCCATTGTAGCCTTCGATATTACGAGTACCTGTATGAGAAAATAGATCATAGCGGCGTTCCATTTCTGACACAACTTTCTTTAAAGCCTGAGACGCTTTACGTGCATCTGTAACAACTGGTGCCAGTAGATGAGGAATTCCGTTATAAACATTTAACTCCACCATTTTCGGGTCAATCATCATCAGCTTTACCTCATGTGGTTTTGTACGCATTAGGATTGATACGACAATACCATTTATACACACACTTTTCCCACTACCTGTTGAACCTGCAACAAGTAAATGTGGCATTTTATTGAGTTCAGCGAGTACTGCTTGCCCAGTAATATCACGACCAAACGCAACTTGTAATAATGCTTCTGGCTTTGCCCCATCTTTAGACTCTAATACTTCCCTTAGTGTAACAATTGCTACCTCACTATTTGGTACTTCAATGCCAATCGCTGACTTCCCAGGAATGGGTGCTTCCATACGAATATCCTTCGCAGCAAGTGCTAAGGCAAGATCATCCTGTAAGTTTACAATTTTACTTACTTTCACACCTACATCTGGTAATATTTCGTATTTGGTTACAGCTGGGCCTAAATGAACCTGCGTTACTTTTGCCTTTACACCAAAGCTTTGCAAAGTTTGCTCAAGCTTTTTCGCATTTGCCTGAATGACAGAATATTCGCCACTTTGGTCATGCTGTGGCGGTAATTGTAATAGATTATAAGAAGGCAGTTGATAATCTGCATTTTCCACAGCATCTGCCCCTTCGATATGGACATCATCAATAATTTCTCCATGTTCAATATCTTCATTTTCAGCTGCTGCAAATGCTTCTCGTTCATGAGACACATTTTGAGTGAAGGCAGAGATAATTGGTTCATGAGACACTTCTTCTTCCTCTTGTACCTCAGGCGCCTGATCGACAGCTGCAATTTCATCCTTGCTGTCTACTTTTGAACGACGATTTTTAAGTTTCTTTGGCATATTTTTTTTCTTTTCACGCTGTTTCTTTTGCCATTTACCAAAAAGGTCGGGCATTTTTCCCGCTAAATATGGAACAAGTGCCTTTCCTGTTACTAAAATTACTCCGATAAAGAAAATAACCCAAGCGACGACCTTCGCACCTGTTGCCTCAAATAATACATGTAGAGCACTAAATAACAGTGCACCAACCATACCTCCACCAAGTGCATTACTCCGATGGATAATACCCTCTGAATTAATTAAAATTCGCCAAGATTCTCGCAAAACAGAGTCTGATAATAAACCACCAGATTTTGATAATTGTTCAAACAGAATGCCATGGCTAAAAATTGTTAAACTCATAACAATGAGGAGCATACCTAAGATTAGACGATCATAAATACTTACTTTTTTCTGCCCAATCATCAGTAACAACGCAACAAATATAAGCATAAATGGCACAGCAAAATGTAAATTTCCTAAAAGAAACATTGCTATCGTTTGTAAAATACGCCCAGTCATACCATATTCAAAAATCATAATAACCGCTAATGCGATTAAGATAAGCCCTAAAATTTCATACATAAGCGGATGCATTTCTTTTTTTTCTGTAGTCGCTTTTGCTTTAGTGACTTTTCTTTTTTTACTAGTCGCCATCTATTTCACCTTCTTTTGTAATCCATTCTTTATATGTAGCGAATAATAACATGTAGAACTTGATTATTCAAAAAAAGGATTTTCCACCGTTCACATTCGGCTAGAAAATCCTTTTTCATTTAACGATGAGCTTTCATTTTTAATATTCCATAATGATTGGGATAATCATTGGGCGGCGCTTCGTTTTTTGGAATAAATACGTATTCAATGTATCTCGAATTTCTTGTTTAATATTTGTCCATTCAAATGTATCTTTACCAACGTATTTTTCAATAACATTTCTTGCAATATCAGAAGCTTCCACCATTAATTCTTCTGATTCGCGTACATATACGAAACCACGTGATAAAATTTCAGGACCAGATGCAATTTTCTTCTGAGCACGATTTAGTGTTACTACAACAATGAAAATACCATCCTGCGATAATAACTTACGATCGCGAAGTACGATGTTACCTACATCGCCAACACCAATACCGTCTATTAATACATTACCAGCTTGTACACGGCCACTCATTCGCATCTTACCATTTTTATATTCTACAATATCCCCTTTATCGGCGATAAAAATTTGTGATTTTTGCATACCTAGCTGTTGAGCAAGCTTAGAGTGAGCAATCAGCATGCGATACTCACCTTGCACAGGGATAAAGTACTTCGGTTGCATTAAGTTTAGCATTAATTTTAAATCCTCTTGGCTACCGTGACCCGACACATGTACATTTTTACTAGATGTTAGAATTTCAGCACCTGCTTTTGCGATAGAATTCATCGTATTAGCCATCTGTACTTCCATACCTGGAGACGGTGTAAATGTAATTAATACCGTATCATCTTTCTTAATTTTAATGTCTCGGTGATGTTTGCGGACGATTTTTTCTAATGCATCAAGTGGTTCCCCTTTATTACCTGTAGCAATAATAATAATCTCATCATCTTGGTATTTTTGCATTTCTGAGATAGGGATGATTGTTTCTTCCTCTACCGTTAAGTGGCCTAGCTGTACACCTAAATCCACAGCTTTTTCTAAAGGTTTTCCTACAATGACTACTTTACGGAACGACTTTTGAGCTTGTGTAAATACTTGTTGAATACGAATAAAATTCGATGCATAAACAGCAACTAAAATACGACCTGGTGCTGAATGGAATGTTTTTGATAATTGCTCTTCAATCACAATCTCAGATGTCGTATAACCTGGTCGCTCAGCTTCACACGACTCAGATAACAGAATAAATACGCCTTCTTCCCCTAGCTGAGCCATTTTTGCTAAATCAGGTTTAAATTTACCTGTCGCTGATTGATCAAATTTAAACTCACCTGTATGAACAATTGCTCCTTCAGATGTATGGAACACTACCCCTAACGAATCGGGAATACTATGTGTTGTATGGAAGAATGTCACATACGTTGAGTTAAAATTCATACGACTACGGTTCGTAACCTCAAAGAATTTCACCTGATGTGGTGCAGGCAATTCTTTTAATTGCTCCTTTGCAAGTGCAATTGTTAATTTTGATCCGTACACCGGCGCTTTTATTTTTTGTAATACATAAGCAATCGAACCAATTGCATCTTCATGACCATGTGTTAAGAATATCCCTTTCACACGATCTTTATTTTCTTCTAAATACGTAATATCAGGAATTACGATATCAATGCCCAGCATTTCGTCTTCAGGGAACATCAAGCCGCTATCCACTACAAATAGCTCTTCGTCAATTTCTACTACGTACATTGCTTTCCCAATTTCGCCCACGCCACCAAGTGGAATGATGCGAATTAATTCATTTTTCTTTTTTGTCAATTTATTTCCTCCTAAAAAATATCCCGAACAGCAACCACTTAAGATTTATTATACGGTTTGCAAAGCTTTTGCACAAATTAAAAATACATCTTTCATGGTGGAAACAGAAATTTTTTACAAAACAACTCATGTGTACTAATAGAGCGAGATAAAAAGTATTCCGATAAATTCAGAAATGATACCGATATTTCACGAAAAGGTTCCGACATTCTTATTGAATATAAGTCTACGAAATACCTGAATTGTGGAAAGTAACGACCTTATTCTTCTATATAATAAAAAAAGACCGTAAACAAACTAAAAAATCTCGAGTTTGTTTACGGTCGGAGGGTTTAATTAAATTAACTAAAGGTACTTATTTTTCTAAAGCTTCTTGCTTTTTCTTGATACGTATCCCAAATTCGGTCAAAGTTTGCTTTTTCTTCATCTGTCATTTCCATCATTGGCAGACGAACATTAAGTGTATCAAAGCCTAATTTGGTCATCGCGTATTTTACAGGCGATGGGTTTGGCTGTGCGAACAGCGCACGTACAAGTGGTAATAATGCTCGGTGAATTTTGGCTGCTAGCTCGTGATTTCCTTCTTCAAACGCCTTAATCATTAATTGCATATCATTTCCAACAACATGAGCAGCAACTGAGATAATTCCTGCTCCGCCGATTGCTAGTAGTGGAAGAGTTAAACCATCATCCCCACTATACACTAAGAAATTATCATCTGAATCAACATTCTCAATAATATCGCCCATTTGATCTAAATTGCCACTCGCTTCTTTAATCCATGAAATATTAGGAATTTTACTTAAGGCAACAGAAGTTTCATAGGCAACATTGACGCCTGTACGTCCTGGCACGTTATAAAGCATGACAGGTAAACTAGTTTCTTTTGCAATTGTTTCAAAATGCGCAAAAATACCGCGTTGATTTGGCTTATTATAATATGGTGCTACAAGCATGATACCATCAGCACCATTTTCTTCAGCCTTGTGTGTCATTGCAATAGAGTAAGCAGTTTCGTTATCCCCTGTACCTGCAATAACGGGTACACGACCTGCTGTTTTTTCTACTGTAAAGCGTACAACTTCAATTTTTTCTTCTGTGGACATAGTTGGGTTTTCAGAGGTTGTGCCACATGCGACAATACAATCTGTACCATTATCAATCAAATGATTAATAATACGTTCTAGTTCTGGATAATTAATCGTGCCATCTTCTTTGAACGGCGTTATCATCGCCGTTCCAATTCGACCTAAATTCATCCTTACACCCCTCTTATAGTAAGTTATCCTCCAGCATTGCTTCTGCAATTTGGATAGAGTTTAATGCAGCGCCTTTTAAAAGATTGTCAGAAACGATCCATAGGTGGAATCCTTTTTTATTGTCTAAATCTTGTCGGATACGGCCTACAAAAGTATTGTCTTCCCCTTCTGCATAGATAGGCATTGGGTAAGTTTGTGTTGCGATATCATCTTGTAATACTACACCTGGTGCACTGCGTAATACTTCAAAAATCTCCTGTACCGTTGCTTCTTTTTCTACTTCAATATAAACAGATTCAGAGTGTCCGGAAACGACTGGCACGCGAACACAAGTTGCAGCTACGTTTAGCTCTGGTGCATGCATGATTTTCTTCGTTTCATTAATCATTTTCATTTCTTCATATGTAAAGCCATTGTCTGTAAATTTATCAATTTGTGGAATGACATTACGAGCGATTGGATAATGACGTTTGTCGCTACCAGAAGGTAAAATATTTGCTTCTACATCCTTACCTGCATCCCAATTTTCACTTTGTGCCTTTAATTCTTGAACAGCAGAAATACCTGCACCTGAAACCGCTTGGTATGTCGATACAATAATTTTTGTTAAGCCAAATGCATTACGAATAGGTTCAAGTGCAGCCATCATTTGAATTGTAGAGCAGTTTGGATTCGCAATAATCCCTTTATGCTTAGCAAGATCGCCACGATTTACTTCAGGCACAACTAGTGGTACCTCTGGATCCATACGGAAATGGCTCGTATTATCGATAACTACTGCACCACGTTTTGCCGCTTCTGGTGCCAACACCGCTGATACAGAACCACCAGCTGAGAATAAAGCGACATTGACGCCTTCAAAAGCTTCAGGTGTCGCTTCTTCAATTGTATATGTCTTACCATTAAATTCAATTGGTTTTCCTGCTGAACGTGCAGAAGCTAAGAACTTAATATCTCCGATTGGAAAATTCCGTTTAATGAGTTGCTCCATCATTTTTGTGCCTACTGCCCCTGTTGCTCCAACAACCGCAACTGTTAACTGCTTTGTCATCTGTCATCTCTCCTTGAATACATGTTACATAATGTGTGCTATTGTATCACAAAAATACTGAAAATTGTGTGTAATTCGTGAATTATTTGAAATATTGTATCAACAGCGGTTGTAATTGCTTTTTCTCCGTAATCGCTTCATGAACAGTCGCGACCATTTGATCAAAATCTGCAATCAAGGAATTTGGCTTTGAATGTGGTGAGTCCTGCCCGAATGGAATAAAGTAAATATTTTTAGCATTTAGCAGCCTCATAATATTCATGCCATTTAAGCCAAGAGCATCATTTGTTGATATGCCTAGGACAACAGGCGAACCGTTACGCAATGTTGCCTTAGCAGCCATCAATACCGGACTATCTGTTGCTGCATTAGCAAATTTACTAATACTATTGCCTGTCATCGGTGCTATAACCATCGCATCCAATGGATTGGATGGTCCGAATGGTTCTGCCTCTTTAATAGAGGAAATAACCTTTTCTCGAGTCAATTCCTCTATTTTTGCAATCCATTCCTCCCCGGTACCAAAACGCGTAGCCGCATGTAACACGGAATGCGTAATTATTGGAACAACCGTTGCTCCTACATCTATAAAGTTTTGAATTTTAGGTACTACATCCTCATACGTACAGTGAGAGGCTGTAATACCTAAACCTATTCGTTTACCCGTTAGCAATTTTCTTCCTCCTCTATTGCCTTGCACAATATTGTAGCTGCATCATGTGCAAAGTATTTCCCAGGTAATGATGGCAATAGCACGTACGTTTGTAATTGCTCAGCGTCTATATCCAAACATCCAGGCTCTGAAGCCAAATCATATAGGACAGCTGGGACATGATCTTGGAATGATTCTGTAATCCATTTAGCTGGAATCGTATTGATAAAAATCCCATCATTAATTGACCATTTACGGTCATCTAAATCCGTAGCTTTATAACCATATGCCTTAGCTTCACTCACTTGTACAACTGAACGCGCTACTATATGGACATTAGCGCCCATCTTGACGAGTAAAGAAGCGAGCATTTTGGCTGTGCGTCCAAAACCTGCGATAGTAAAGTTTTGTCCGTAAATACATTTTTGCTCGAGTCCGTAAAATGTGGCGATAAATCCCTCCGCTGTTAATCTTGCGTTTTGCCAAATAAAAGATTCTTGTTGTAAATAGCAATTAGTTTCATTTTTCTCAAGCAAATGCTTCCAATGCATAGTCAAACGCCCTGTATAAAACTTAACTTGGGATATCCCATAAAGCTGTTCCACTTCAATTTTAAGTGGAAGAATGGGAAGAATAATTCTATTCGGTTGGAATTCTAATACAAGCTTATTTAACTCTTCATTCCAAACTGATGTTCTTTTATAAAATACCGTTCTCGATGGGCTTCTTAGCATTGTAGCTAATTCCTTTAATCTTAGATCCTCACCGATAACAAGCCATTTTTCATTTTCCAAAAGCTCACCTCACTGTAAAAAGTCTGACTGCACTGTCGTTGTTTTGTTAAATAAAATCCGATCTTCACCAATTAGTATAATTTCATGCCAAGGTATCATTTCACTAACTTTCACTTTCTTTTTTTGGAATGGCAATTTATCTTTAACAATCTCAAAACCATGAATCTTTCCTGTTTGCACATCTAATAAACATTCCGTATGTGCCAATATGCCAAAGTGTACGCCACCCTCAACTTGAATTAACTCTTTATCCACCATCTCTGATAGTAGCATTCCTCATCTCCCTCCTTGAACCGTTACCCCAATATATGCCGAGTTTTTGCAATTCGTGACCCTTACCCAAAGTATGAAAATATTGCATTTACCGTTTGACTGTGTATAGCGTATATACACAGAGGTGAGAAATTCATGCATATTCATTTAAGCAAGTGTTTTGTGTAGCGAAAGCAAAGCGTCAGCTACACATGTCTTTTGTAACACAAGCGAAGCGTTAGTTACAGAAGTCTTCACCTCTATAGGTGGTGAGATGAATGGGGTTTTAAGTCACTTTTCAGTGGGTGTCCAAACATCCGCTGAAATAGAGCGAGGTGGATTTATCTACAGAACGAAATCAAGATTTTCTACGTCAGGAATTATTACGTCTCCTTTCATTTTGGAGGAGGACAACATGCTCAACTTACAAAAAAGAATATGTGGAAATTTCGCTATTCAGCAAAGATGTTGTCGAACATAGATTATCGATAAAAAACGACATCGGTGTGGTTTTTGACGATTTACATATGTCTAAAAAGCTTAATGCGACGTAGCTCGACATATTTATGAAAAAGTATCAAAAATGTGGAATTCATATTTATGTTATTATTTTGAACGATTCGCTTCCTGAGGGGGAGAAGAGAATTACCCTGAGGAATGAGGATGAAGTTGTCCATCGCATTAGCATTGTCGTGGTCATCCAAAATGGTTAATTTTAAATGATCAACGAGTAGTCTAGATCCTATAATTCGTGGTGTTAAACATTTATGCAGGATGTAACACATAACAAGTGGTTTAGAAAAGATTGCTGAATATACATTACATTCATTTATAATAAGGAAATTTTATTTAGTGAAGGTAAAGACGTACTGCTCTACGAGTACGGAATATTTAAAGACAATAAAGAGGAAGTAAGTGCAATACCAGAACATACCATTATAAGAAAACGCAATGGAAACTTTGTTATAGAAGCCTTAGTTCTATAAATTGAATTACAGCCTTCAATAGAAGATGTCATGCTATTCAATGTGAAAGGTAGTATTTGAACATTGCTGGTCTTATCTTAAAAGATTTAATGTCGATTCAACGTCAAATAAAAACATAGACCTTCGTGCTGGAACAAAGCATTTGGGATAAATATGCAAATACTTTGCCAATTTCAAAAGGGGACATTATATTTAGCATGAGAGTTTTTTTAAAGAATAGAAAAAAATAGGTTGCCGAAAAAGGGCAACCTATTTTTTATCAATTACTACATGGACTAACGTATCATTCGCTACATCAATTGTAAATGCCTTACCGAAGCCTACCACGTAGCGGCCATCCAATGGTGTGAGCTCAAATAGCGAGAAATCAAGTGTACGTAACAGCTCCATCATTTTAGCATTATGCAATTTATTAAAGGCTACAAATACGTCCTCATATCCTTCATTCCCTAAATGCTTTGGTTTACATTGCCAACGCGCTCGTTCTGCTGCAAATGGATTTGGTGTTACCGCCTCATCTGCCACGCAAAGTACATCTACAAGTTGAGCCTGCTCCATGAGTTGGAAATGCTCTGCGATACGACTAATATAGACGTAAAATTTACCATTCACGCGCACATATGGAGTAGTACTACAAAAAGGTTTCCCTTCACCATCCACTAGACTTAACACACAGCTTTTTTTTCCTTGAATAAATGTTTCGTAGCCCTGCTTTACTTGCTCAATATCAATTTCTTTTTGCATTCCGTTTCCTCCTACGCCTTGACAGTACTTTTTAATTGAATCCATGGAGCACTATCTTATGATACATATTGAATTTCTGCATCCATTCGGTATATTTGCTGAATCATCTGTTCGGTCATTACCTCTACGGGTGTGCCAACTTGGGCGCGTTGACCATCTTTTACAACTACGATTTTATCACTATAGCTAGATGCCTGATTTAAATCATGGAGCACCATCACAACCGTCATACCCATTTCATAATTTAGCTCTCTCACTAATTCTAGAACTTCATGCTGGTGTGCGATATCTAAGTATGTCGTTGGTTCATCCAATAATAAAATTTGCGGTCGCTGCGCTAAAGCCATTGCTATCCAAGCTCGCTGTGCTTCCCTCCCGATAAAGCTGCAATAGGTTTTTCTCTGTAATGTGTGAGATGTGTTTTCTCTAGAGCCCAATCAATAATAGCCTCATCCTCTGCATTTAAGCGCTCAAACCACTTTTTATGTGGATATCGACCATATGCCACTAGGTTTTTAACAGATATATCAGTTGGAGCCTGATTTTTTTGACTCAACATGCACATTTTTCTTGCAATGTCTTTGGACGAGAGTCGACGTATATTTTCGCCATCAAAGATAATTGTTTCTTCATTATAAGGCTGCATACGTGCAATAGTCTTTAAAATAGTAGATTTTCCAGAGCCATTGGGTCCGATAATGGATAGCACCTCACCTTTTGCAACTTCAAAAGAAAAATTATGGACAACTTCCTTTTGTTCATAGCGGACAGATAGCTGTTCAATTTTTAACATTAAAACGCCTTCTTTCGCATTAAATATAAGAAGTAAGGCCCACCAATGACAGACATTAGAATACCCGCTGGAATATCGAGTGGCGCAAACAATGTTCGTCCACCAGTATCAGCAATAAGTAACACAATAGCCCCCATTGCCATACTCATGGGTAGTAGATATTTATAATCTGAGCCTACAAGCATTCGAGCCATATGCGGTATTAGCATCCAACTAAAGTAAGTGATAATGCTAGAAGCCCTATACCTAACCAATTTTTCATACTAATACTTGCCTCCGATTTAATTGATAATGATTTTCAATATCAATTATACTATCAAACTTTATTGAGAATATCAACTTCTAACTGATAATGAGCATTTTCAACTAAAAAAGGATGTCAGTGATAAACATAAGATTTTTCAATTAAAAAAGGAGCACAAACTATAGCAATAGTTTTGTGCTCCTTGTATTTTAAGCTTCTGGGCCAATAATTGAAATGGCTGGCTCAGCTTTCAAGATTTTTGCTATTAAACGATCGATCGATTCCATTGATACGGCATCAATTGACGCTAATACTTCGTCTACTGAACGATGTTTACGATGCACTAACTCACTTGTACCGTTGCGATTCATACGAGCGCCTGTCCCCTCTAGACCGAGCACAAAACTCCCCTTAAGCTGCTCCTTCGCATTCATAAGTTCTTCCTCTGTCACGCCACCTGCTACGATATCAAGTAATGTCGCATCAATTGTATGTTGGAGCTGTGATAATTGCTGACGACTTGTGCTACCATAAATCGTAAATGCTCCAACATCAGCATAACAAGATTGATAAGAAAATATTGAATAGGCTAAACCACGTTCTTCGCGTACTTCTTGGAACAAACGAGAGCTCATATTACCCCCAATAATATTATTAAGTGCAATAAAGCTATACATATCCGGATCTTTTACACCAATTGCTGGATAAGAAATGGCTAAATGCGCTTGCTCTGTATCACGAGTTTTTGAAATCTCTCCTGGATAAAAATGAGGATTCGATAGTACCGGTTCAACCACAAGTGGAGATGGCTGATATTGACCAAATAAGTCTTCAATTGTTTGCATAAGCTTTGTAGAGATATTTCCCGCTATTGAAATAACAACTGATTCTGGACCATAATGTTTAGCCATATAGTTACGTATAATATCTGCTGTAAATGTTTTTAAAGTAGCCGCCGTTCCTAGAATTGGACGACCGAGTGCATCATTCGGATACATGACTCCCCATAGTTTTTCATGAACATCGTCATCAGGTGCGTCTTCACTCATTAATATTTCCTCTAGTACAACTTGTCTTTCCTTCTCTAATTCTTCCTCTGCAAACGTAGAATTAAAGAACATATCCGCTAATATTGCAACTGCAAGCTCAGCATGATGGTCTAAAACCTTTGCATAATAACAAGTGTTTTCCTTGGATGTAAAGGCATTTAACTCTCCACCAATTCGATCAAATTCTTCAGCAATTTGGCGAGCTGTTCGAGTTTTTGTCCCTTTAAAAAGCATATGTTCTATAAAATGCGTAATGCCATTTTCCTCAGGTAGCTCATAACGAGATCCTGCATTAACAAAAATGCCTAGCGCAACAGACCTTACATGATCGATTTGCTCAGACACTATACGCACACCATTCTGACATGTATGTACTTGTACCAAAAAATCTCCCCCAATTATATTTCTGGTTCTATATCTAAGGGTGAGTCACAATGTGGAGCTTCCCACAAATATTATAGAACCATATTCCTTAGCTGATTTAAAAAAGGCTGCGCATTATACGCAGCCTTTTCTACAATTTATTATTTACCTTGCTCAGCGCGTTCTTTTTCTTCTTGGATCACTACTTTACGAGATAAATTCACACGACCTTGCTTGTCAATTTCAATAACTTTTACAAGTAATTGATCGCCAAGTTTTAAGACATCTTCAACTTGTTTTGTACGTTCCTCTTGAATTTCAGAGATGTGAAGTAAGCCATCTTTACCTGGGAATATTTCACAGAACGCCCCGAATTTTTCAATACGTTTAACTGTTGATAAGTAATACTCGCCAACTTTTGCTTCACGTACGATGTCTTCGATAATTTGTTTTGCACGAGCGTTCATTTCTTCATCTGCAGAAGAGATGTAAATTGTACCATCTTGCTCAGTATCAATTTTTACGCCAGTTTCTTCAATAATTTTGTTAATTTGTTTACCACCAGGTCCGATAACATCGCGAATTTTATCAGGATTAATCTTCACGATCACAATTTTCGGTGCAAATGTAGATAATTTTTCACGTGGTTCTGCAAGAGTAGCAAGCATTGATTCTAAAATGTGCATACGACCAATTTTAGCTTGTGTTAATGCTTCCTCTAAAATATTGCGTGATAAACCATCAATTTTAATGTCCATTTGAAGTGCTGTTACACCTTTAGCTGTACCTGCAACTTTAAAGTCCATATCTCCAAGGTGGTCTTCCATACCTTGAATATCAGTTAAAATAGAGTAATGTTCGCCTTTTTTAATAAGACCCATTGCAATACCTGCTACAGGTGCTTTTAATGGAACACCAGCATCCATCATCGCTAATGTTGAAGCACAGATAGAAGCTTGAGATGTAGAACCGTTTGACTCGAGTACTTCTGATACACAACGGATTGTATATGGGAATACAGATTCATCTGGAATAACCGCATCAAGAGCACGCTCTCCTAATGCACCATGACCGATTTCACGACGACCTGGTCCACGAATTGGGCCAGTTTCCCCTACAGAGAATTGCGGGAAGTTATAGTGATGCATAAAGCGTTTCGATTCTTCTACACCTAAACCGTCGATAATTTGCACATCACCAAGTGCCCCTAATGTACAAATAGAAAGGGCCTGTGTTTGTCCACGCGTAAATAATGCTGAACCGTGAGTACGTTGCAATAAGCCTGTTTCAGAAGAAAGTGGACGAATTTCGTCTAACTTACGACCATCTGGACGAACTTTATCTTCTGTAATCTGACGACGTACTTCGTCTTTAACCATTTTATCTAGAATTGTATAAACTTGCTTCATTGTTACTTCATCCGCTTCTTGCTCTTCATAAGAAGCAATAACACGATCTTTTACTGCTTTAATAGCCTCATCACGTGCATGTTTTTCAGCTGTTTGAATAGCATCATGCATGTCAGTCTCACAAGCTGCTTTTATATCTGCTTGAATCGCTTCATCAATTTCAAATAATGTTACAGGTAATTTTTCTTTCCCTACTTCTGCAACAATTTGCTCTTGGAAAGCAATAATTTTTTTGATTTCTTCATGACCGAACATAATGGCTTCAAGCATTACTTCTTCCGGTACTTCTAGTGCACCAGCTTCAACCATGTTGATAGCATCCTTGTTACCTGCTACAGATAAATGGACTGTTGACTGATTAGATTGTTCCACTGTTGGGTTCACGATAAATTTACCGTCAATATATCCAACTTGTACACCTGCAATCGGTCCATCAAATGGAATATCCGAAATAGCTAACGCTAATGATGAACCAACCATCGCAGCCATTTCAGACGTGCAATCCGGATCGTTAGACATGACCATCGAAATCGCTTGTACTTCATTACGGAAACCATCTGGGAACATCGGACGAATTGGACGATCGATTAAACGGCTTGCTAGTATTGCTTTTTCAGATGGACGGCCTTCACGTTTAATAAAGCCACCAGGAATTTTACCTGCTGCGTATAAACGTTCTTCATAGTTTACTGTTAATGGGAAGAAATCAAGTGGTTTCGGTGATTTTGACATTGTTGCTGTTGAAAGTACTGATGTATCACCATAGCGTACTAATACGGCCCCATTTGCTTGTTTTGCTAACTGTCCAACTTCGATTACTAGTGGACGGCCAGCCCATTCATAGGAATAGACTTTCTTTTCGTTCATTCAATGAACCCCTCTCTATTATAAAAACACTTACTTCGTCTGTATGTACTAATAGTAAGTGTACCAAAAATGCTTGTTCTATGCTAAATATTTCATTAAATAATCATACATTTAAATTCAGTTATTGCCAATTTATTTAGGATTTATTTCTATACTTGATTGAAACGATGTTTTTTTGCTTGAAATTCATGTCATATATGCTTTTTTCTCAATCCGTCTTCTTAATGTTTATAAACATAAAGAAAAAGCGGGATTAATCCCGCTTTTCGATTGACAATTAGCGACGTAAGCCTAAACGAGTGATTAGTTCACGGTAACGTTGTACGTCAGTCTCACGAAGATATTTTAATAGGTGACGACGACGACCTACCATTTTAAGAAGACCACGCTCAGAGTGGAAATCTTTTTTGTGTGTACGTAAGTGAGCATTTAGAGCGTTAATATCCTCTGTTAATACTGCAACTTGTACTTCTGGAGAACCAGTGTCACTTTCGTGAGTACGGTACTCAGCAATAATTTCGTTTTTACGTTCTTTTGAAATAGCCATTTGTATGGACCTCCTAAATAATTGTTAATCCCCATTAGCACAGTAAACGTTGGAGTCATCGATATACCGAGCTAAGGTTAAGCATATTATGCACTTATGAATGTTACCATAAATCAAAAGGTCAAGCAAGCGTTAACGTAAGCCTATTCAAATGCTAACGCATATTTAATTTGCATTAACCCGATAAAATATGGTTCATCACCATAAAGTGGGGTTGATTTCCGTTCCAGCTGGGCGCTTTGTTGCTGCCGCTTCGCTTTCGCACAGATAAAATATTTGCCGCTGACGCTTCGCTTTCGCGCAGAGCTTCCTGGGGGCGTCCGATGAGCCGCTTGGGGCAACAGGATGTTTTTTGCGCGAAAGCGTAGTGTTAACGTAGCGTCAGCAGCAGGATGTTGGTCACGAAGGCGTTATCACAGGAAGTGATGCTTTTAGCCTTCGTTCCTCTATGTGCTCGCTCCAGGGTCTAATCTGTGACGCTGATCCCCAAGGAGTCGCCCAGCCTCCACTCCAATCAACTTATATTCATGGTATATGTTTTAACTTTTGGTAATAACCTTAAAATATTCAATTGCTTCTTGTTTATCCTTTTCGATTTGCGCTTTCAAAGCTTCGATCCCATCGAATTTTCGTTCACTTCTTATACGTTTATACCAAGCGACATGTACTTCTTCACCGTAGATATTTTTTTCGAAGTTTAATATATGGACTTCGATGGATAATTGCTTGTCATTTGGATCTTTAAATGTTGGTTTATAGCCTACATTACATACACCATCATACCAGTTATTTTGGACAAGTAATCGAACCGCATATACACCACTTGCTGGGATATAGGTTCCCTCCAACGCTTGGATATTTGCAGTTGGGAAACCTATTGTGCGTCCTCGCTTATCACCATGTACAACGATACCCGTAATTTCAAATGGTCGTCCAAGGAGCAATCTTGCTGCTTCCATATCTCCCTCTTGCAAAAGCTTACGGATACGTGTAGAGCTAATTTTTTCGATATCGTCGGTTTTCTTTTCAACAACCGTTACGCCGTAATCTCCATTACTCAATGCACGCATGTCTTCCATTGCGCCTTTACCAAATGCACCAAAAGAATAATCAAAGCCAGCTGTAACATGCTGAATGTTCAACCCACGAATAAATGTATCAATAAATGCAGCAGGTGAAAGCTTTGCAAAATCAGATGTGAAATGTACAACAAATGCTGTATCAACACCTTGTTCTTCAAAAAGCTGTAATTTTTGCTGTAATAACGTTATATAAAATACTTTTTCGTTACGTCCGCCAAGCACTAAAGAAGGATGTGGATCGAATGTCATAACAGCCGTTGGAATTTGACGTTTGTCTCCTTCTTCCTTCGCTGCCTTAATAACTTCCTGATGCCCTCTATGTACACCATCAAAAAAACCAAGTGCCAATGAATATGGCTGCATGCTTTCTCGTTGTTGTAGTTGGTGTGGGTATTTTAAATGAATAACCTCCATACTAAAAATCCTCCTACTCTATCGTCGGAAACATCTTATGTGGCTTCATAAACCCTTCCTTTGTAGGATGGGCATGATAAACCGCAATTGCTTTCCCACTGATTCCAAAAACAATTTTATCATGTATCTTTAATAATGCATCTGCGGGAAGCACTTGTCCATTGAAAATTTCTTTTTCGTTTGCAGAAACGATCTCAATATATGGATAATCTGTTAATGCATACTCAACTGGTAAAATGCATGTATCCATTTGTTCAGCTTCCATCAGCTCAGCAACTTGTGCCAATGTAAAGCAATTTTCTTGTGTAAATGTACCTGAGGCTGTACGTACGAGCTCTTTCATATGTGCAGGATAGCCAAGTGCTGCTCCGATTTGCACAGCTAGTGTTCGAATATACGTCCCTTTACTACACGCTATACGTACAGGGAATGTAATTTCTTGTCCTTCATATATTTCTACATCATCTAGTAGCTCTAATGCATAAATAGTAACTTGACGTGTAGGTCTTTCGACAATTTCGCCTTTTCGTGCATATTCATAGAGACGTTTACCATTTACTTTGACTGCTGAAAACATCGGTGGCGTTTGTTGAATAACACCTGTTAGCGAGGTTAAAACCTCTTGCAATTGAGTACGTGTGAACTTTTTATTCGTACTATCTTGCTCAACCGTTTCTCCTTCTGCATCCTCAGTTGTCGTTGTACGGCCAATTGAAATAACAGCTTCATAGGTTTTTCCTGCATCAGTTAAGTATTCTGCGATGCGTGTTGCCTGACCAATACAAATAGGAAGAACTCCCTCAACACCTGGATCAAGTGTGCCTGTATGGCCAACTTTTTTAGTACGTAAAATTTTTCGTAATTTAAAGACGCAATCATGACTTGTCATGCCACGTTCCTTCCAAAGCGGTAAAATACCGTTCATAAATTCCCTCCTAAAATCAATTCGTTTTTAGTTTATTTTAAAAATGATAGACCCGCAAAATGTTCTGCTGCATTTCCGATGAATGTAAAAAGTCTGCCTGCATGAACATGCATATGGCAGACTTTTTTAGTTAAGCTTATTCTTCGTGTAAACCACGTAGCAATGAATCGATACGGTTTCCATATTCAATCGATGAATCGAATTCAAAGATTAGTTCTGGTGTACGACGTAAACGGATTCGTGAACCGATTTCTGAGCGAATGAAACCAGAAGCCTTTAATAAAGCTTTTAGTGTTTCCTCTTTTTCACGTTCATTGCCTAGAGTTGTAATATAAATTGTCGCTTGCTGTAAATCACCTGTCACCTCAACACCTGTAACAGTAACGAAACCAACACGCGGATCTTTTATTTTACGTCCAATAATATCACCGAGCTCTTTTTTCATTTGCTCAGCGACACGGTTTGAGCGTAGAGACATAGTTTGTCACCTCAATTTCGAAGTACAGAAAGTTATGTCCTTACTTGCACATATATTTACATGCAAGGTATGACTAAATCATACAACACAACTTCTAATGTTACTTATAGATAGTCTCGCCACACATTTAACTGTTCCCAAGCCGGATTTGACTGTAAGTAGTGAAGCGCGTGATTAATTTCACGCTCAGCTGCTTCTTTTGAAGAAGAAACAGCAACAAGCGCTAATTTCGTGCGTTGCCATACATTTTGATGGTCAATTTCAGCAATGGATACATTAAATTTTTGCTTAGTGCGGGTAAGCATACGCTGTAGGACAGCGCGTTTTTCCTTCAACGAATGGGCAGTTTGAATCATGAATTCAACCTCTGCATAAACAATCATTATGCACGTTTAACTTCTTCCATAATATAGGCTTCAATAATGTCGCCTTCTTTAATATCATTGAAGTTTGTAATTGTAATACCACATTCATAACCTCTTGCAACTTCTTTAACTTCATCTTTGAAACGTTTAAGTGTATCTAATTCACCTTCAAAAATTACTACATTGTCGCGGATTACACGTACGCCAGAATCACGAGTTACTTTACCTTCTGTTACGTATGAACCAGCAATTGTACCAACTTTTGATACTTTAATTGTTTGTCGAACTTCTGCTTGACCAATAATTTTTTCTACGAATTCTGGATCAAGCATACCTTTCATTGCTTGTTCAATTTCCTCGATTACTTTATAGATAATGCGGTGTAGACGAATATCTACGCCCTCTTCTTCTGCTGCACGTTTTGCATTGACATCTGGACGAACGTTGAAGCCAATAACAATTGCATTTGAAGCCGCAGCAAGAGAAATATCTGATTCTGTAATCGCACCAGCGCCAGTGTGAATAATTTTCACGTTTACGCCTTCAACATCAATTTTCATTAATGATGCAGCCATAGCTTCTACAGTACCTTGAACGTCAGCTTTAACAATTAAGTTTAGCTCTTTCATTTCGCCTTGACTCATTTGTTCGAATAAGTTATCAAGCGTTACGCGTTGTTTTTCTGAGCGTTGTGCTTGAATTGCTGACATTGCACGAGTTTCTCCAACTTGGCGTGCTGTTTTTTCGTCTTCAAAGACAACGAAACGGTCACCAGCTTGTGGAACATCATTTAAGCCTGTGATTTCTACTGGCGTTGATGGTCCAGCTTCTTTCACACGACGGCCTTTATCATTCACCATAGCACGTACTCGCCCATAAGTATGGCCGACAACAATTGGGTCTCCAACTTTTAATGTTCCATCTTGTACTAAAAGTGTTGCAACAGAGCCTCGCCCTTTATCTAACTGTGCTTCAATTACTGTACCAAGTGCTAAGCGATCAGGGTTTGCTTTCAATTCTCCAACTTCAGCGATAAGTAAAATCATTTCAAGTAATGTGTCAATGCCTTCACCTTTTAATGCAGAGATTGGTACGAAAATAGTTTCGCCACCCCAAGCTTCAGGAACTAGGCCATGCTCTGTTAACTCTTGCATCACACGGTCTGGATTAGCTGAAGGTTTATCCATTTTATTGACTGCAACAATAATTGGTACTTCTGCTGCTTTTGCGTGGTTAATCGCTTCTACTGTTTGTGGCATAACACCATCATCCGCAGCTACTACTAAAATCGTTAAATCCGTTACTTTCGCACCACGCGCACGCATAGTTGTAAACGCAGCGTGTCCTGGTGTATCTAAAAACGTAATTTTTTTGTCGCCTTCAGTTACTTGATAAGCACCGATATGCTGAGTAATACCACCAGCTTCTCCAGCTGTAACTTTAGTATTGCGAATAGAGTCTAACAATGTAGTTTTACCATGGTCAACGTGACCCATAATTGTTACTACCGGAGGACGTTCTGATAATTCTGCCTCGTTAACTTCTTCTGTTTGTTCGAAGTGTGTTTCTAAATCCGTAATATCTACACGGATTTCTTCTTCAACTTCTACACCATAGTCTGCGCAAATTAATTCAATTGCATCCTTATCTAATTCTTGGTTAATTGTTGCCATTACACCAAGCATAAATAATTTTTTAATAATTTCTGATGGCTCACGGTGTAATTTTTTAGCTAATTCCGCTACAGAAAGTGATTCAACAAAAGTAATTTTTTCTGGTAATTCCTTCTGTTTCACTGGTAGACTTGGTTGATGTGTTTTTGGATGGCGACGTTTTCCGCCATGAATTCCTGGTTTTGGACGTTGGTTGTAACCTCCGCCGCCTCTGCGATTATTATTATTTTTATTATTATTATTATTATTATTATTATTATTATTATTATTTGTCATATTTCGATTTAGACTACCTTTTGTATTCTTAGATTTTTCGTTAGACGAATTTGAGTTTTGATGCGTTTGTTGCTGATTATTGGCTTTAGGCTTAGAAGTAGCAGATTGCTGCTTTTGCCCGTCTTGCTTTTTCACCGATTGCTGTGATTTTTGCGATACGTTTTGAGTAGGTTGCTTCACTTCTTTTATATTTTTAAATGTTTGGTTTAACTTTGCCACTATGTCTTTTTCTAACATTGACATATGGTTTGTTACGCTAACATTTATTTTATTTAGTGCTTCAATAACCTCTTTACTCGTTTTATTCACTTGTTTCGCATATTCATGAACTCTGATTTTGGTCATCTGCTCACCCCCGATTATTTTTCGTTGAGTAGACTAGACAATTTGCTTGCAAAACCTTTATCGGTAATAGCTAAAGCCACGCGGGCCTCCTTACCTGTAGCATGTCCTAGATCATAACGATCACCAATTACATGATACTCAACGTTGTAGTACGTACATTTATCTTGAATTTTTTTACTAGAGTTTTTAGAAGCATCGTTTGCAAGCAGTACTAGCCTAGCATTACCATTACGGACTTCCTTTACTACTAACTCTTCTCCTGAAATTACTTTACGGGCTCTTGCCGCTATTCCAAGCAAATTATGCACTGCTTGATTGATCATATAATAGACTCCCTACGAATCAACAAAATAAGTTCATCGTAGATTTCTTCAGGGATTTTTATATCAAGTTGGTGCCCTAAAACATTTTTCTTACGGGCGATTTCAATCGCCTCCTCCGATTTAGAGACATAGGCACCACGTCCCGGTTTTTTTCCGGAGATATCAACACTTACCTCGCCCTCTTTCGTACGAACGACACGAACCATTTCTTTCTTTGGTAGCATTTCTCCAGTAGCTACACATTTTCGAAGAGGTACTTTTTTATTAATAGCCATAAGAATCACCTTTCCTCTCTGAAGCTTGTCGTAAGAGGTGGACTAGCCATGCACCACATCGTTTGTATATATATTTGGAATTTAACCATGATATTTTCCAATGTAGGCTCTGCCATTATTCAGTCGACGCAGCCCAACGTCCACTGAATAATGGCAGCTAACTAGTCACACGGGCTTTCTTACTTATTCTTCGTCGTCTTGATATAAGTCAACTGCCACATCATCAAAATCACTTTCTTCATCCTCAGCAGGTATGAAAGTGCTTGTAGCAGATGGATAAATACCTAACTCACGAGCATCTGTTTCACTCTTAATATCAATTTTCCAGCCAGTTAGCTTAGCAGCTAAACGAGCATTTTGACCACGTTTACCAATTGCTAGTGATAATTGATAGTCTGGAACAACAACAGTAGTAGATTTTTCTTCTTCATTGACTTGAACATCTAAAACTTTAGATGGGCTAAGAGCATTTGCTACAAATACAACTGGATCTTCTGACCATTCAACGATATCGATTTTTTCGCCGTGTAATTCATTTACAATTGTTTGCACACGAGCGCCTTTTGCTCCTACACATGAACCTACTGGATCTACCTCTTCGTTATGTGCAAAAACAGAGATTTTAGAACGATCCCCTGCTTCACGAGCTATTGATTTAATTTCTACAATACCTTCATAAATTTCAGGTACTTCCATTTCAAATAAGCGGCGTAATAAACCAGGATGTGTGCGTGAAACAATAACTTGTGGTCCGCGTGTTGTACGTTCAACCTTTGTAATATAGACCTTAATGCGATCATGTGGATGATATGTTTCACCTTGAATTTGTTCGTTTTGTGGTAATGCAGCCTCTACTTTTCCTAGACCTACGTAAATATTACGAGCATCTAAACGCTCAACTACACCCGTCACGATATCATCTTCGCGGTCCACATATTGCTCGTAAATTAGGCCACGTTCAGCTTCACGTACACGTTGTGTAACAACTTGTTTCGCTGTCTGTGCAGCAATACGACCAAAGTTTCGAGGTGTTACTTCTTGCTCAACCACATCTTCCAACTGGTATGCAGGGTTGATAGCCTTAGCATCTTCTTCAGAGATTTGTAAACGGTCATCTTCTACTTCTTCAACAACATCTTTACGTGAAAAGACACGAATAGAGCCCTTATCTAAATTTAAGTCAACACGGACATTTTGTGCTTGATTGAAGTTGCGTTTGTAAGCTGTAACTAATGCCGCTTCTATTGCTTCAATTAACACATCTCTTGAAATTCCTTTTTGTTCTTCTAGCGCATTTAGCGCATCTAACAAATCACTACTCATTTTTGTTTTCACTCCTAAATATGCATTATGCTTAAAAATCGATGGCAAGTCGTGCCAATGCGATTTTTTCTTGTTCAATTGTTACTGTAATTTTTCGCGTTTTAATGCGTACTTCCATCACTATTGTATGTTCATCGTATGACGTTAAGTAGCCTTGGAATTCCTTCATGTCCTTGATGGGCTCATAGGTTTTAACAAAAATAAATTTGCCAACCGCTTTTTCAAAATCAGTATCCTTTTTTAATGGACGTTCTGCTCCAGGTGAAGAAACTTCTAAATAATAGTTTTGTGTAATTGGATCTTTTTCATCCAACAGCAAACTTAGTCGTTCACTTACTTGAGCACATTGGTCAATGTCAATCCCACCCTCAGGTGTATCCACATAAACACGTAAAAACCAGTTACGTCCTTCTTTTACGAACTCAACATCCACAAGCTCAAGATTCAACTCTTCAACAATCGGTTTGGCGAGCTCTTCAATTAAAGATGGTACTTTGCTCATTGTTTCCTCCTGTATCTATCAAAATCTGGCGTAATAAAACAGAAATTCCACCAGTAGCTTTGGTGAAATTTAACGGTCTTACCTGCTGTTAGTCAAAAATTTGTTTTGCTACGGTATAACAACAGAAAAGAGCGGGAGGGCCCCACTCTTTTGCTGGAAAAATATCAACAAATTATTACCATAAGAATAGCATAGTTTACAGCACAATGCAAATTTCCTTTTTCTAGACATCTAATCAATTATGCCTCGGCATAATTGTGTCTGGAATTTGAATTTTTTGCTTAAATTAGGGTTCATCACCATAACGTGAGAGTTGATTTCCGTTCCGGCTAGACGCTTTCCTGGGGGCGTCCGAGGAGCCGCTTGAGCCAACACGATGTTGGTCACGAAGGCGTTATCACAGGACGTGATGCATTTAGCCTTCGTTCCCCTATGTGCTCGCTCCAGGGTCTCATCTGTGACGCTAATCCCCAAGGAGTCGATTAGCCTCCACTCCAATCAACTTTTATACATGGTATACATTTTAACAAATGTCATCCTCAACTTTATAGCCTTAATTTGAGCATAAGGCTTATAAGTTATTCGTTATGATGATGATGTCTTCAGACTAACCTTCTTATTTTAGAAAAGTGATAACTGATTAGCATCAGGCATTCCTTCTAAACAACCCAATTGATCCATGTATTCTATTAATGTCTTGGATACTCGACCTCGTTGCTGTAAATCTTCCTTCGATAAAAATTCTCCGTCCTCACGTGCTGCCACAATTTGTTTAGCAACGTTCGTACCAAGTCCAGGAATCGCATCAAATGGTGGGATTAAAGAGTTCCCATCAATTACAAATTCACTAGCTTGCGAACGATATAAGTCCACCTTTTGGAAGCTCATACCGCGCTCACACATTTCAAGTGCAAGTTCCATCACCGTTAATAGGTTTTTTTCTTTTGTTGAAGCATCTAAGCCCTTTATATTGATTTCATCAATTTTTGCACGAATCATTTGCGAGCCCTGTACCATCGCAATTAAATCAAAATCATCTGCACGTACTGTGAAATACGCTGCATAATAAAGAATCGGGAAATGCACCTTAAACCAAGCGATACGAACTGCCATTAACACGTAAGCAGCAGCGTGGGCTTTCGGGAACATATATTTTATCTTTTTACATGATTCGATATACCAGCCTGGTACTTTATTCGCTAGCATCTCTGCTTCAAACTCTTCAGATAAACCTTTCCCCTTACGCACGGACTCCATTATTTTAAACGCCAGTGACGGTTCTAGACCTTGATAAATTAAATACACCATAATATCGTCACGACAGCCAATTACTTCCTTCAGCACACATGTACCGTTTTGAATTAACTCTTGCGCGTTACCAAGCCATACATCTGTTCCGTGTGAAAGTCCTGAAATTTGCACAAGCTCTGAGAATGTTGATGGCTTTGTATCTTCAAGCATCTGGCGAACAAAACGGGTACCAAACTCAGGAATACCGAGTGTTCCTGTCTTACAGCCAATTTGTTTTTCTGTTACACCTAAAGTTTCTGGAGAACTAAAGATTTTCATAACGACTGGATCATCTGTTGGAATGGTTTTTGGATCTATCCCTGATAAATCCTGCAACATCCGAATCACAGTCGGATCATCGTGCCCAAGAATATCAAGCTTTAAAATATTATCGTGAATGGAATGGAAATCAAAGTGCGTTGTACGCCATTCTGCATCCTGTGCATCCGCAGGAAATTGCACTGGTGAGAAATCATAAATATCCATATAATCTGGTACTACGATAATTCCTCCAGGGTGCTGTCCTGATGTACGTTTAACGCCTGTACAGCCTTGTACTAATCGATCTACCTCAGCACCGCGGAAATGTAGATTGTTATCATTTGCATAGCCCTTTACATAGCCATAAGCTGTTTTCTCCGCAACAGTACCGATTGTCCCGGCACGATATACATAATCTTCACCGAATAATACCTTCGTATAGTTATGAGCCTGTGGTTGATATTCCCCCGAAAAATTCAAATCAATATCAGGTACCTTATCTCCCTTAAAGCCAAGAAACGTTTCGAATGGGATATCCTGTCCATCCTTTTTATACGGCGTTCCACATTCCGTACAATCTTTATTTGGTAAGTCAAAGCCCGAGCTTACTGAACCATCATTAAAAAACTCGGAATGCTTACAATCTGGACAAACATAATGAGGTGGAAGTGGATTTACTTCAGTAATCTCCATAAAGGTCGCCACTAATGAAGACCCAACAGAACCACGGGAACCTACTAAATAGCCATCAGCTAATGATTTTTTCACAAGCTTCGCAGAAATTAAATAAATTACTCCGAAACCATGGCCTAAAATTGACTTTAGTTCCTTTTCAATTCGGGCCTTCACGATTTCTGGCAACTCTTCCCCGTATATACGATGAGCCATTTCATAGGTTAAATTTGTGACCTCATCATCTGAGCCTTCAATTTTTGGTGTATATAAATCATCTTTAATTGGCTTAACATCACCAATCATATCTGCGACTTTTTGAGAGTTGGTAACAACTACTTCCTTCGCAAGATCTGGTCCTAAAAAATCAAATTCTTTAAGCATTTCATCCGTCGTTCTAAAATGAACCTCAGGTAGCTTTGATCTATTTAATATGTTGGCACCACCTTGAGAGCCAATTAATATTTGTCTGAACATTCCATCTGTCGGATCTAAGTAATGCACATTACCGGTTGCAACAACAGGTTTATCGATTTTCTTCCCTAGCTTAACTAACTTGCGAATAATATCTTCAAGCGTCCATTCATCACGTACGACATTGCGCTCAATTAACGGTGCATACACTGCCTTAGGTTGAACCTCAATATAATCATAGAATCTCGCAACTTGCTCTGCTTCCTCCGGGGATTTATTCATCATGGTCTCAAATAATTCACCATTACTACAACCTGATCCAACTAATAACCCTTCTCTATATTGCTCTAGGACCGCCCGTGTTACACGAGGTACACGATAGAAAGTTTTTGTATGGGAGTGGGTAACTATTTTAAATAAATTTTTTAGACCAACATTATCTACTGCTAATATTGTGCAGTGCATTGGTCGTCCCTTTTTATAAGCATCCCCACCACCAATATGCTTATTAAAGTCGTCGTGGTATTTAATAGCTAATTCATCTGCATCTTTTAACAGCTGTAAAAGTAAGTAACCTGTTGCCTCTGTATCATATATAGCTCGGTGATGTTGGGTTAAATCAATATTGAATTTTTTACAAAGTGTATTTAAACGATGGTTTTTCATCGTTGGATAAAGCAATCTGGCAAGCTCTAACGTATCAATAACTGGATGAATTGTTCCCTCCAGCCCAAATTTTTTATAGCCTGTGTATAAAAAGCCCATATCAAACGATGCATTATGGGCTACTACTATGCCATCTCCGATAAATGCATGAAATTCCTTAATGACTTGCTCCACCTCTGGCGCGTTTCGTACCATATCATCTGTAATGCCTGTCAGTTCAATGGTTGTTGCTGAAAGTGGGTGATGTGGATTGGCAAAGCTTTCGTATTTGTCTATCACATTTCCATCTTTAATTTTCACCGCAGCAAGCTCAATTATAGTATCGTAAGCAGTTGATAGTCCTGTCGTCTCTACGTCAAACACGACATAGGTAGTATCAGCTAATAATCGGTGCTCAGATGCATAAGCAATCGGTACACCATCATCTACTAAATTAGCTTCCAAGCCGTAAATAACCTTTATGCCATGCTTTTTCCCTGCTGCATAGGCCTCTGGGAAAGATTGCACAACAGCATGGTCGGTAATAGCCACGGCTGGATGACCCCATTTTGCTGCCTGCGCAACAAGTCTATCAACTGGTGTCACAGCATCCATTTGACTCATTGGTGTATGAAGATGTAGCTCCACCCTTTTTTCGCCTTCTGGTGCTTGATCCTGACGAGTTGCTTTTTTTATTTCATTAATATCATTTGCCATCACGATTAAATCACGGATAAACGTATCAGTTTGTACAGAACCACGAACTTTAACCCACATACCTTTTTTCAAATGCTGCATTAGCTCTGCATCATCATTATCACGTGAGAACATTTTTACAACGATGGAATCCGTATAATCGGTAATTTTAATTTGTAATAAAGAACGACCGCTTTTCAGCACTTTAATCTCTGCATCAAATACAAAGCCCTCAATGATAACACGACGTTCTTCTTCAACAATGCGTTTAATTTCCATAGTTTCATCGTCTTTAATTAACATACCAAGCTGGAATGGGCGGTCGCCAAGGTTGGCAATAGCTGGATTTTCTTTCTTCTCCTGCTCACGTTTTTGGTAATCTTGTATCGCTTGCTGAGCTAAAGCTACCTCTTCTAAACGCTTCTGCTCCATGAAAGCTTCCTGTGCCGCAATCATTTCTTCCGTTTGATCTTGAAGCACGAAATCTATCACAATGTGGGGAAAACCGAATTGACTATAGCTTTCGGAAAGCTTTTCTGCATACTTTGTTTTCAGCATCATAAATTCCATTTCTTGCATGCAGGATAAAGTAATTTTTTGCCCATTCCACATAGGCATTTGCGATGCTAGGCAATGTTTTAAAGTTGGCGCCATCTCATCTATTTGCTCTACTACAGTTAACCAATATTGTTGGACAAGTTCCTCCGTAACATTTTGCTCTACCGTATCAAAAGTTGTGTGGATTTGAGCGATAGCTGAAAATTTTTCAGTCAAACGAGTACGAAATAGTTGGTATAGTGGAAAAGGAAGTACATCTCGTAATTTAATGGAAAAATTCCATAGCCTATTCTTTTTGTGTACAGTTAACCGTGATAATTCACCTTCCTCAAAAAAGGACATATACACATCATCTGTTAACTCTAGTTGTTGCAAGAGCATTTGAAACTTCGTTCTTGCTTCTTGTTGCTGTTCCAATCTATTGACACCTACTTTCAGAAAGAGGCAATCTTAAAGCCCCTTGTTTTAATTCCTCACCAACATTTACTATTTGAAGAAAAAAATTCGCTCCCTTTCCACGGGCGACCGTCAAGCCTCACAAATCCTAAACATCTATGAATTCATGCTTGGCTCGCTGTCCCCGAGAAGTGGCGCGAATCTTTTATCTATTTAATGCCATTTACATACTTTTTGGGACAAGCCATTCTAAAGGAAAAAATCAATTATGCCTCGGCATAATTGCGTCCGGAATCGGCTTTGTACTTAGGCCTGCACGAAGCAGGTCAGTTAGCCGTTATCACATGGATGCGATGATTTTAGGCTAACATCCTTTATTAACTCCTTTCCGATTCCGTGACATCCGCCGGAGGCATTAGGCCAACAGATGTATTTTGTGCGAAAACGTAGTGCTAACGCAGCGGCAGCAACAAGATGTTGGTCACTCAGTCGTTGCCACAGGACGTGGCGTTCTTAGACTGAGTTCCTCTATTTCAGCGGGTGTTTGGACACCCACTAAAAAGGAGCTTAAAACCCGCATTCATCTCACCACCATAGAGATGGGAGACTCTCGCTGAAAGAAGTTAATTTTTGCGAAAAAATTCATTTAAGCGATCAATGACCTCTTCTTTTTTCCACTCGAACGTTTCACCTGTTTGACGGAATTTCACTTCAACAACACCTTCAGTTGCTTTTTTACCTACTGTTACACGGACAGGTAAGCCAATTAAATCAGCATCTGCAAATTTAACCCCAGCGCGCTCAGCACGATCATCTATTAGCACATCATAACGGTATGATTTCAATAAACCATAAAGCTCATCAGCTAAGGCAACCTGTGTTTCATCCTTTGTATTAACAGGTACAACATGGATATCATAAGGAGCTAATTGTGTTGGCCAAACAAAACCATTTTCATCTTGGAAATGCTCCGCAACAGCAGCTAAAATACGTGATACACCAATACCATAGCATCCCATAATAAATGGCTGTGCCTTACCTTGTTCGTCTAAGAATGTACCATTCATTTTTGCAGAGTAAGTTGTTCCTAATTTGAAAATATGACCAACCTCGATACCTTCTGCAAATTTGATAATTCCTTGTCCATCTGGAGATGGATCACCCACTTGAATAAAACGAATATCTACGTATTCATTCACTGCAAAATCACGCTCAGGGTTAACGTTTACTAAGTGGAAACCATCCTCATTCGCACCAGCTACACTGTTACGAATCGATTTAATAGCATTGTCAGCTACTACTTTTACGTCTACTGGTAATTTAACAGGACCGATTGAACCAACTCCACAGCCTAATAAATCACGGATTGCCGCTTCACTAGCAAGTTCAACAGAACCGGCATTAAGCGCATTTTTTAGTTTAATATCATTAATTTCATGATCTCCACGAGCGAGTACAACCACTAATTCACCGTCAACGTCAAACACTAATGATTTAATGACTTTTGAAGGTTCAACATTTAAGAAAGCTGATACTTCTTCAATTGTTTTTTGATCTGGTGTTGCCACTTTTTCAAGTTCTTTTAATGCTTCATCTGATGGTTGATAGTCTACAAGAACTTCTGCCATTTCGATGTTCGCCGCATAATCAGACGTGTCAGAGTATGCAATTGTATCTTCTCCAATTTCAGAAAGCACCATAAATTCATGTGTACCTTTCCCACCAATTGAGCCTGCATCTGCAATAACTGCACGATAGTTTAAACCAAGACGAGAGAAAATATTTGAATAGGCACGATACATATCATCATATGTTTCATCTAAACTTTCACGCGATGCATGGAAAGAGTATGCATCTTTCATAATAAACTCTCTGCCTCGTAGTAAACCAAAGCGAGGACGCTTTTCATCACGGAATTTAGTTTGAATTTGATAAAGTGTTAATGGTAATTTTTTATATGATTTAATTTCATCGCGTACTAAAGTTGTAATCACTTCTTCATGTGTTGGCCCTAATGCGAAATCACGATCATGACGGTCTTTTAAACGCATTAATTCTGGACCATATTTTTCCCAGCGGCCTGATTCCTGCCAAAGTTCCGCAGATTGTAATGAAGGCATTAAAAGCTCAATTGAATTGATTGCTTCCATCTCTTCACGAATAATGTTTTCTATTTTTGTTAACACACGTTTTGCTAGCGGTAAATACGAGTATACCCCACTTGTATTTTGACGAATAAACCCTGCACGTAGTAATTGCTTATGTGATTTTACCTCTGCATCAGCAGGTACTTCACGTAGCGTTGGGATAAATGTTTTACTTTGCTTCATTCAGTGTTCCACCTTTTTAATAGATAAGTTTTTATACTCTAATTAGCATAAACAAATTTAGCTTTGAACGCAATGTTTCAAAAAAATTGCGCTCAAAGCTATGTTATTTCAATCAATTTTCACCTTGGCGTAATTGCAACAGACGCCATGGCTTCTTCTAAATATGTTTTACTTGAAAAACTTAACTTCACTTCATTTATTTAGATCAATTATGCCGAGGCATAATTGCGTCCGAAATCGGCTTTGTGCTTAGGCCTGCGTGATGCAGGTCAGTTAGCCGTTATCGCATGGATGCGATGATTTTAGGCTAACATCCTTTATGAACTCCCTTTCGATTCCGTGACATCCGCCGGAGGCTTTAGGCCAATAAATGTTTATTGCGCGAAAGCGTAGCGGCAGCGGCAGATGTTTTTTGCGCGAAAGCGTAGCGGCAGCGGCAACAGCACGATGTTGGTCACTCAGGCGTTTTCACAGGATGTGAAGTTCTTAGCCTGAGTTCCTCTATTTCAGCGGATGTTTGGCATCTGATGAAATAAGTTAAAAGAAAAATCGTTGTATATCGTTCCAAGTAACTACGACCATTAAGATCATCAATAGTACGATACCTACAAAATGCACAAGACCCTCTTTTTGACGATCGATTGGTTTACCTCTTACTGCTTCGAAGCCAAAGAATAATAGACGACCACCGTCAAGTGCTGGAAGCGGTAGTAAGTTCATAATGCCAAGGTTAATACTTAACATCGCAGCCCAATTCATTAAATTGATGAATCCATATTGAGCTACCTGCTCTGTCGCTTTATAAATTCCTACTGGACCAGATAGAGCATCTATCGTGAATTTACCGGTAATTAACATACCAAGCAATTCAAATATTCGAGCAGTCATATTATAAGTTTCTTGAGCGCCATAAACAACAGCCTTTAATGGATTGAATTCACGCGGGCTTTCATACTTAACCCCTATTTGACCATATTTTTCGCCATTTTGTTCTATATTTTCTTTTACCTTCATATTTAGGTTAACTTGTTGACCATTTCGATCAACTGTTACAGTAATATCTTCACTTGGATGATCTTGTACAAAAGCAGCTAAATCTTGCCACTTATCAACTACTTGTCCATCGATGGCAGTTACTCTATCGCCTGCAAGCATTCCTGCTTGTGCGGCTGGATCATTTTCTACTACTTCTGTGATGATTGGTTCATACGTAGGCACACCATGAATCAATCCAATCAGCATATAAATAATAAAAGCTAATATAAAGTTAAACAACGGGCCTGCAAAGATTGTCATTGCTCGTTGACCGACTGTTTTAGCGTTAAATTGACGATCATATGGTGCAATTAACGTTTCTTTACCGTTTTCTACAAGAATACAATCTCTTGCAACATTATAACGAACTAATTTTTCTTCTTCATCATAGCCTTCTACAAACAAATCCTTTTCTAAATCAGCACGCTCAACTTCTAAAAATAATAGATCTGGTAATTGCTTATTATTTTGATTAAAGATAATTTTCTTTACCACATTATCTTCATCTACAATAAGCCCTACTCGATAGCCCGGCTGTAATTCGGCGCCATCCATGTCCTCACCAGCCATACGCACGTAACCACCAATCGGCAATAAACGTATCGTATAGATTGTTTCACCATGTGTTTTTCCATAAATTTTTGGTCCCATACCAATTGCAAATTCTCGAACCATAATTCCTGCCCGTTTCGCGAACAAAAAGTGACCAAATTCATGGAAGAATACAAGTAGGCCAAATATTAAAATAAAAGCAATAGCTGTTTGCATAATACCCCACCTTTAAAAGCGAATAGTTAACGATATCTTCTCTCTTTATTTTACCATGTCTAACACTGTTTTTCTTGTTTCACTGTCTACATGTAAAATTGTTTGCAAATCTGGCACTAATATGTTGTTATGTGCTTGCATTACACGCTCAATCGTTTCGTCAATTTCAAGGAATGTTATTTTCCCTTGTAAAAATGACGCAACTGCAGCTTCATTCGCTGCATTCATCGTTGTTAAAATTGTACCGCCTGTGCGCCCAGCCTCATATGCTAGTCGCAATGCTGGATAACGTTCAAAATCCATTTCTTTAAAATGTAGCTGACCAATTTGTGCTAAATTAAGTCGTTGTCCGTTATGCAGCGGCATACGATCTGGGTAGCTTAATGCATATTGGATAGGTACACGCATGTCTGGCGTACCTAGCTGTGCAATGACACTAGTATCATGATACTCAACTAGGGAGTGAATAATACTTTCTCTATGCAAAAGTACATCAATTTTATCATAAGGCATATCAAATAAGACATGTGCTTCAATGACTTCTAGTCCTTTATTCATCATTGTAGCTGAATCTATCGTAATTTTCGCACCCATTGACCAGTTCGGGTGATTTAGTGCATCCGCAACCGTTACATGCTTCAAATCCTCGCGTGTTTTGTCACGGAAGCTACCACCAGAAGCTGTAATAATTAAACGTTCAATATTTTTCGGATTCTCACCATTCATCGATTGGAAAATCGCAGAATGCTCACTATCAACCGGCAAAATTGTTGCATTATATTTCTTGGCCTCAGCCATCACTAAATGTCCAGCGGTTACAAGTGTCTCTTTATTGGCGATGGCAATTGTTTTGCCCATGCGAATTGCAGCTAATGTTGATTCTAGTCCAACACTTCCAAGAACCGCGTTTACAAGCACCGTTGAATCAGGATGTGTAGCGACCTCTACAAGCCCTTTTGCACCAAACGTAAAGTATACTTGTGGATATTCTTTAGCGAGCATAATTGCATCTTCTTCTAATTGAACAGATACAAGCTCAGGCTTTAAAGTTTCAATCATTTCACGAGTTTTTTCGATATTTTTTCCTGAAGAAAATGCCACTAAATGAAAGGCATCGCGTTGTTCTTTTAAAATATCATAGGTTTGCCAACCGATTGAACCAGTTGCACCAAGTAAACTAATTTTTTTCACGACAAATTGTCCCCTTTTTCTATCTCAGCAAATGATATAGCACGATTATCACTCTGTTTAGAGGAAAATGCTATTGTTATGGCACATCACCATAACGTAGAGTTGATTTCGGTTCCGACTGAACGCTATTGTTCCTAGCTACCAAAAACAATGTAAAAAATGTAGTAAAGGCACGACGAATAAAAGACTATCAAAGCGGTCTAATATACCGCCATGCCCAGGTAAAATATTTCCTGAATCCTTTACGTCAAAATGACGCTTTATAGCAGATTCCACTAAATCACCCATTTGGCCAATAATTGACGCAAAGATTGTGATGAAAATAAGTGAGACATAACCCTTTGCAAATGGATAAATTGCTTGCATCGCGACTGCAAAAATTACTGCAATGACAATCCCTCCCACAAAACCTTCCACGGTTTTCTTCGGTGAGATTTCAGGCCATAGCTTATTTTTGCCAAGTTTTCTTCCGACAAAATATGCACCTGAGTCAGTTGTCCAAACTACAAGTAAACAATATACGACAAACTCTAGACCGTAATATCGTGTTTCGATTAAATAATGGAAGCCTAACCCGACATAAAACGCACCTAATAAAATAAAAGCAACTTCATCAAATGTAATTTTATTTTTTACAAGGACTACGTATATGAGCAATAGCATCATTAGACCATACACAACCATTAAATCGGAAGAATAGCCAATTGCATCTACTACCTTACTTGACCAGTCCTTTGGTATAACAAGCAGTGTTAATGTTAGTAGCCCTAAAAAACCAGGCACTGAAAAAAGTGAAATACCTTTCATTTTTAGTATTTCATAAAAGCCGACAACAGCCATTGCAAGTACAAGTATTGTAAATGGCACTTTTCCATAGATAACAAATGGAATAAATAGCGCTGCTGCAATTATTGCTGTGATAATTCGTTGTTTCAAGTTGTTTCTTCTCCCTTCAACCCACCGTAACGGCGATTACGTTTCTGGTAGTTTTCCACCGCTTCCAGCAAGTTTTCCGCACTAAAATCTGGCCACAATGTATCTGTAAACCAAAATTCTGTATAGGCGAGCTGCCATAACATAAAATTACTTAATCGCACTTCACCGCTTGTACGAATTAATAAATCTGGCTCTGGCAGATGAGCCGTCATTAAATGAGATGTCAAGCATTCTTCCGTTAAGTCTTGCATCGTTAATTGACCGTCTTGCACCTTTTGAAGCATCATTTTCATGGCGCTAACCATTTCCGAACGACTTCCATAATTCAGAGCAAAATTTAGAATTAACCCTGTATTATGCTTCGTCTCCTCCATCGCCTCGTACAACGCTTTTTGCGTATGTGCTGGTAACAAAGATGGATCGCCTATCATTTCAACACGTACATTACGTTCCATCATTTCAGGTAAAAAGGAACCTAAAAATTCTACCGGTAAACGCATTAGAAAATCGACCTCTGTTTTTGGTCGCTTCCAATTTTCTGTAGAGAACGCATACACCGTTAAAACTTTAATACCTAGATCTGATGCAAATCTAGTTACCTTTCGTACCGTCTTCATACCTTCATTATGCCCAGCAATACGTGGCATGGCACGCTTCTTCGCCCAACGTCCATTTCCGTCCATAATAATCGCTACATGGGCAGGAATCGGCTCGTTTTTAGCAAGGGCAACACGTTCCTCCAATGATAGTGAATCCATATTTATTTGTTTACCTAATAGCTTTTTAAACATGCTAACTCCCCCACTACAACTAATCGGACGTATACTAACCTATCATAACAAACAAAAGCGCATTTTGTCTTTTTTTTCCCTCTAAATTGACTATGTATGAACTATCTTATTTTAGAACTACACACATTTTAGGATTATCACCTTAACGTGAGGTTGATTTCCGTTCCGACTGGGCGCTTTGTTGCTGACGCTTCGCTTAAGTAAAGAACAGTTCTTCTTAATCTTAAAAGAAAGCAAAAATAGATGAAAGGTATTTCCCTAAAACTAATCAATTATGCCTCGGCATAATTGCGTCCGGAATCGGCTTTGTGCTTAGGCCTGCGTGATGCAGGTCAGTTAGCCGTTATCGCATGGATGCGATGATTTTAGGCTAACATCCTTTATGAACTCCTCTCCGATTCCGTGACATCCGCCGGAGGCTTTAACTTCTTTCATCAGGTGTTTGGATATCCGCTGAAAAGTAGCTTAAATCCGCATTCATCTCACCACCCATAGAGGTGGGGGACTTCTGATGAAAGAAGTTAAAGTTTAATGTATAAGACTTTACTACATCTTTTACATAATAATTTAAAAGTAAAGAGAAAAGACGTCCTGATATTTATAGGACGCCTTCATCTCATCAAAAAGTTCCATCATGGATATGCAAAGCGAATAGTTGCTTACACTTCTAGAATTTCTTTTTCCTTATCTTTCGTTACTTGGTCTACTTTAACAATGAATTCATCCGTTAATTTTTGAATATCTTCACCGTAGCCACGTAGATCATCTTCTGTGATTTCGCCAGCTTTTTCAAGTTTTTTTAGATCATCATTAGCATCGCGACGAACGTTACGTACAGCGATTTTTGCATCCTCTGCTTCTTTTTTCACTTGCTTCACAAGATCTTTACGACGCTCTTCTGTTAAAGCAGGAATCATTAAACGAATAACAGATCCATCATTTGTTGGTGTAATACCAATATCTGATTTCATAATCGCTTTTTCGATTTCACCTAAAATCGTTTTATCGTAAGGTGTAATAACTAATAAACGTGCTTCTGGTACCGAAACACCACCAAGCTGATTTATTGGTGTTGGTGCACCATAATAGTCAACCGTAATGCGATCTAATAGAGCAGCATTTGCACGACCTGCACGGATTGAAGCTAGTTCACGTGTAAAAGCAGCAATTGTTTTGTTCATTTTTTCTTTAGCTTGTTCTAAAACTTGTTTAGTCATAATGCATTCCTCCTAACAATTGTTCCAATTTTCTCGCCTTGTACGGCACGTTTAATATTACCTGGTTCCGTAATTGAGAAGACAATTAACGGAATATCGTTATCCATACATAAAGTAGAAGCTGTTGAATCCATTACTTGTAAGCCCTGTTGAATAACGTCTAAGTATGTGAGTGTATCATATTTTATGGCAGTTGCATCTACTTTCGGATCTGCAGAATAAACACCATCTACATTATTTTTTGCCATTAAAATCGCATCTGCGTCGATTTCAGCTGCTCGTAACGCAGCTGTAGTATCAGTAGAGAAGAATGGGTTACCCGTACCTGCTGCAAAAATTACTACGCGTTTTTTCTCTAGGTGACGAACTGCTTTACGGCGAATATATGGCTCTGCTACTTGTGTCATTACAATAGAAGATTGCACACGTGTTTCAATCCCTAATTTCTCCAGTGCATCTTGTAAAGCTAATGAGTTCATAACCGTTGCTAGCATACCCATATAGTCGGCTGCTGCACGATCCATCCCCATTTCACTACCGATTTTTCCACGCCATATATTACCGCCACCTACAACAACAGCAACTTCTACATCAAGATCTACTACTTCTTTTACTTCTTCTGCAACAGACTTGATTATTTTTGGTGATAAACCGAAGCCCGCTTCTCCAGCTAACGCTTCACCACTTAATTTTATAACTACTCGTTTATATTGTGGCACACTCATTGTAAACCTCCGTCAGACTTTATTTAAAACATCTCTATTCCCTTTTCCATTATAGTATAAATAACAATAATTGCTAGTTATGAATAAGGCAGAATAGAAAATTATATGGCTCATCACCAATTCCATTCTCAACTATTGGTGGATGAACCAATTATATCTTTTTTTGCTCATTTCGGAAAAATAGGGAACACGCTATGTTGTGTTCCCCATTTTTTGTCTAGAAAATCTAGATATTATTTGATTAGGATCAAACGCAAGCTAAATTAGTTACCTTTAACTTGGCTCATTACTTCTTCAGCAAAGTTATCTTCACGTTTTTCGATACCTTCACCTACAGCGTAACGTACGAAGCCGTTTACTGAACCGCCAGTTGAAGCAACGAAGTCACGTACTTTTTGATCTGAGTTTTTAACGAATGTTTGGTCAAGTAAGCAAACATCTTCGAAGTATTTACCAAGACGACCTTCAACCATTTTTGCTACGATGTTTTCTGGTTTACCTTCGTTAAGAGCTTGTTCAGTTAATACTTTACGCTCACGTTCAACTTCTTCAGCCGAAACTTCATCGCGAGAAACATAAGTAGGGTTAATAGCTGCGATATGCATAGCAACATCTTTTGCAGCAGAAGCATCTGTAGAACCTTCTAAAGCAACCAATACACCGATGCGGCCGCCCATGTGTAAGTAAGAACCGAATGCATCTGCATCAGTTTTTGTTTTCACTTCGAAACGACGAAGAGTGATTTTTTCACCGATTGTTGCAACTGCAGTTGAAATTTGGTCAACAATTTTCACACCTTCAGCATTTGCAAGCTCTAATGCAGCTTCAACTGTTGCAGGTTTAGCAGCAAGTAATTGCTCAGCTAAAGAAGCAACTAATACTTGGAATTTATCGTTTTTAGCAACGAAGTCTGTTTCAGCGTTTACTTCAATGATGATTGCTTCGTTACCTTGTTCTAAAATGTAAGTTGTACCTTCTGCAGCGATACGGTCAGCTTTTTTAGCAGCTGAAGAAAGACCTTTTTCACGTAGGAAATCGATTGCAGCATCTATATCGCCATCAGTTTGTACTAACGCTTTTTTACAATCCATCATTCCAGCGCCAGTTTTTTCGCGTAATTCTTTTACTAATTGTGCAGTAATGTTTGCCATTTAGTGTTTCCTCCTCAAATTGGTTGTACAAATTTTAGTGATAGGTTCTAAAAAAGGTGATAAGGGTCCTGAGCCACTTATCACCTTTTTGTAAACGTGAATTACTCAGCAGCAGCTTCTACAGCTGGAGCTTCTTCTTCACCTTGTTTTGACTCGATTAAAGCGTCAGCCATTTTAGCAGTTAAAAGTTTAACAGCGCGAATAGCATCATCATTAGCAGGAATTACGTAGTCGATTTCATCTGGATCACAGTTTGTATCAACAATACCTACTAGAGGGATGTTTAATTTAATAGCTTCTGCAACAGCAATGCGTTCTTTACGTGGGTCAACCACGAACATTACGTCTGGAAGAGCGTGCATATCACGGATACCGCCTAAGAATTTGATTAGACGTTCGTGTTCTTTTTTAAGTTGGATTACTTCTTTTTTAGGTAGAACTTCAAAAGTTCCGTCTTCTTCCATTTTTTCGATTGCTTTCATACGTGCAACACGTTTTTGAATTGTACCGAAGTTTGTAAGAGTACCACCTAACCAACGTTGGTTGATGTAGTAGTTGCCTGAACGTTCAGCTTCATCTTTGATCGCTTCTTGTGCTTGTTTTTTCGTACCAACGAAAAGAACTTTACCACCGTCTTGACCAACTTGACGCATGAAGTCATAAGCTTCCTCTAATTTTTTAACAGTTTTTTGTAAGTCGATGATGTAGATCCCGTTACGCTCAACGAAGATATATTTCTTCATTTTTGGGTTCCAACGACGAGTTTGGTGACCGAAATGTACACCAGCTTCAAGTAATTGTTTCATAGAAATTACTGACATGTGTATTTCCTCCTAGTATGTTTGGTTTTTATCCTCCGCATTTATCACTTGCAACAAGCTACCCTAAGCTTAGAGCACCACTTACTACATCAAAATGCGTGTGTATTAATAACACCATTTGCAACTATATCATAGCTTTACCCCATTCGCAACTGTTTTAGTGATGGAATTTTAATAATAGCTCGATTTCTGTTTTTCCTTTTTGAAGCTGCTTTGCAATTTCTTCTGGTGTTTTACCTTGTTTCGCTAATTCAACAACTTGTTGTTCCACTGTTAATGGCTTAGCTTCTTGCTTTTTGGTTGCATCAGTTGCTTGTTGGTCCGAATGTACCACCTTCGCTTCAGTTTTAGCCCCAGTTTGCTGCTGACGTGAATAAGCATTGGCTACGATATTTTTGGGCACATAAATACGCTGTTCATTATCTAGACTAATAGAACCGTCTACTGTGCTTTTTTCCTTTGTCAGAGAAGGTGGTTGCTCCTGCTCCTTTTGTCTCACAATCTGTTCTTCCTGTTTCACAGCATTCGTTTGAGTTTCAGACTTAGAAACTCTTTGCAGCTCTTGAATTAGGCGATCGTTTTCATCTTTCATATCAGCTAAATAGACACTGATGGTATCATCCATTTCACGCATTAAGCGCTCCTGTTTCTTTTCTAAGTCCTTAAATTTAGCTAGCTTCGTATTTAATATGATAAGGAAATAAAATGAAATTAGCTGTAAAATAAATAGAACCGCAATTAGTATGATTGTCATAGTAAACTCCTATCCACTAAAATCCACGAAATTCCCTTTAAACGGATGCTGCGCCTGCTTTTCTCGCTTCTCGTCATCCTTATTTTTCTTTTTCCGAGTACCTTTTATATACTCGACACCTGCTTCTTCATCTTCACTAATCCCATCCATACCCTCTGAAGTATTCACAACTTTTTGCTTGCGTTCTATTTCTTTTTTTAACGCTTCATTTGCATGTGCTTGCTGAGCCAAAGTTTGTTGTTGTGCCTGATCAGCCATTTTTCCTGCTTCAAACGTTTTTGGAATAGCTATTTGTAATTCGACACCCTTTAAACTCATGTGACTCCCTCCTTCAATGATATGTATATAAGGATTATTATGCATTAATCATTTCATTGGATAATAATTTCCGTAGCTTTAATAACGCCTTAGAGTGGATTTGTGAAATGCGTGATGTTGATAATTCAAGCATTTCTCCAATTTCTGTTAATGTTAATTCCTCAGAATAAAATAAACTAAGCACCAGCTGCTCCTTATCATTGAGCTTTTGGATATTTTCCGCTAAATCCCCAAGCAATTCTGACTTAACGACAGCTTGCTCAGGTGTTTTAGTCGTATCATCACGAATAACGAATGACTTTCCATCAGTCTCATCTTGATCTTGCTGCTCATTAATGGAAAGAACATTTGAAAAGAAATGCTCTTGTACAGTTTGGTAAACGTCCTCAACAGGTAAAGCCATATGTTCCGCAAGTTCCTCAGGTGTTACATGACGCATATATTTTTGTTCTAACTGTTCAATCTGTGCATCTAACTTTTTCGCCTTCTCACGTGCGGAGCGTGGCAACCAATCTTCCTTACGTAAACCATCAATAATTGCTCCTCTTACTCTAAAAGAGGCATATGTATCAAATTTCAAGTCTCTATTAATATCAAATTTATTCAACGCGTCAAAAAGACCTACCATACCTAAGCTCGTTAAATCGTCTCGCGATACATTCTTTGGTAAGCTCGCTCCAATGCGTTGTACATGATAAGATACTAGAGAAATATATTTTTTTATAAGTAAATTACCAGCATCTGGATCACGTTCATTTATCCAGCGGTTCCACAGCTTTTGTTCATCGTTCAGAATTGGTTGTGTCATGTAATCCACCTCTCTAAGAAAAACGCATTTACGCGTCTGTTTGCCACTGTCTTATATTACCTTGATGTTTTTTAAATAGTTCATTCTGTAATTCTTTCCTATTATTATAACAAAAATCGACTATAATTTCATTTGTTTCTCCTACTCTATCATAGATTCTTTACATTTATGTGTCGGGCATTTTTTAGTTTGGATATAGTTAAAACTTACTAATGCAAAAGAATAAGATAACTTTAAAAAAGAGCCGCTACTCGCGACTCCCATTTTTAAGCAGTATTTATTTGCGGATCATCCTCACGATTCATCATCGTTCGTACAACCTGAGCAATTTCTTCTGTGCTTTCATCTTGAAACTCAACGGCAGAGTTGGCCGTCGGTGTTTCTTGATTTTCTTCCTCGTGATTATTGGATTCGTTTTCTTCATGCTCACCTTCAACGACTTCTTCATCGCCCTCTGGTGTGAATAAAACGTAGGCAATTAAAAACCTTACAATATACATGACGAAAAACACAAATATTCCCGCCACAAATGACCCTATGATAATACTTAGTGGTGTATAGGGTTTTTGAAATGTAATAAAAAAGTATAGAGAAAAGGCCAATAACGCTCCCCATAGGTTATAAAAAATAGAACCAAACATTATATTTCGCTCACTCCTTGGTTAACCGTTCGAATATGTAATGTCGACGTCGCAGGATTAAATTCAATTGTTCTACCACTATTACCACCAGTGTCTTCGGCAACTAAACGAATTCCATGACGCTTTAGCTCATGCTTTACAGCTTCTACATTACGTGGGCCGATGCGCATGGAGTCTTTATCTGAAGTGAATTGAAACATCTGCGCACCACCCGCAATTTTTGCCTTTAGCTTGAATTTTTGAACGCCTTCTAACTTTAATAAGTCAATCATTGCCGCAATGCCTGTGTCAGCAAATTTAGCCACATTTATTGACTCTTGTCTACCTAAACTTGAATCCGGCAACATCACATGTATTAAACCAGCAATTTTTTTTGATTCATCATATAAAATAACACCTACACAAGACCCAAGACCTGATGTTCTTATCGTATTTGGTAACTTTACTACATCCATTTGTGCAATTCCAACTTTGATAACTTGCCCATTACTACTGTTTAGTATCATCTACGAAACTCCTAATGCTTTAAAAATAGCATCAAATGAGTCTGGATCTGGTAATAAGAAGAAATGCCCTCTTACTGTTTCCTGATCCTCTACACCGTCTTCAAAAATGGATGTGTTTATTACGATAACATTATCGCTAACGTGTGATAATTCAATCAAGCCAATACTAATAATAGCACCAAACATGTCAACACTTAGTCCTGGCACAGTTGGATAAATTTTTAAATTTGTAAAGTCAGATAACGCCGATAAATAAGAGCCGGATAAAATATTACCCATTTCCTGCATAGCTGATAAACCTAACTCTGAAACAGGTCGTTTTTTAAAGTCGAATGATTCATCAAATATGAGACGACGAATAAAACGATTTGCTTGTTCAATTGGCAGGATAAAGAACATACTACCTTCAGCATCACCTTCAATGCGTAGATAGATTCCAACTACGACATTTTCAGATCCTCCAGCAAGCTCCATCATGTCATTAAATGACACCATTTCAACCTTTGGTACTCGCATATCAATTTTTTTACCAAGTAAATTGGAAAGTGCTGTCGCAGCATGCGCAGCACCTATATTACCAATTTCCTTCAATACATCTAAATGTAGTGATGTAATCTTTTGATTATATGTCATTATCGATCCCTACTTTAGTGGATTTAGTACTTTCTCTAAATGCAATAAAATTAATAATCGTTTATCTATTTTAGCCACTCCTGAAATAAACTCTTCTTCCAGTGAACCTACCACTTCGGGCTGTGGTTCAATTGAGTCAGCTGGAATGTCTAACACATCATTTGCAGAGTCTACGACGAAACCTACTTCCATATCTTCTAATGAAATAATGATAATACGTGTTGTTTCTTCATGCTCTGAGACAGGTAATTCAAATCGTTCACGTAAATCCACAATTGGCGTTACGACACCGCGTAGGTTAATAACACCTTTTACATATTTCGCCGTTTTCGGTACACGTGTAATATGCATTAGTTTTTCAATCCCTTGTACATGTGACACTGGAATCGCATATTCTTTATCGGCTAATTGGAAAACAATTACTTTAATACTTTCTTGTTCCACTGCGTTTGTCATTGTTTACACCTCTCTTATTCATTCACCTTATTTAATAAGTGCGTTACAATCCACAATTAAGGCTACTTTCCCGTTACCTAAAATTGTTGCACCTGAAATTGCAAAGATATTCGTTAAGTAATTTCCTAATGATTTCAGAACAATTTCTTGTTGGCCAATGAATGAATCCACAACTAAACCAGCAAGCTTTTCACCTTTGCGAACGATGACCACTGAATGGAATTCGTCATCCTGTAGTTCTTTGCGAGGTACCTCAAAGATTTCTTCTAAGAATACTAGTGGTACTACTTTGCCACGGAAATCGATTACTTTTTGATTATGCGCATTCATAATTTCTGATGAACGGATAATTGAAGTTTCAATAATTGATGAAAGTGGAATTGCATAAATTTCTTTTTCGATTTCTACTAGCATGACAGAAATAATCGATAATGTTAGTGGTAATTGAATCGAGAATACTGAGCCTACATCTTGTGTAGATTCAATTGAAATATTTCCACCCAATGATTCTATCGTTGTTTTAACAACGTCTAATCCAACGCCTCGGCCTGATACGTCAGAAATAACATCTGCCGTTGAGAAACCAGAAGCTAAAATAAGCTCATTGATTTGCTTATCTGACATTGTATATGATTGTTCTTGTGTAACAATACCTTTAGAAATAGCTTTCGCAAGTACTTTTTCACGGTTAATACCTGCTCCATCATCTTCAATTTCAATAAAGACATAGTTACCACTATGATAAGCACGCAGTACAACTGTTCCTTCTTCTGGTTTACCTTTAGCAAGACGAGCCGTAGGATTTTCAATACCGTGGTCAACAGAATTACGAATTAAATGAACAAGAGGATCCCCAATTTCATCGATTACTGTACGATCTAGTTCTGTTTCAGCACCAATAATTTCGAGGTTAATTTTCTTGTTTAGATCACGAGATAACTGACGAATCATTTTCGGGAAGCGATTGAATACTGTTTCAACCGGAACCATACGCATCGTTAAAATAATAGTTTGTAAGTCACCCATGACTCGACTCATGCGTTCTACTGTTTCATTTAACTCTCCATGGTTAACCTCAGTTGCAATAGACTGTAATCGTCCTCGATCTATAACAAGCTCTTCAAATAAGTTCATTAATATATCAAGTCGCTCGATATTAACACGAATTGTTTTATTACCAACAGGCGCATGGCTTTTATCAGCCTTAGCAGGAGTTGCTGCTTTTTCAGGTTCCGGTGCTGCAGTATTTTTTACAGGTGCAGTAGTAGCAGATTTAGCCTCCGCTTCTACTGTAGCTGTTGCTACTACTTCTTGATTTGCTTGTTCTTTTTCACTATATTGCTTTTGTTCGATAGTTGAGACAATCACTTCTTCGACTTCCGAAACTTTCATAATCTTTTTCTGCATATCTTCGGCAGATTCTTTTGTTACGAAAGCTACGTAAAATTGTTGATCGAACTGTTCGTCTTCAAGCTTTTCTACAGATGGACTTGATTTAATAACATCCCCATCTTTTTCTAAAATCTCAAACACCATAAATACTCGTGCTGCTTTTAAAAGACAGTCCTCACGTAATTTCACTGAAATTTCAAATGCATTGAAACCTTGCTCAGCAGATTGTGAAATAACTGTTTGTTCGAAGCCGTCATACTCTAACATACTTGCTACAGCAGTAGCTGGTGTCTCAGTAGTTCCTACTACTTCAGGAATCGCTTCTTCACCTAATTCAATACGCTTTAATTGAGCAACAGTAGAAGATACATCACGTTTTCCATCTCCACCATTCGCAATGTCCATCACCATTTCTTCTAGATGATCTACAGACTCAAAGACAACATCTAAAATTTCAGGAGAAACATGGATTTTCTCGTTTCGGATTGCATCCAACACATTTTCCATTTTATGAGTTAAGTCCGCTAAATCTTCAAAGCCCATTGTCGCAGACATACCTTTTAATGTATGCGCGGAGCGGAAAATTTCTCCAACAATCGCCAGATCATCAGGATTTTTTTCTAGTTCTAATAAATGTTCACTACACGCTTGTAAATGGTCTTTACTTTCTTCAATAAACATCTCTAAATATTGATTGACTTCCATAAGAGGACACCCCTTTAAGGCAAATATTTCATTATTGTTTGTGCAATATCATCTACATCTGCTACTTCATCGACAAGTTGCGTTTCCACTGCTGCTTTCGGCATACCATACACTATACAAGTTTCGGCTGACTCAGCGATTGCAATCACATTTCCAGTACTTTTTAGTGCTTTTAGTCCGTTAGAGCCGTCTTGGCCCATACCTGTCATAATAACTGCCACTTTATCAAAATCTGTAAATTGACTCACATCTTCAAACATCACATCTACAGAAGGGCGATGTCCAGACCTAGGTGGTTCATTATTATCAAGGACTATGCCAAAGGAGGTACCTACTTTTCTAAGTTTTAAATGATACCCACCAGGTGCAATATACGCCACTCCGTTTTGGAGAATATCTCCTTGCTCAGCTTCCTTTACCGTAATCTCACTCAATTGATCCAGACGAGTAGCAAGAGATTTTGTAAATCCTGCTGGCATATGCTGGACAATTAAAATTGGTGCTTGAATTGATTTTGGGATTTTTGTAATTACTTCTTGTAATGCTCTAGGTCCGCCAGTGGAAGTACCTATCAGTACAATTTTTCGACCTACTTTACTCCATTCCACATATGGCTTTGATAGTTCTGCCCTTGTCGGAAAAACATTGACAGGAGGAGTCACTCTACCTTCACTAAGTGATTCTTTTCTAATGGTACTCGCTTTTAATGTCTGTTCTTGTTGTCTTTTACTACCAGAAGGTTTCTTTAATTTTGAAATAGGTACCAATGATGCTTGTTCAACCTTGTGGACAAGTTCGGTTTGGATTTTATGTAAATCAAGAGAAATCGTTCCACTAGGCTTCGCGACAAAATCTACTGCCCCAAATTCAATTGCTGATAAGGCATTTTCTGCTCCTCGTTGAGTAGTACTAGAGAGCATAACAACAGGTACTGGACATATAGTCATAATTTCTTTTAAAGCATCCAGCCCATTCATTTCAGGCATCTCAATATCCATTGTCACAACTGTTGGCTGCAATGATTGAATCTTTTTTATCGCATCTTTCCCATTTCGTGCTGTTCCAACTACTTCAACCTTCGAGTTGTCAACAAAAAAGTCACTAATTAGCTTTCTCATAAAAGCAGAATCATCAACAACTAATAGCTTGCTTTTATGTAAAAAGTCCAATTAATCACGTCCTTTCGAAAAAATACTTCTTAATTTAGTTAAGAATTTACCCGCTGACTGATCATGTGCATGAACTTCCTCCGCACGGTGTTCCATAAAACGCGCCACTATAAGTTGAAGTGTTTTTGTAATAAGTGCGTCTGGATAAGCAAGTGAAAAAGGTACTTGCTCTCGCACAGCCTTACGCACAACAGAATCTTCAGGTAATGAGCCTAATATCGTAACCTCTTTGTCCAAAAAACGTTTCATCGTACGCTTTAGGCGTTCAGTGGTTTCCAGTCCTTCTTCTTTACTATAAGCACGGTTACAGAGTATATAGAACTGCTTGTCTGGATCTCGCATATGAATGTATTTCATCATTGAATATGCATCTGTTATAGAAGTTGGCTCAGCTGTTGATAAAACAATGATTTCATCTATTGAAGCTAGCAAATCTAATGACCAGCTAGTAGCCCCTGCTCCCATATCAAAGAAGATGTAATCAAAGTTTTTTTGAAGCTGCTCAAATGCATGAATGAGTCGTTCAAACAGTTCCTCTGACCATTCTAAGACGCCCGACATACCAGACCCACCTGAAATATACTTTAAATCGTAAGGACCTTCAAATATTACCTCATCTAGTAACTTATTTCCTTCCAAGTAATCTTTCAAACTATAAGAAACATTTTTTCCAATTAAAATATTGATATTGCCCATACCAATATCCATATCAACGATGACAACTTTTTTCCCTTTATTGGCCAATGTAGTTGCAAAATTCATAGTGAAGTTACTTTTACCAACCCCACCTTTGCCGCTTACAACCGCAATTGCCCTACCTAATTCGCCCTGCTGCCCCAACATTTTCAAGCGTAATGTTTCAGCTTGGTCTCTCATTTTTCTTCACCTTGGAAAAATAAATTTAGTACTGCTTCTAGATCAGCCTCTTCAATATCTTCTGGTACTTCTTGACCATTAGTATAGTAAGCAAGTCCTTTATTATATTTAATCATTAAATTAATCATTGTGCCAATAGAATTTGTTTCATCAATCTTTGTAAAAATGAATTTTTCAACTGGTAATTGCTTAAATTGCTCTACAATGTTTGCCATGTCCTTTTCTTTCGTTGTCATAGCAAGTACTAAGAAGGACTCTGCTTGATCATCAAATTTTATGAGACGCTGTAAATCGTCTACATATTTTACCTCTTTATAATTGCGGCCTGCTGTATCTATAAACACTAAATCTAAATGGGCCAATCGGTGGATTGCTTGTTCAAAATCTGTTGCATTATAGGCAATTTCAACAGGAGCCTGCAACAGTCCAGCATACGTTTTTAATTGCTCAATTGCAGCAATACGGTAAGTATCTGTCGTGATAAATCCTATTTTTTTCTTTTTTTCTAAAACTGCTCTAGCTGCCATTTTAGCAATGGTCGTAGTCTTTCCGACACCCGTTGGACCTAAAACATTAATATATTTTTTTTCATAGGATAAGCCCCCGATTGGGAGATCCTCTAGCTCTTTGCGCAATAAATTTTTCGTAATCATCTTACATTGAGAGAAATTGATTTCTGACGCTTCTTTGAAATGCGTAAAAAGCTCATCACCAATCGTTGTGATGAGCTCCTCACTTAGCTCCTGCTGTCTTAAGTATTCAATGAAGGGTAAGAGTTCATCGGGATATTGATCTTGGATAGTCTTCTTATGCATGGAATGCATTAAAGATTTTAAATCTGCAATTTCCTTTCTCAAATCTTCAGAAATGCCGGTTTCCTCATGTAAGGGCGCATCATTCTGTGGCTGTACTGGGTGTACTTTAGCTTGCACAGCATTCGTAATCTCTTGTAACCTTACATTTTCTTTTTTAGATGTTGTTATAGGTAAAACTGCAGGTGCTGGAGCCGCATTACTTGGCTCCATTGAATCAATCCCTGCAACAACCTCAAAACTTTTCTTTTTAATGATTCCAAAAAACTTTTTTGTAATTACTACTTTTGAATTCAAGATGACAGCGTCCTCACCTAATTCAGCACGCACAAGCTTCATCGCTTCTGGTATGGAGGATGCATAATATTTTTTCATTTTCATTCAACATTCACCACCCCAACACTTTGAATTTCAACTGTAGCATCAAGTTCATTGTATGATAGAACTGGAATTTGCGGGAAATAACGCTCCGTTAGTTGACGTAAATACATACGAACTGCTGGAGAGCATAAGATAATAGCAGATTGTTCCATAAAGGAAACGCGTTCTACTTCTGCAGCAATAGTCTCCAAGACAGTTTGAGAATCTTGTGGATCCATCGCTAAGTAATTTCCGTGATCAGTTTGTTGAATACTATCAGCAATCATTTTCTCTACTCTACCCGAAACAGTTATGACCTTTAATGATGTGCTGTCCCCTACGTATTGAGAAGTAATCTGACGTGCCAATGCTTGACGGACATACTCAGTTAATACATCGGTATCGCTCGTTAATTTTGCATAGTCTGCTAGCGTCTCGAAAATAATTGGTAAGTTTCGGACAGAAACATTTTCTCGTAGAAGTTTACCCAGTACTTTTTGAATTTCCCCAGTCGATAACGGTGTAGGCGTCAACTCTTCGACTAAAATTGGATGCGTTTCACGTAAATGATCAATTAACTGCTTCGTCTCTTGACGACCGAGTAATTCATAAGCATTTGCACGAATCATTTCTGTTAAGTGAGTCGACACAACGCTCGGTGGGTCAACAACTGTGTAGCCGAACATTTCGGCATCCTCTTTAACTTGCTCAGTAATCCATTTTGCAGGTAAGCCAAATGACGGTTCAACTGTGTCAATTCCTTCGATGGAATCATCATCTCCTGGACTCATTGCTAAATAATGATCAAGCAGAAGTTCCCCACGTGCCATTTCGTTACCCTTTATTTTAATTCGGTATTCATTTGGTTGTAATTGAATATTATCGCGAATACGGACAACCGGAATGACAATCCCTAATTCTAATGCTAACTGTCGACGTATCATAATGACTCGATCTAATAAATCGCCGCCTTGAGCAGCATCTACTAACGGTATTAAACCATAGCCAAATTCAAACTCGATTGGGTCCACATTTAATAAATTCACAACGTTTTCAGGGCTCTTCATGCCGTCTGTTGCCACTTCTTCCTCAATTTCAAGTAATTCTTCTTCATCCTCTGGTTTTTTATGATCCATCATATAAGCACCAGCAATTAGTGAACCACCAATTGGAAGTGTTATCCAGAGGGGTATAGGTGTGAAAAATCCAAGTAAAAGTATTGTTCCACCCGCTACATAAAGTAGTTTTGCTTGAGCAAATAACTGTCCTGTAATATCTTCACCAAGGCTACCTTTAGAGGATGCACGTGTTACAACAATCCCTGTCGCTGTAGAGATAAGTAGCGCAGGAATTTGCGAGACAATACCATCCCCAACCGTTAACTTAGAAAAATGATTTGCTGCATCTGCAAACGGAAGATCCATCTGCACAACACCGATGATGATACCAAATAATAAGTTGATAATAACCATGACCATTGAGGCAATGGCATCCCCTTTTACGAACTTTGTGGCACCATCCATCGCTCCATAGAAGTCCGCTTCACCCGCTACTTTTTCGCGTCGTTCACGTGCTTCCCGTTCAGAAATAATTCCTGCATTTAAATCAGCATCAATACTCATTTGTTTACCCGGCATCGCATCCAGTGTGAAACGTGCTGCTACTTCAGCTACACGCTCCGCTCCTTTTGTAATAACGATAAACTGAATTAACACAAGAATTAAGAATACAACTAAACCAACTAGTACATTCCCGCCGACTACAAAATCACCAAACGTTTCAACAACAGCACCAGCATCACCTTTGGCTAAAATGGCACGTGTTGTAGAAACGCTCAGTCCGAGTCGGAACAAAGTTAACAATAAAATAACTGAGGGGAAAATAGAAAAGTCTAACGCTTCCTTCATACTCATTGCTGTTAACAGTACTATTAATCCTAATGTAATATTAATGACGATTAAGAAACTTAACATCCACGGAGGAAGAGGAATGATGAGCATCGCAACGATTAAAATAACCGCACCTAAAACCCCTATATCGCGAACTTTCATTTGTGTCCCTCCTACAAAAAGCTTTAAATTTTCCGCTTAATTCGATAAACATAAGCAAGCACTTCTGCTATTGCTTTGAAAAACTCTTCTGGTACTTGATCGCCGATTTCTACTTGATCGTACATTGCTCGTGCTAATGGTCTATTTTCAACCATAATTACGTCATGTTCTTTCGCAATCAGTTTAATTTTTTGAGCGATAAAGTCTGTACCCTTGGCAACAATGCGTGGGGCATCCATACTTTCCTCATCATATTTGAGGGCAATCGCATAGTGAGTTGGGTTTGTTATGACAACATCGGCGTTTGGAATCTCTGACATCATTCGACGCATCGCCATTTCGCGTTGGCGTTGCTTGATTTTCGATTTTATCAGCGGATCGCCCTCACTATTTTTATATTCATCTTTAATATCTTGCTTAGACATTTTAAGATTTTTTTCGTAATCATGTTTTTGATACATCCAGTCTAAAAGGGATACACAAAGTAAGACGAGCGAAGCAGCAATCCCCATGATACCGACAAGCTTACCCACTGTAATAAGAGTTATCCATGGACTTTTAAAGGATAACGCCAAAACTTCTGGTAAATTCGTCCAAACTATAATTGTCGTAACGCCACCGATGAAGCCAATCTTTAATACTGACTTTAGAAGCTCTATAATGGCTTTAACAGAAAATATTTTTTTCAACCCTTTGATCGGGTCCATTTTTTTTAAATCAAACTTCATCGGCTCTAATGTAAATAGAAAACCGAATTGTAGCAAGTTCCCTGCCAATGCTCCAACAAATGCAATTCCCATAATTGGAACAATAATAAAAGCCATTTGCGCCAATGTTTCTGTAAATAAGCGCATCACACTATCAATTGTTAGTGATTCTACGTGTATGTTATGAATAAAAGTTTGCCTAAAAAAAGCTAAAAGATCGTCTCGCAGTGAACCTGCAAAGAAATATAAAAAGATAAATACCATGAGCATGACAATCGCACTGGAAATATCCTGACTTTTGACAACCTGACCTTTTTTTCGAGCATCTTGTCGTTTTTTGGGCGTCGCCTTTTCCGTTTTTTCTCCCGCAAAATACTGTAAATCTAAATCCAGCAGTAGCAACATTTTATCCACCACCTAAAATAGCCATTAAGTCACGCATAGCATATATCATAATTGTAATTAGCTTTTGTATCACTTGAACCATTACAGCCATCATTGTGAATAACACTAGAAAACTAACGCCAATTTTAATAGGAAAACCAACAACAAATATATTTAATTGTGGTACAGTTTTCGCTGTGATTCCTAGCGCCAAGTCGACCAAAAACAAAGTTGCTACAACAGGAGCCGCCATTTGAAAGGCAATCGCAAAAACAGCTGTAAATGTTGTAATGATAAACTCTATATAATTGTCATTTGCGAAATTAGGAAATCCTTGATTCATCGGTAAGAATTGATAACTATAATAAATTCCATCGAGAATCATATGATGTCCATTTATAGCAAGAAGAAAGAGTATTGCTAGCGTATTAAAAAATTGTCCTATCAATGGACTTTGTGCACCTGTTTGCGGGTCAATAATATTGGCAATGGCAAAACCCATTTGAAAATCTATAAAGCTTCCGGCAATTTGAATTGCCGACATGATGATATAGCCTACTAGACCGAGTAACAGTCCAATGAGCGCTTCTTTCATCACTAAAAGTATGTAATCACCATTAAATACAAATGGTTCGACGTCAATTGTATAATACATCATCCAAGCTAAAACTAATGCGAGAGTTATTTTAACTTGTGGCGGAATCGTTCTGTACGAGAAAAAAGGCACAGTGACAAAAAATGCCGATACGCGCACAAGTACTAATAAGAAAACCGTAAAATGCGGGATTAATTCATTCATCTACTCACCCTATATAACGCGTTAAATTCTCAAAAATGTCTCTCGCATAGCTAGTCACTTGTGATAACATCCAAGGACCGAAAAATACGATAGCAGCTAATACAGCGATGATTTTTGGAACGAATGCTAATGTTTGCTCTTGAATCGATGTTGTTGCCTGAAAAATACTTACCGCTAAACCAGTGATTAAAGCAACTAATAGTAGCGGACCGCTTGTTAGAAGGATAATCATAATGGCACGCTCTGCAATTGAAATAACCAATTCACCTGTCATACTGTATCATCCCCTAAAAACTTTGTAGTAATGATTTCATCACTAGATACCAACCATCAACGAGTACAAATAATAAAATCTTAAACGGCAATGAAATCATAACCGGTGGTAACATCATCATCCCCATCGACATTAGAGTGCTTGCGACAATCATGTCGATTACTAGGAATGGAATAAAAATCATAAAGCCAATTTGAAACGCTGTTTTAATCTCACTCAATGCGTAAGCAGGCACTAACATTGTAAGAGGAATTTCTTCTACAGATGCTGGCTTTTCTGCCTTATTATACTTTAAAAATAAATCAAGATCTTTTTGCCTTGTATGCTTACTCATAAACTCTTTAAACGGCACACTGGCACGATCATACGCTTCTTCAATTCCGATTTTCTCAGAAAATAATGGCTGCAATGCCTCTTTATTGACCTCTTGAAATGTTGGGGCCATGATAAAGAAAGTTAAAAACAAGGCAAGACCTACAATGACCTGGTTTGGTGGCATTTGCTGTGTCGCCAACGCAGTACGAACAAACGAAAGCACTATAACAATGCGTGTAAACGATGTCATCAAAATTAAAATACTCGGTGCCAGTGATAGAACTGTTAACAATAAGAGAAGCTTCACAGCGCTAGAGACATTGGTCGGATCGCTGTTGGAAAAAACACTGATTACATCATTCATTTATCATCATTCTCCTTTTGCTTCCATTTCCCCAGTTCTTCACTGCGCTCCTGTTTAATTTCGGAAATCTTTTTTTCAAATAGCTCACCAAAAGAGCCTTGTTTTTGCTGTGTTGGTGAACTCTCATTATTTTTTCTCTTAAACTTAGAAAATACTTCTGCAATATACGGTGATGTTGTTGCAAGTTCTTGTCGTTCATTATAAAGTGCTAAAAGTGCTGCAACTTCCTCAGGATCAGTAATTTCACGTAATAGTTGGACATCCTCACCGATCCCCACTAAATAGAGTGTTTTACCTACTTGTAATAGTTGTACTGACTTTTGAGCACCTAACGATAAACCGCCTAAATTTTGTACTAATTGATTACGCTGAAAGTTTAAATTTCTTTTATTTAAAAACTTCATTAACCCATAAAATAAAGCTACAACAAAAATAAGCGCCAAAACCATTTTTATGTATTCCCATGCAGATATGTCTCCAGCTGCTTGTGAATCTGAATCTTGCTTAGCAGCTGGAGCATTATCTTCTTTACAATCTCCTTTAGTGATGCAGTCGTTTACCATATTCGTGTTAGAGTCTGCATACACAGGAGTCGATGTAGGGTACAAAAACAGGAAGGATACAAGAAATGCGAAAATCATCGTTTGACGAAATGATTTTAACATTTTCATTCGATCATCCTAGAGCTTTTTGAATCGCTTCAATTACACGATCAGCTTGGAAAGGCTTAACAATAAAGTCTTTCGCACCAGCTTGAATTGCATCGATTACCATTGCTTGTTGTCCCATTGCTGAACACATAATTACAGTTGCATTTGGATCTGAACCCTTAATTGCTTTAAGAGCAGCAATACCGTCCATTTCTGGCATGGTAATATCCATTGTTACTAAGTCTGGCTTTAATTCGTTGTACTTTTCAACAGCTTGTAAACCATCAGCTGCCTCTCCAACAACTTCAAATCCATTTTTCGATAAAATATCCTTGATCATCATGCGCATGAATGCAGCATCGTCTACAATCAAAATTCTTTTAGACATGGTTAACTCCTCCAATTGAAACTATCTTAAATTATTTAAACGCTCTGCTTGACTTAAAACATCTGTAATGCGGACACCGAAGTTTTCGTCAATAACAACGACTTCACCCTTAGCGATTAAACGGCTATTAACTAAAATATCAACTGGTTCACCAGCTAATTTATCTAGTTCAATAATCGAACCACTAGATAGTTCTAATATCTCTTTTACAGAACGCTTTGTACGTCCTAACTCTACAGTAACTTGCAATGGAATATCAAGTAGCATATTTAAATTTCTAGCTTCAGATTGCGAGATAACATTTGGATCAAAACTAGCAAACTGTGCTTGTTGAACATTGACCGGTTGAATAGGTCTTGTTGCTTGTGGAATCTGTTGTTGCTCTTGATACATTGGTTGCTGCACAGGCGCTGCCTGCTGTTGATATACTGGCTGCGCAGGCGGTGGTGTTACAGGTGCTTGTGGTTGCATAGACGCCTGTGGTTGTACAGGCGTCGGCGCTACTGGCGCTTCAGGTGCTATTGTTGCAGCAACAGGTTCCTCGATTGATTCCGTTTCTCCTAATAGAGACTTCACAATGTTTTGGCTAAATTTCAGCGGTAATAATTGCATTAGATTCGAATCAATTAAATTACCAATTTTCAATCTGAAGGATACTTTTACGAGTAAATCATCTTCAGGAATATTTTCTCGTCCTTCATTTTGAGAAATATTCATTAAATCAATAGTAGGTGGAGAAATATCCACTTTTTTATTAAATACTGTCGACATTGAAGTGGCTGCAGAACCCATCATTTGATTCATAGCTTCTTGAACAGCACTTAGCTGAATTTCACCTAAGTCTGGTTTCGGATTTAAGCCATCTCCACCTAACATTAAATCAGCAATAATCGCTGCATCGGATTGCTTAATAACAAGTAAATTCATACCTGTTAACCCGATTGTATATTCAACCTGTACGGCTACATAAGGATGAGGAAATTCCTCTTCTAATTTATTACGGTTAATCATTGAAATACTTGGGGTAGTAATATCTACTTTTTGACCTAATAACGCTGAAAGGGCTGTGGCAGAGCTACCAAATGATATATTCCCTACCTCACCTAACGCATCTTGCGCAAACGAATCAAGGTAATCCTCTACTTTTAAATCATTAATATCCTCATTTGTTGAAGCTTCAGTGTCGCTGTTTTTATCTTCCAACGTCTCGCCCCTTAATAACGCTTCAATTTCTTCTTGGGAGAGCATTTCATCACTCATCTTCGTCTCCTCCTTTCAAAGGGTCGATAATCTGGATTGCTAATTTTTTGCCTTGCTTTCCTGGTTGAACTGTAAATTTCGGTAATGTTCCAACTTTTAATAGTAATGGGTCTTCAATTTTTTGTTCTAATTGAATGACATCCCCAATTTGCATTGTGAGGAAATCCTCAATGGTAATGTCTGTAATACCTAGTTCAACGGAAACAGGTAGTTGTGCTTGTTTCACACGTGTTTCAAGCATTTTTGTTTGCTCTGGAGACATCTCTTTTGTATTTGTCTGCATCCAGTAGCGAACAGAAAGATTTGGAACAATTGGCTCCAATACAACATGCGGAATACAAATATTAATCATACCGCTTGTCTCACCGATGATCGTGTTTAAGGAAATAACGACAACCGTTTCATTTGGTGAAATCATTTGTAAAAATTGAGGGTTGACCTCAAGCTCTACTAAAATTGGATCAATTTCCGCAACATTTTCCCACGCCTCGCGTAAATTGTCGAATGAACGTTCAAAAAGGTTTGTCATAATTTTAGTTTCTATTTCTGTTAAGTTATCTACATTACTATGACTCGCCCCACTACCGCCCATTAAACGATCTAACATCGAGTAGGCAATGTTCGGATTTATTTCCATCAATATATTACCATCTAATGGTGGCACTTCAAACACATTAATGAGTGTCATATTCGGAATCGAACGTACAAACTCTTCAAATGGTATTTGGTCTACTGATGCAACAGTAATTTGCACATAGCTTCTCAGCTGTGCAGAAAAGAAAGTTGTCAGTAATCGTGCAAAATTTTCATGTATTCGGGTCAAACTTCGGATTTGATCTTTTGAGAAACGTAGTGCTCGTTTAAAGTCATACACTTTAACCTTGCGCCCCTCGTCCTCTTTTTTTATGTCGTCCGCTGACATTTCCCCGGTTGATATTGCGGAAAGCAGCGCATCTATCTCGGATTGAGATAACACATCTCCTGCCATTTGCCCACCTCCATTTCAAGCAGTTTCTATTTTATTGGGTGATGAAGGAGGTAAAATAAACTTCCTGAACTTCTCCCTCTTGCATCAATTCATTAATTTTTGTTTTTAATGATTTTTGGAAGACTTGCTTCCCTTGCTTACCTTCTAAATCTTTTTGCTCCATTTCGGAAAGCTCTTCAATAACAATATTTTTCACTTGGAAATCACGCTTCGTTAATTCAGCAGCTGCATCTTTACTTGATGTTTGAATTTTTAACGAAAAGCGTACAATTTTGTTATCAGCTAGATTAGTTGTAATTTCTGGAATTTCAACTAAAGCTTCTACGATTTCATCAATGGTTGGCTCAAGAGACTTTGCTGGTTTATTAAATTGGGTAAACAATACAAAGCAAATACCCCCGATAAGTATGATTGCTACTAGCACGATGATAATCATCGTTAACATTTTGTTATTCTTCATCTTCTTCACCTCGTAGATGCGGGTTTGATAGTATTTGTATATTTTTATAAAAGGCTGTTACCTTTTGTCGCACCTCATCTTCACTTTGTAAAACAATGATTTTTGTTCCAGTCGTTAATGTAATGGTCGTATCTGGAAAAGATTCGACCGTTTCTATGTATAAAGCATTCAATGTAAATGCTTTGCCATTTAAACGTGTTAGTTCAATCATTGAAATAGGGCCGGGTCTAGCAAGAGAGCCGGCCCGACCCTCCCTCATATGAAATTATGTTGTTAGTTTTGAGCACCTTGAAATCTTAACTGGTATTTCTTACTTACAAATTACTTAGCGTTTTAAATTTACAAGCTCTTGAAGAACTTCATCAGAAGTTGTGATAATACGTGTATTTGCTTGGAAACCACGTTGTGCAACAATCATCTCTGTAAACTCCTCTGAAAGGTCTACGTTAGACATTTCTACCGCTCCTTGAACAACTTTACCCATACCTGCTACTGTAGCTACTTGTGCATAAGCTGCACCCGAGTTTGTAGTTTGTTGATAGTAATTGCCTCCTACTTTAGCAAGACCTCCAGCGTTCGGGAATTTAGCCATCACCAATTGTCCAGCCCACTGTAGATCACCATTTAAATCTACATAAGTTACCTTACCATCAGCTCCAATATTTACCTCTTTAGCTGTTGTCGGGATACGAATTGGTCCTAAATCACCCTCAGCAGGTGTTAACTCCCCAGCATCATCAAATAAGTTTTCACCATCATCTCCAGATACATTTGGTGCATCATCCGGTGCAATACCTGTATCATCCTTCTCAATAACAATCTCATCGCCAGCCGTTACACCAACTAAATATTTCCCATCGGCATTAACTAGGTAGCCATTGTTGTCCATGTAGAAAATACCATTACGTGTAAATAACGTGTTATTGAATCCATCTTCATCAATAAATCCTGTAGTTTCGTCTGGAGCGCCATTCGCATCAGCCACCATAAAGAAACCATCGCCTTCAACAGCAAAATCTAGGCCACGCCCTGTACTTTGTAAGGATCCGCCACCGTGGATAGTATCGATAGCTGCTAATTGTGAACCTAAACCTACTTGTTGCGGGTTTACACCTCCACGCGTTGCAGTAGACCCTGATGCGCCTGCCTGTGTTTGAGACATTAAGTCTTTAAAATTAACACGCCCCTTTTTAAAACCAACTGTATTAACGTTAGCAATATTATTCCCAATTACATCCAGCTTCGTTTGGAAGTTTTTTAAACCTGAAATACCAGAATACATAGAACGTAACATAATGTCGTTCTCCCTTCGTCTATTAATTGTATGCTTCTATCAATCAGCACACCTAGGCCTCCTATTACAGGTCCAGCCTTTACAGCACGATTGTGCCATCAATATTTGTAAATATTTGCTGCTTTGCTTCCGTGCGGTCCATCGCTGTAATGACAGTTGCGTTTTTAGCACTGACAATTAAAGCTGCTTGATCCATCAAGACTAATGGTTGTTTGACACCTTTTGAGTGCGCTTCAAATACCTTGTCCGATACAGCCTGCCATTCTTGATCAGAAATCGCTATCTTACGCTCGATAATGCGTTCATGCGCATGCTTGCTCACTTTTAACTCTTGTTGATTGGTAGCTTCTTGTAAATGAGCTTTAAACGATTGCTGTGCGTTTATTGGCTTAGGTTGTGTCTGGCGAATAGATGGATGCAATGGTACACGATGAAGTGAAAACTTATCCATCATTCTTCTCCACCTTTATTCGCTGATTACGGTAAAATCTTTATCTGTTAATTTTTTGTCATTGTCTAATACGTAGTAAATAACGCCATCTTTACTTGTTACAGAAACAATACGGCCTTGTAGTTCTTGTTCATCGTCCATATACTTAACATTTTTACCAATTAACTTACTAGCCTGTACAAGTGGCGTTTCTGAATTACCATTTGAATTCGTTCCTGGGCTACCTAAAATTCCTGAGATATTGCCAGGTGTTATTTTCTTACCATCAGCTAATAAGAACTCTACACTGCCATCAACAAATTTTAATGATTCAATAATACCTGTTCCTTCATTGATTACAAAATTACCTTTTTCATCCTTCTCATTTGTTACCTCATGCCACTTTACTTCCTTACCAATAAAGCTTGAATAGCTCATCATCTGTGTTTGTTCCTGAGAAAGCAGTAATGATTCCATTGTCTTTGTCATATTTTGCATTTGCTCAAGCGAAGAGAACTGAGCCATTTGCGAAATAAACTCTCGGTCATCCATTGGATTTGTTGGATCCTGATTTTTTAATTGTGCAATTAATAATTGAAGAAAGGCATTCTTACCAAGTTCACTATTGCCTGTTTGCTTTGTTGGTTTCTGATAATTTGAGTAATAAAAATCATCCGTTATTTTTCCAGTCATTTTATCAGTCGTTGTATCTGCCATCTTTACACCTCCTCACTTATTAAATAATCACTAAACGATTGGCCTTCATCGTCTTCTTCGCTTTTTTGCTCCTGCTCATCTTCCTGTTGTTGCTTAAAGAAATTATTGAAGAAGCTTTGGTCGCGTTGTTGGCGATCTGCGTCTTGCAATGATTGAGCAATATCGAGTCGATCAACTTGAATATTTTGCTGAACAAAGGCTTGCTTTAATTGATGCGCCTGACTATCAAGTAATTCACGTCCATGAGCTGTCGAAGCTAGCAGACGGGCTGTGAGGACACCGTCATTTTGCACAAGCTCGATACGAATTGTTCCTAAATTTTCTGGATACAATTTCAATGTTAAACGTGTAATACCTTGTGCATTCGAGACTTGGGCTCTATTGATAATTGCTTGCATCTCTTTTAATAATGCCTCTGACTGCGCTGGTTTTGCAGCGGGTAGTGTCACTTGGAACGTATCTGCTTTTGTTTGGACTGTATTGGAAGTCACCATTTCATTAGCACTTGTGTCTGTCTGTTTTGTAACTTGGACTTGTTGGACTACTTTCTGAAAGCCTTGTAACGGAAGTGTCATTGTTGTTTTAGTTGTTACTTGCTGTTCAGATTGAATTGTCTCTACTTGTGTTTGCATCGTTGTCAAAAGACTCTTTATGTTAGTTAGCAATTTTTCTTGTGAAGCTGTTAAGTCCGTCTTTTGTCCAACTAGCTGTGCTAACTTTAACACTTGAAGCAATGGCGCTACTTCTTTCGGTGTCACTTGTCCTTCACCTTGTAAAGCTGCTACGATCTGAGTTTGAAGCATCGGTGCTTGAGCATCTACTAGTGCTAAAAGCTCCCATACATCTCTTGCTTCTTTATCCTCTCCTAGCAACTGTTGCACTAATTTCTGAAGTTGCTCGGTATTAATCCCCAATGCATTCATTAAATTATCAAGATTCAACATTTCATCTATAGCGACTGCTTTGCCTTCTTCACCAATTTGAAGCATTAACAAGCCATCGTCGTGTGGAATCCCTAATAAATCTAGTACGTCTTCTATAGAATCAGCATTTAAAACTGCCGCTACATCAGAAATATCTTTTGTATCAGTTGACTGTGTAGGCTGTTGCATTTGATTTGAAGAAGAAATAATTTGTCCAAAAACAGACCCAAACGTTGCTAAATTCTCTTTGTTCGACGGTCCATTTGCTTTAACATTGGAATCGCCTGGTGTTACAGGTTTTGTAGCCACCGTTTTAGTTGGTATAGCCTTAGACATCATTTGCATCATCGCCACATCCATCATGTTTCACCTCCTTTCAGATTTTCTTATTGTTTAGTCATCATTTCTGTATATTTCGCTGCATCTTGTGGATTCATTTTTTCTAGAATCGCTGCTAATTTATCTGGTTTTAAGTTTGTTAAAATACGCAATGCTTCAGTATCGCTCATTTTAATAAGAACTGGCGCTGCTGCTTTAGGGGACATCTTATCAAATGTTTTTAAAATATCAGTAAAGTCACGCTTTACGTCACTTTGCTCCCTATTTAATTTTTCAATTTCAAATTTCAGCTGTTCATTTTCTGTCGTTAACTTTTCTTTTTCAGTTGTTGCCGTATCCATTTTCTTTTGCAGCTGTACGATTTCCGCATCTTTTTCTTGTACTTCAGCTTGTAAATTTACAACCTTCGAATCATTATTAACTACAGCATCTTTTGCTTGTTGTTCTTCTGAAGGAACGAATGGTAAGCTTTCAATTGCCTTCTTCCCTAAATTAAAGACATTCGTATTCATGAGGGTTGCAACAACAAGTAGAACTGCCGCCACAAACATGATAGGTATTACAAACCAAGTAAAAAACTTTCGAATGCCACCTGATTTACGTTTAGGCGGTTGTTCTACTAATTCCGTTTTAAGTCGATTGTCTTTTTTCGCCATGAAATCACCTGATTTCTCTCTTGTTGTACGTAAGTGATGAAATCTCATCTAAAAAAATGCCTTCGATACGATCCTGCTCTTGCTGGAATTCTTTAAAATCTTTTTCTCGCATTTTTTCAAATTTACGTACTTCCAAGTTTTTTTCTAATAATTTTTCTTCGTGCCAATTCATTTTTGCACGCGCTTGAACAACTTTCTGCTGTACATCAACAATTGTTTTTTCGAGGCTATCAATAAATCGTGCATAGTGATGAACCTCCTCTATTGATGAGCCTACAGCTAAACGCTCCTGCTGAAACTCTATTAAATCTTCTTTCTTTTTTAACAAATCATATAGCTTAGTTGCTACTTCTTCAAAAGAACGTACAGATTCTTTATAGGCAATTTCAGTTTCATTTTTTTCCTGTTCTCGAATGGTTAACACTTTTTCAAAACGATATATATAGCTGACCATCCTAGTTTCCACCACCGTTCGATAATGAAATTAACTCATTCATACTTTCCACAAGGGTCACTTTATCTAAATAGCCCTGCTTTAAATATGCGGTAATGAGAGGTTCATAGTAAATTGCTTCATCAATTTCTTTTGATGTACCTTTCTTATAAGCACCGATATTAATTAGATCCTCTGACTTGTCATATGTATAATAGAGCTCCCTTAATCGTTCTGCAGCCTTTTTGTGCTCTGGCTCTGCTACATGATTCATTAAACGGCTGACGCTTTTTAATACATTAATAGCTGGATATTGACCTTTATTGGCAAGGTTTCGATCAAGGACTATATGACCATCTAAAATCCCTCGCACAGTATCTGCAATTGGCTCATTCATATCATCACCATCTACTAATACTGTATAAAAGGCAGTAATAGAGCCTTTCTCATTAGTACCTGTGCGTTCTAATAGTTTAGGTAAAATCGCAAATACAGATGGTGTGTATCCTTTTTGAGCTGGCGGTTCACCTGTCGCAAGACCGATTTCACGCTGTGCCATAGCAACACGGGTCACAGAGTCCATCATCAACATGACATTTAAGCCGCGGTTTCTAAAATATTCGGCAATTGCTGTTGCGGTAAAGGCTCCTTTAATTCGCATTAATGCAGGTTGATCAGAAGTGGCAGCAACAACTATAGATCGACTTAAACCCTCTGGTCCTAAATCACGCTCTATAAACTCACGAACCTCACGACCACGCTCTCCAATTAGCGCGATTACGTTTAAATCCGCTTGGGTATTTCGCGCAATCATACCGAGCAATGTACTTTTCCCGACCCCAGAACCAGCGAAAATACCAACACGTTGTCCATTACCAACTGTTAACATGCCATCAATTGCTTTAACACCTACTTCAAGTCTTTCATTAATAGGTGGGCGTGTTAGCGGATTCGGTGGGTCCTGCTCTGTCGGAACTGACATTAATCCTTTCGGTAATACAGTTCCATCTATTGGATTTCCCATGGAATCAAGTACTTTACCGATTAGCTCGGGACCTACTTTTACCTCAAGTGGTGCCCCTGTACCTTCGACTAGGCAGCCAATTGATATTTCTCGAAGAGAGGTAAAAGGCATTAAGACAACAATTTCATCTTTGAATCCTACAACCTCTGCTAAGATGATTTGATGGCCGTTTTTGGAAGTTTCCACATGAATTTTACAAACATCACCAATAGAACTATCTGGACCTTGCGACTCAATCATCAAGCCGACAACTCTAGTTACTCTACCAAATTTTTTAAAGGTTGGTATTTGAGGAATTTGTTCGATTAATTGAGCCGTTTTCATCTAGATCATTCCTTACTTTCTAATATTTCATATAGCTTCAATCTTAGTTCGTTTAATTGTTCATCAATACTTACTACAATACGGCCATGATTTGTTTCAATATAGCAATCTGTTTCATTTTCTAAATCCTCATTTACAAAAATCATAAATGGTACGTCAGTTGGGAACATTTCAGCCAGTTCATCTCGATTGGAAGTAATTAATGCATAGTAGATAGGTGAAACATAAATTTTTATTTCTTTCATTTCTCTCGCTTCTTTAAGTCCTCTACGAACGATTGAAACAAATAATTCATTGTCTCGCTCTAAAGATGCATCAATAATTCGCTCTGCTGCGGTTAAGCCTAGCTCTAAAACAATCGATTCCTGATCTTCAATATATTTTCGAGCATTCTCCCTCGCATGAATAATTATTTCATTGGCCGTTTGGAGAGATTGGGCCATCGCTTCATTAGCTTTGTTCGTCCCATCCTCATAACCTTGACCAAATCCTTCATCATACGCTCCTTGCACTCGATTAGGTCGTTCTTCTTCCCAACCTTGCTTTAAATGTTCAATTTCCTGAAAGAACATTTGCTTTTCTTGTTCATAAGTTTCACGTTCAGCCTGTATAGTAGCTCTAGCCTCTGCAAGTAAACGATCACGCTCTTCTAGCACTTCTTCGATAGTAATTTGTTTTTGAGGTGGAATTTCTCCGTTTTCTACCTCTTGCATCTCAAACATGTCACGAATTTGAATCTTTTTGACATGATCGCCATTGGACTGTGTATATACAGAACGGATGATTCTAGACAATGACGTCATCTCCTCCACCACGTGCAATAATAATCTCACCAGCATCCTCTAAGCGACGAATAACCGCAACAATTCGAGATTGCGCTTCCTCTACATCACGCAGACGTACAGGTCCCATAATTTCCATTTCTTCCTTAAATGTCTCAGCCATACGTTGTGACATATTGCGGAAAATAATATCTTTTACTTCTTCGCTTGAAACTTTCATTGAAAGCAGTAAGTCTTCATTTTCACAATCACGAATAACACGTTGAATCGAGCGGTTGTCGAGCGTAACAATATCCTCGAATACAAACATACGTTTTTTGATTTCTTCTGCAAGCTCTGGATCTTGAATTTCGAGTGCATCGAGAATCGTTTTTTCCGTTTGTCGGTCTACACCATTTAACACTTCAACAACTGCATCAATGCCACCCGTTTCCGTGTAATCCTGTGTAACAGTTGATGATAATTTACGCTCTAAAACAGATTCAATTTCACTAATAACTTCTGGTGAAGTTGATTCCATTACGGCTATACGTTTAGCAATATCAGCCTGTACTTCCTGTGGCAATGAAGATAAAATAACGCCCGCTTGCCCTGCCTCTAAATAAGATAGAATAAGGGCAATTGTTTGTGGATGTTCATTTTGAATAAAGTTAAAAATTTGTGCTGGATCAGCTCTACGCGCAAAGTCAAATGGACGCACTTGTAAAGAAGATGTTAGACGATTAATAATTGTTTGCGCCTGTTCTACACCAAGTGCTTTTTCCAATACTGTCTTCGCGTAACCAATACCACCCTGTGTAATATAATCTTGCGCAAGTGCAATATTGTGGAATTCTTCAATAATTTCCTCTTTAACATTTGCTTCTACTTTTTTAACGCTTGAAATCTCTAATGTTAAACGTTCAATTTCCTCTTCTGTTAAATGTTTATAGACAGAAGCTGAAACCTCAGGCCCTAATGAAATTAACAAGAGAGCAGCCTTTTGTTTTCCGGTTAATTCTTTATCTTTCTTGGACACAGTCGAACCTCCTAGTTAGTCTTCCGCAATCCAACTACGCAGTAACTTCGCAAAATCGTCTGGCTTATCTTTTGCCATTTTTTCAAGCTGCTTACGACGCATTGTAGCTTCCGTTTCAATTTCTTCATTAATATCTTCAATCATTAGTTCTTCTTGTTCATCTAGGATACTAAGTTCTTCTTCTTCCTGCGCACGTTTACGTGAACGGATAATGAAGAATGCAAGCAATAATATTACAGCTAGTAAAATGCCGCCGATTACCCAAACCCACCATGGAATAACAGATTTTTCGCTAGCTGTCTCTGTTGCTTTACCATTTAAAGGATGCACTGAAACAGCTACTTTTTCATCGATTTGATCTTGAGTAAGTTCTGCTGCTACATCTTTAGAAATCGTCGTACGAACAATAGTACTTAAAATTTTCTGGATATCCTCACGAACCCCATCTGGTAACGTTCCTGCGTCAGTTGCTGTTGGCGGTTCAACGATTACTTGGATACCCATATCCTGAATTTTATATGGTGCCTCTTGGATTTCTTTACGTATACGATTTACTTCATTATTAATTGTTTCTTCAGTACGTTCGGATTCTCCATTACCATTTACACCTTCGTTATAAGTTGTGAAGTTATCTGTCGTCGTTTCAGCTTCAGGTGTACCAGTAGCTGCAGCCCCTCCAGAATATTGCTCTGTAATACGTTGAGCACTAATTTCTATTCCCGCCATATTCTCTTCGTCAACCGGCGTAACTAGTTTTTCTTCACGATTTTCTTTTTTGAAATCAATGTCTGTTGTCACAGAAACTACTACTTTGTCTTGTCCCATAAGCGTACCTAGCATACTTTGAACTTGTCGCTGTAGGTCACGCTCAACCAATTTCTTCGCTTGTAACTGACCTTCAGCTGTTGCTGTTGAAATGCCATCAGTAGTAGCAGCATGCAGATCAAAGAATTCAGAAAACTGGTTAGAAATAACAATATTATCCGTGTTTAAATTTGGAACACTTTTTGCTACTAAATTGTACATAGTGGCAATTTGTTGCTCTGTAAATTTATAGCCAGGATCAGTATTCAAAACAATAGATGCTGTCGCTTCTTCTTTAACATCCTTTAAGAAAACTCCCTCTTCTGGAACGTTGATCATTACCTTTGCATCTTTTACACCATCTAGATTTTTAATGAGCTTTGCAATTTCTGTTTCAGTCGCTGCTTTTTTTAATAGATTAAACTCATTATCTGTCATACCAAACCCAGAACTATTGGCAAAAGAGTAATCAATCGATCCTGATTGCGGATATCCTTGTGAAGCCAACTGCACTAACAATGAGTCTACTTGATCTTCAGGTACTAAAATCGATGTCCCTCCTGGTGCAATTTCATATTTTACACCTTGGGAGTCCAACGTTTCCTTCACTTGACCGATTTCTCTTGTCGATAAATCTTTATAAAGTGGTACATATGTAATTTTTGTAGCAAAAAGTGTAATAACGGTAGCAAGTACTATAACCCCTACTACTGAACCAAGCATTACAAATTTTTGTTTTTTACTACGACTTGTCCAAAATTGGCTGGTGTCGTTTTTTATTTTCGTCAATCGTTCATTCATTATGAATCCTCCGGTTATAGTGAATAACCTATCCATCTAATAATTCGCGAAAACAGTGATATCCCATAACATTCAATCATTATCATCACCATAACGGGTTGATTTCTGTTTCGACTAGGCTTTTTCCTGGGAGCATCCGATAGCCACTTGGGGCCATCTGGATGTTGGTCACGAAGATATTATTACAGGACGTAATGCTTTTAACCTTCATTTCTCTATCGTCTCGCTACTGGGTATTATCTGTAACATGACCCCTAAGGAGTCACCTAGCCTATACATCAATCGTTCATTAAAAAAGTATAAATTATGGGATATATTCTTTATTGCAATAGTGAATGTATCACTAGTTCAAATAAAGTTAGACACTCATTCGCATTATTTCTTGGTAAGCTTCAATCACCTTATTGCGAACTTCAATTGTTGCATTTAATGTAATGCTCGCCTTTTGTGATGCAATCATCACGTCGTGCAACTCTACATCTCCACCATTAATTAACTTTTGAGTAAGTTTGTCAGAAGTAATTTGTTGATCATTAACTTTCGATATTGCTTCTTTTAACGAGTTCGCAAAGCTCTGTTGTGCTTCATAAGGTGTCGTGTTAAGTTTATTTGTTTCATTTACAACCTGCATAGGTGTCATTTGTGAAACGGACGAAATTGTCATTATGTATCTTCCTTTCTACTTATTTATTTTCCAAGCTCTAAAGCCTTTGTCAGCATTGATTTATTTGCATTCAATACAGTTACGTTTGCCTCGTAGGAACGAGTGGCTGACATTAAATCTACCATTTCTTTTAACGGATCTACATTTGGCATATTTACATAACCATCTGCATTTGCATCTGGATGAGTTGGATCATACACAAGTTTGAAAGGTGTTTCTGTATCTTCTTTTATTTGTGTAACTTTTACGCCGTTGCCAACGCTACTTTTTGCGTTTTTACCAAGTGCGACATTAAAGAACTTTGAAAACTGTCCCTCTTGCGCTGTAAATGTCACAGACTTCCGGCGATATGGTTCCCACTGCCCATTCACTTGTTTAGCACGCATTGTATCCATGTTTGCCATATTTGAAGAAATGACATCCATTCGTAAACGCTGTGCTGTTAAAGCTGAGGCAGTGGTATTCATTCCATGAAAAATAGACATCTATTACCTACCTCCTTTAATAACAGTATTTAATGTGTTTAACTTACCGTTCATACGTTCAATTAATGCGTTGTAATAAATTTGATTTTCCGCAAGCTTCGCCTGTTCAGCATCCATATCCACGGCATTACCGTTATTTCGATAACGTAAGCCATTAATATTATTCACACCAGGCGTAGATTGTCGAATCTCGAAATCATAATGTCTACTATCAGTACGATATGCCGAAATTGACATTTGTTGTTCTTTCTCCAATATATCTTTAAAACTTACACTTTTCGCCTTATAGTTCGGCGTATCGACATTCGCAATGTTATTAGCGATTGTTTTATGATTCAAAGTTGCATAGGAAAGTCCGTTTTCCAGGCTACTAATAGTTCCTCCAAACAAATCCAAAACATTCACCTCATTTATGTACTTCTTATTTTATCCAATAATACAATTGTAATTAAGATGATACGTAGTGTCTATTGTCTTTTGTCATTTTTTAGTAGTATATATGCCCTATTTTTATTCACAAATAACCAGGACAATACTTCTGTATCCCTTGTGCCGCATGGCTTCGAGCAACCAAACTCACTTCTAGTCATTTTACACTATTTCGATAGTGTTTACGGTTTTGGGATTGGTTTTTTTCCTTTTATTAACAAAACAACAGTAGACACAGTGTCTAAATTAGAGTTCCTTTTTACTACTTATAGTTGAGCTTAAAATATAGCAAAAAATTCTGAATAGCGATTCTAGACTGTCTTATAAGTAACAATAGGAGTATCTGTTTTTTTGATTTATGCAATAAGTAATGTGTATTCTAAAAATCTAATCTAGGGAGAAAGCAATAATAATAGCGTCTATGATGGTTGAAATCTTACCTACAGGAGATGAAGAAAAAGAATAAAACATAGATGATTCTCCCCACTATTTAGTACTATATCATAGTTTGACATAATTAGATGCAATGTCAATCAGCTGAAAATTTTGTCGAATTTTCATCGAATTATGAAAAAGTTCAAAAAGGCAGCCGAAACATAAATATTCCAGCTGCCTACATGTTACCTATGAAATTCCTCTAAGCACTCCTTTCCATTTTCGTGACATCCACCGGAGGCTTTGGGCCAACGTGATGTTGGTCACTCAGTCATTGCCACAGGACGTGGCGTTCTTAAACTGAGTTCCTCTATTTCAGTGGATGTTTGGACAGCCGCTGAAAGAAGTTAAAAAGGCATCTGGAACAAAATTATTCCAGATGCCTTACACCGTTCCAAAAAGGACGTTTTATATTATTTCATTTTAATTTCAGCTAATGCATTTAAGAATTTATCGTTTAGCACTTTAATGTAAGTACCTTTCATACCTAGAGAGCGAGATTCGATTACACCTGCAGATTCTAGTTTACGTAATGCGTTTACGATTACTGAACGTGTAATGCCAACTCGGTCTGCAATTTTAGAAGCAACAAGTAAGCCTTCATGTCCGTCAAGCTCTTCAAAGATATGTTCAATAGCCTCTAACTCACTGTATGAAAGAGAGTTAATTGCCATTTGTACAACTGCTTTGCTACGGGCTTCCTCTTCAATTTCCTCAGATTTCTCACGTAAAATTTCCATACCAACTACTGTTGCACCATACTCAGCTAAAATTAAATCATCATCCTCGAATTGTGAAGATAAACGAGCAAGAATTAATGTACCTAAACGCTCACCACCACCAACAATCGGTACAATCGTTGTTAATGCATTTTGGAATAACTCTTTGTTTTCAACTGGGAAAGCAGTATGTTCGTCATGAATATCTAAGTTTGAAGATGTTTCAGAAATTGTAAACAAGCTATGTGTATATTCTTCTGGGAATTGACGCTCTTCGAACATCTTTTTCATACGTTCATTTTCAATTTGTTGGTGAATTGAAATGCCTAAAAGTTTCCCTTTACGGCTTACAATATAGACATTACTGTCTATAATATCTCCTAATGTATCTGCCATTTCTTTAAAGTTTACTGGCTTACCAGCAGATGCTTGAAGCATCGAGTTAATTTTACGTGTTTTTTCTAATAAATTCATTATATGTTCCTCCTATAAATAATCCGAAGAGTATTTACTTAATATTCTAAAGTTTTTTACAACTGAATGAAACTATTCAGCCTTATCTTACAATATAAACTGTGACAAATCTTTGTTTTTTACTATACCCGCAAGCTTTTGATCTACATATGCAGCATTGATCGGAATATTTGCAGGTGCAATTTCTGCAGCTTCAAACGATAATTCTTCCAATAAACGTTCTAAAATTGTGTGCAAACGACGAGCTCCAATATTATCAGTCTCCTGATTAACCTCGGTTGCAATTTCTGCAATTCGCTCAATCGCGTCTTCTGTAAAGTTTATTTCAACGCCTTCTGTTTCTAATAATGCCTTGTATTGCAAAATAAGTGATTGATCTGGCTCTTTCAAAATACGTACAAAATCTTGTTTCGTTAATTTTTCAAGCTCTACTCGAATCGGGAATCGACCTTGCAATTCAGGAATTAAATCTGACGGCTTTGACATATGAAATGCTCCAGCAGCAACGAAAAGCATAAAGTCTGTTTTTACAGCACCGTACTTCGTCGTTACAGTAGAGCCTTCAACGATTGGCAAAATATCGCGTTGTACACCCTCACGTGATACATTCGCAGAAGAGTTACCTTCCTTACTAGCGATTTTATCAATTTCATCAATAAAAATAATGCCTGACTGTTCAGCTCTTGTAATGGCTTCCTGTGCAACTTCATCTGCATCTATGAGCTTATTCGCTTCCTCGATTGTTAAAATACGGCGCGCGTCTTTCACTTGTACACGGCGTTTCTTCTGCTTTTTAGGCATCAAACTAGATAGCATATCCTGCATGCCACTGTTTGAAGACATATCCATGCCCGTTCCTTGTAACGCATCAAAAATAGAAGAATTTTGTTCCGTTACTTCAACTGTAATCCATTCATTTTCTAATTTACCATTACGTAAATCGATAGCGATTTGCGCACGTTTGGAGCGTACTTCAGTTTCTTCAGAGGAATCGTCATTGGCTTGCTGTTCTTTCCCACCAAATAACATTTCAAATGGATTTTGCATGGACTGTTTTTTTCGTAAAGAAGGAACCAATAACTTAACGATAGCTTCGTTTGCTAATTCTTCTGCTTGGTCCTTCACAGACTCCATCATTTCTTCTTTTACAAGACGATGAGAAGCTTCTACTACATCACGTACCATTGATTCTACGTCGCGTCCAACATACCCTACTTCTGTAAACTTCGTTGCTTCTACTTTCACAAATGGTGCATTTGTTAGCTTTGCAATTCTTCGAGCAATTTCTGTTTTTCCGACACCTGTTGGTCCAATCATCAAAATATTTTTCGGAATTACTTCAGCCTTCATCTCATCACTTAACAGCGAACGACGATATCGATTACGTAGCGCAATAGCTACCGCTCGTTTCGCTTCATTTTGTCCAACGATATAACGATCCAAATGCTCAGTAATTTGTCTTGGCGTTAAATTATTTTTTGTCATTAGATAAGCGCCTCCACGATAATATTATGATTCGTAAACACACAGATTTCAGCAGCGGTTTCTAACGCTGCCTCTGCAATTTCACGAGCAGACATTGTATCACCCGCATATTTTTTCAGAGCACGACCTGCTGATAATGCATAATTACCCCCAGAACCAATTGCCAAAACTCCATCATCCGGTTCAATCACTTCTCCAGTACCTGAAACAAGAAGGAGTGTACTTTTATCCATTACAAGTAGCATGGCCTCTAATTGACGTAGCATTTTATCACCGCGCCATTGCTTTGCAACTTCTACCGCTGCACGTTGTAAGTTACCATTGTATTCATTTAACTTTCCTTCAAACATTTCAAAAAGTGTAAAAGCATCGGCAACCGATCCTGCAAATCCAGCAAGCACCTGCCCATTAAACAGACGTCTGACCTTCCTTGCTGTACCCTTCATTACAACCGCATTCCCCAGGGTTACTTGACCATCACCTGCCATAGCGCAACCTCCATTATGATGAACTGCAAATATCGTTGTCGCATGAATTTGTCCCATTTGCCTTCCTCCTTAGCTTATTATGCCCTTGGATGAGCATTCATATATGTTTGACGAAGATGCTCTTTTGTTACATGTGTGTAAACTTGTGTAGAAGTTAAATGAGCGTGGCCTAATAACTCCTGCACCGTACGTAAATCTGCGCCATTATTCAATAAATGTGTAGCAAAAGTATGGCGAAGCATATGTGGATATATTTTCGTATGGAGCGAGGCCTTGTCAATCATTTCAGTTAAAATATGACGTACACCTCGAGGAGTAAGTTCCCCACCGCGCATGTTGACAAACAATTGCTGATGACTTGTGTTTTTCATCAATCGTGGACGAGCTTGCTCTATGTAATCCTGCATAGCTAAACTCGCAAATTGCCCGAATGGAATAATACGTTCTTTTCGCCCTTTTCCCATTACCCTAATAATTGAATAATGGAAATCAACATCTTCTACTTGAATTGAGGTAAGCTCACTTACACGAATACCTGTCGCATATAACAGCTCTAATATAGCCGTATTTCTTAATGATTTCAAATCATCGCCAACATTCGCATCAAATAGCTGCTTCAATTCTTCTTCGTAGAAAAAACTTGGTAAGCGCGATTCTTTTTTGGGGTGATAAAGTGATCGAAATGCCCCATCATCTAATCCGTACTGTCTATTTAGAAAGCGAAAGAAAGAGCGTATTGAGGAGATTTTCCTTGATACAGATGACCTTGCTCTCTTTTCATCGTACAACTTTGTTACATAAAGACGTGCATGTATATACTCAACACTAGCTAAATCATTTACACCTTCCGCTTGCAAAAACGCTAAAAAATCTAGTAGGTCTGATTCATATTCTCGCACTGTATGAACAGAGAAGTTTTTTTCAATTTGAATATAAAGCATAAACTGCTCAAGTGCATCTTGGGACGAAACTAACATTAAAAGATTCACCACCAAATGATAATTAATTACCTTCTCAAATTACGGTTGATGAGCCAAAATTACTTACACTTGCCAATAAAAGGATGTGCAATTTCGTTTATCCTCTTTAGTGTGTCACTTTGGGTATCGTTAATGTAGATAAACATACATACTGACACTATACCTATCTTCATCATATAGCAAGTGTAAATGTTTATATTTTGAGAAAATCTCCATACAAAATAATAAAATACGTGTAAATTAGCATTTTGCCTACAAAAAAGAAAAAGCCTCTAAGAGTATATCAACTTTTAGAGGCTTTTTGCAATCAAATTGTTTGTGAATTCACAAAATTACGAATTGTACTTATTGCGCGTGTAGCATGCATCTCTGCACGCTCTGGTTTCGAACGACGTCCTGGTGGTAGTTCAGGGAAAATTCCGAAGTTAACGTTCATTGGCTGGAAGTTTTTCGATTGTGCTTCTGTTATATAACGCGCCATACTTCCTAAAGCCGTTTCGAATGGGAAGATAAGTTGTTCTTGTCCTAATGCTAATCGAGCCGCATTAATACCAGCAATTAATCCGCTACCAGCTGATTCAACATATCCTTCGACACCTGTCATTTGACCAGCAAAGAAAATATTTTTTTGCTCGCGAAGCTGATAAGTTTTCTCTAGAACCTTCGGCGAATTAATGAACGTGTTTCTATGCATTACTCCATAACGAACGATTTCAACATTCTCTAATCCCGGAATTAATTGCAATACTTCTTTCTGTGGTCCCCATTTTAAATGTGTTTGGAAGCCAACGATATTGTAAAGAGTTCCTGCTGCATCATCTTGTCGTAATTGGACAACAGCATAAGGTCGTTTTCCTGTTTTTGGATCCTCTAGACCTACTGGCTTCATCGGTCCAAATAACATTGTTTTCTCCCCGCGAGCAGCCATTACTTCGATTGGCATACAACCTTCAAAGTAAATTTCCTTTTCAAATTCTTTTAATGGCACAACCTCTGCTTCGATTAACGCTTGACGGAAACGATCAAATTCTTCCTTTGTCATAGGACAGTTTAAATAAGCTGCTTCCCCTTTATCGTAACGAGATTTTAAATAAACCTTTTCCATATCGATGCTATCTTTTTCAATAATTGGTGCTGCTGCATCATAGAAATATAGATAATCTAAACCTGTTAAGCCTTGAATTTTTTCAGCTAAAGCTTTCGATGTTAGTGGACCTGTGGCAATAACCGTAATACCTTCTGGAACTTCAGTGACTTCTTCATGAATTACTTCCACAAGAGGATGATTTTTCACTGAGTCTGTCACATAGCCCGCAAACTCATGACGATCCACTGCTAATGCACCGCCTGCTGGTACTGAACATGCATCTGCTGCCTTCATAATAACAGAATCTAAAATACGCATTTCTTCTTTAATCACGCCTACGGCATTTGTTAATCCATTTGCACGTAGTGAGTTCGAACAAACAAGCTCTGCAAATTTATCAGTATGGTGAGCTGGTGTTTGCTTTACTGGGCGCATTTCATAAAGTCTAACTTTCACACCACGTTGAGCAATTTGCCAAGCAGCCTCACTGCCTGCAAGACCTGCGCCTATTACATTTACTACTTGTTCAGTCATGTTCTTACCATCTTTCTATCATTGAGTAGGTGTCTCTTCATAGTCACATTTCGTACACTGAATTTGCACACCTTTTTTAATTTTTTTCTCTACTAATAATGCACTACATTTCGGACATGGTCGACTAATTGGCTTATCCCAAGAAACAAATTCACACTCAGGATACTGATTGCAACCATAGAATAAACGCTTTGTTTTACTCTTTCGTTCTACAATTTCGCCTGTTTCACAGGAAGGACATTTTACGCCAATAGGTTTCATAATAGCTTTTGTATTACGGCAATCTGGGAAGTTTGAACAAGCCATAAATTTCCCATATCGTCCAAGCTTAAAGACCATTGGAGATCCACAAAGCTCACAATCCTCGCCAGCCGGTTCATCTTTTATAACGACCTTTTCCATAGCCTCATCTGCATATTTTACATGGACCTCAAAATCCTTATAAAACTCATGTACAACTTCTTTCCACTGACGATCGCCTTCTTCAATATCATCCAAATCTTGCTCCATTTGTGCTGTGAATTCGATATTTATGATATCAGGGAAAAACTCAAGTACGAGTTGGTGCACGATTTCTCCTAGCTCTGTCGGCATAAATCGCTTTGCATCTAATACGACATAGCCACGGCGCTGAATTGTATCGAGGGTCGGTGCATATGTGGACGGGCGCCCTATACCTAACTCTTCCATTGTTTTCACAAGACGCGCCTCTGAATAACGTGGTGGTGGCTGTGTAAAATGTTGCTTTGGCTCAATTTCAAGAGATTTTACTTGATCGCCAACTTCCATTTCAGGTAGAAGCTTGGTTGTTTCTTCTGTTTGATCATCTGTACCCTCAATATATAGCTTCATAAAGCCCGCAAATTTAACTTGTGAGCCGTTTGCACGGAATAAAACATCACCATTTTGTAGATCAACAGCAACTGTATCAAGTACGGCCGGCGCCATCTGACTAGCGATAAAGCGCTCCCAAATTAAACGATATAAACGCAATTGGTCGCGACTAAGCACTGCTTTTAATTCATCTGGAGTTCGCATCGTACTAGTTGGACGAATGGCCTCATGGGCGTCTTGTGCGTTCGATGCTTTTTTAGCCTGCTTCGTCTCTGTGGAGATGAATTCTTTGCCGTATTTGGATTCAATATAGGCAATTACCTCTGTTTTTGCTGTATCCGAAATACGTGTAGAATCGGTACGCATATACGTGATTAAACCGACTGTTCCCTCTTTTTTACCAATATCAATACCTTCATATAATTGTTGCGCAAGCATCATCGTTTTCTTAGCACGGAAATTTAACTTACGTGCGGCCTCTTGCTGTAAAGAAGATGTTGTAAAAGCAGGTGCTGCATTTCGTTTACGTTCTTTTTTGGATACATTGACTACTTCAAAACTTGTACCTTTAACATTTTTTAAAATAGATTTTACTTGTTCTTCATTTGTTAATTTAATTTTTTCTTTGCCATCACCATAATAAAGTGCATCGAACGTTTTCTTACCTTTTTCAAATGAACCTTCAATTGTCCAATATTCTTCCGGTTGGAAGTTTTTAATTTCATTTTCACGATCAATAATCATGCGTAGTGCTACAGATTGTACCCGTCCTGCTGATAATCCCTTTTTAACCTTTTTCCAAAGAATCGGACTAATGTTATAACCAACAAGTCTGTCCAATATACGACGTGTTTGCTGTGCATCTACTAAATCCATATTAATTGGACGTGGATTTTTAAAAGATTCTAAAATCGCATCTTTTGTAATTTCATTAAAAACGACACGACAATCTGAATGAATATCAATATTTAACGCAGTCGCAAGGTGCCAAGCAATCGCTTCTCCCTCGCGGTCTGGATCGGCTGCTAGAAAGACTTTCTTCACTTTTTTAGCCGCAGACTTTAAGTCCTGTAAAACAGGCCCTTTACCACGAATCGTAATATATTTAGGTTCATAATTATTTTCAGGACTAACACCCATTTGGCTACGTGGTAGATCACGAACATGCCCGATAGACGCCTTTACTTTATATTTTTTCCCTAAATATCGTTCAATTGTTTTTGCTTTTGCTGGTGATTCTACAATCACTAAATAATCCGCCATCTATGTCTCCCCCTTAGCGAGGTCTATTGCTAATTTTTTAAGTTACCTGTTGCAAAATGTATAACAGATTTTAAGATAATGCAACTTTTTTTCAATTTTTGTTAGAAAAGAGCGCAAGTGTTTCAACGATTTCGTGACCATTGCACACTGGAATAGCTCCTTCTAATAGTAGTTTATTTGTGCCTTTTGATTGCTCCGCATTAATTGGACCCGGTACAACAAATACATCTTTTCCTTGTTCTAATGCATATTCTGTTGTAATAAGTGTTCCACTTCTTAATGCTGCTTCGGTTACAACTAAAGCTTTGGACAACCCGCTAATTATTCGGTTACGCATAGGAAAATGCCATTTCTCAGGCTTCATATACGGAGGATACTCTGTGACAAGTAACTGATGCTCCGCCATATGCCCAGCAAGAGACTGGTTTTCCTTAGGGTATATATAATTAAACCCGTGTCCAAGCACTGCAATTGTTGAACCTCCAACTTTTATAGTTGTCTCATGAGCTATTGTATCCGCCCCTCTTGCAAGCCCGCTTACAACAGTATATCCGTCTTCAACAAGAGGCGGAACAATTAGGTCCATCGCAGTTTTTGTATAAGCTGTAGCCTTTCTAGAGCCTATAATAGCTACTTGTTTGTCGTTCGTTAATAGAGAATACCGACCTTTCACATACAATACAGTAGGTGGACTGGATATTTCAAATAATTGCGCCGGGTAAAAAGGATGATGAAAAGGTATAGGGGAAATATCGGCCCGTTCATAAGCTTTTTCAAACGACAATGTCATATTTTGTCGAAAACTACGAGATATTTCTAATGCTTTGTGTGATGATATTTGCAGTGCTTTTGCAATCTCGTAGGGGGGCACTTCTTCAAAATAACTCAGTATATCCACCGGGGATAATAATTGCTGAAGTTTTTGAAGTGGTAATGGGTATATATAATGTAAAGCTAGTAATCTCTGTGTATCGACTGAAAAAATCATTTAAAAACCTCCTTTTATATAGAAGAAATTAAATGACCGCATTTTTAATGACACAGCTTTTTTTAGGAAAGGTCCTTTTAAAAGTAAGTAGGAGTTAGAAATTTTATCTTTTGACACAATTCCATTAATAGTAAAGCCATGTCTAAATCAATTATGCCTCGGCATAATTGCGTCTGGAATCTGCTTTGTGCTTGCACAAAGAACTCCTTTCTGATTCCATGACATCCGCCGGAGGCTTTAACTTCTTTCAGTGGGTGTCCAAACACCCACTGAAAGAAGTTAAAGAAAAAGATGTAGCCACAATGTGCTACATCTTCCATTTTAATGGGTTTTACACTTTTCGTATAGCCCTTTTTCTTTAATTACTTTAATAAGTGTGTCACCAATGACAGATGGCGTTTCTGCTACTTCAATACCAGCAGCATTCATTACCTTAATTTTCTCTGCCGCTGTTCCTTTACCACCTGAGATAATAGCACCAGCGTGACCCATACGTTTTCCTGGAGGCGCTGTTTGTCCACCGATAAAGCCAACGACAGGTTTCGTCATATTCTCTTTAATCCACTCAGCCGCTTCTTCTTCAGCAGTACCTCCTATTTCCCCAATCATCACAACTGCATATGTTTCTGGATCGTTGTTGAACGCTTCCAAAACATCGATAAAGTTTGTACCATTGACAGGGTCTCCACCGATACCTACAGCTGTAGTTTGACCAATACCAGCTTGTGTTAATTGGTGTACGGCTTCGTATGTTAACGTACCAGAGCGAGAAACAACTCCTACATGCCCTTTCGTATGGATATAACCTGGCATAATACCAATCTTACATTCATCTGCCGTAATAACACCTGGACAGTTTGGACCTACTAGACGTGTCTTTTTACCTTCCATATAACGTTTAACCTTAACCATATCAAGGACAGGAATATGTTCAGTAATACAGATTGTTAATTCTAATTCAGCATCAACAGCCTCTAAAATAGCATCTGCCGCAAATGGAGCAGGTACATAAATAACTGAAGTTGTTGCGCCTGTTGCAGCTACAGCTTCCACTACAGTGTTAAATACAGGCACTCCTTCGATTTCAAGACCACCTTTACCTGGTGTTACACCAGCTACAATTTTAGTACCATACTCAAGCATTTGCTTCGTATGGAAAAGTGCTGTTTCGCCCGTAATCCCTTGTACAATTACCTTCGTATCTTTATCAATAAATACAGCCATTGTTCTCCCTGCCTTCCTTAGCCTACTAGTCCCACAATTTTTTGTGCACCGTCAGCCATTGAATCTGCTGCAACGATGTTTAAACCAGATGCATTTAAAATCTCTTTTCCTAGTTCTACATTTGTACCTTCTAAACGTACAACTAACGGCACAGCTAAGCCAATTTCTTTGGCAGCTGTTACAACACCCTCAGCAATAATGTTACATTTCATAATTCCGCCAAAAATGTTTACGAAAATGCCTTTTACATGTGGATCAGAAAGGATAATTTTGAAAGCTTCTGTTACTTTTTCAGCCGTTGCACCGCCACCTACATCTAGGAAGTTAGCGGGGCTTCCGCCATAATAGCTAATTGTGTCCATTGTAGCCATAGCAAGACCAGCTCCATTAACCATACAGCCAATGTTACCATCTAGTGAAATATAGCTAAGATCATATTTTGATGCTTCGATTTCCTTTGGATCTTCTTCATCAAAATCACGTAATTCGACAATATCTTTATGACGATACAACGCATTTGCATCGAAATTAAATTTAGCATCTAATGCCAAAACTTCACCTTGTCCAGTTACAACAAGTGGATTTATTTCTACAATAGAAGCATCCTTGTCGATAAATGCTTGATACAAGCCTAGCATTAATTTAACAGCTTTCCCTACTAGGTTAGCTGGAATATTCATATTAAACGCCATACGACGTGCTTGGAAACCTGTTAACCCAATAACAGGATCCACAACTTCTTTGAAGATTTTTTCTGGATGTGATTCCGCTACTTCCTCAATATCCATGCCGCCCTCTTCAGACCCCATCATTGTTACACGGGATGTTGCGCGGTCTAATACTAAACTTAAATAGTATTCTTTTTGAATATCAGAACCCTCTTCAATATATAAGCGTTTTATTTCTTTTCCCTCAGGACCTGTTTGATGAGTAACTAAAATTTTACCTAGTAATTCTTTTGCATATGTACGCACCTCGTCAAGGTTTTTAGCGATTTTTACGCCACCCGCTTTACCGCGTCCACCTGCATGAATTTGCGCCTTAACTACTGTCACGTTAGAGCCAAGTTCCTTCGCTACTTTCACTGCTTCATCAGGGGAAAAAGCAACTTTTCCGTTTGGTACAGCTACACCATATTTTCTAAGAATCTCTTTCCCTTGATATTCATGGATATTCATAATACATCCTCCCATCAAACATTTGCATAAAATTGTTTTACTAACATAATCTATTCTAACTAAAGATTCTGATAAAGTCTACACTTTGTCTTTTATTCATTTTTTATCTTTTAATATGACATTTTCTTCTGTTTCGTGTACTAAAACAGAGTTTTACGAAAATCAGAATTCTTTGTTTTTTCTGTATTTTTGCGCATGTTGTTGATCTAATCGATATATAAATGCAAATACCTCAGCGACAGCTTCGTACAATTCTTCTGGAATTGACTCATTTAAATCTAATTGTCCAAGTAATTGAACAAGGTTAGGATCCTCATAAATCGGGACATCGTGCTCATTCGCGCGTGCTAATATATTTTCTGCTATTTTCCCTTTTCCTTTTGCTACGACTGTTGGACTATCAAAACGTCCTAACTTATACGTGAGAGCGATAGCCTCTTTTCGAGTAAATTTTTCTTCACTCATATGCGAAAATCCACCCCACTATGTTCCTCCTGCTGTTCTACTACAGGTTTTTTTTCAGGTTGGACTTTTTCAAATTGCTTAATAAAAACACCTGAAAGTTGATACTCTTTTTCAGCTAGTCCTATTTTTAATGCTGCTTTTAGTGGTTCTGCAAGCGGAATAATATCATTATTTTCATTAAATACTGTCACAGAAACTACACGATTTTGAACCTGCATATCAATAACCGTCTCTTTCATAGATTCCATTTGTAAATAAAATAATATACGCGCATAATTGGCATCAATTTTACCATCTTCCTTCATGCGTCCATTCCACTGTAATGTTGCATCCATTTTCTTGCCGAAGAATTCCAATGGTACTTGCATAATAAGCTGATGCTGATGGCCATTCTCCCCTGATGCTAGCTGCATGCCGTTCATACGTGCCATTAACATTTCGGCAGCTTCCTTCAGCTGAGGAGTAACGTGTGTTTCCTGCAATAATGTATGTAGCTGCGGTTTTAACTGATGTGCAATCTGCTGTAAATCTGCTGACTTATTACTAAGTGTCGCTTCATAGCTAACTCCTAGATTTTTTAATACCGTTTTAAGTGCATGTTCCATTGCTTTACTGTCCATAGAATTTTGTACATGAGCATCTGCTTGCGTAACAATCTGCTGAATCATTGATTGCGGGGATTCAACACTATTTTTCATAAGACTTCGCATGAATGCTTCGTTTTGTAGCGGAGAAGTTGCTTCATGCTTTAACAGGGATAATAAATGGTCCTTCACTGAAAGAGCATTGGCGTCTTTTGTAAACAAACGCTCCGTAGAATTTTCTGCAAACGCTTTTATAAGTTGTTCTTGCATCTGTTTTGCAAAAATCTCTAGAGTTTGTTTAGTTGCTGGTAGCTGATTAAATCGATCGATAAGTTGATTTAATGACTGCTTTTGTCCATCGGTTAACAAACTTTGATTTGCTGTCCATGATTTAAGCTGGTCAACAAGATGATTTATATTGTCAGATTTTGTCGTTATAATGGTTTGAATAACTTCTCCAGCCTGTTGAAGCTGATTTGGCTGGATAGACTTTACATCGCTAAGGCTTGACCAGTTTTGCAAGTTCGCCTGCTGAGGAAGTATCCCTGCCTCCTTTAAAATATTCATGGCTTGAATCTTGTCACTCATAGAAGCCGCATTATTCGTTAATATTTGTATGGACTTGGCAAGTACTAAACTACCTGTTTCTACTTCAAAAGGCTTTGCAATTGCCTGTACCTGTTGCATTAGATTTTGCTTAAGGTTTTCTGGTAAAGCTATATCCTTCGTTAAAAGTTGCGTAAAGTTTTCCATTACGGAAATCATGCCATTAGTTTTTTGTCCACTCATAAGAGCTTGAAAAACATCATTTGTCATCGGCATTTTAAGCTCCACCATTTTTTGAATGGCTTGCAGGGCATCCATTTTAGTAATGCCTTCTGGTAATGCCTTTAACCACATTTCCGCCTGCATCAGCTGCTCTTTTGAAATCGGTAGCTGCGCTTTCATAAAATGAGCTAAAAGCTGCTGCATTTCAGTTGTTTTTGGCAAATTCATTGATTCAAGTAACTGATTAATTTGTTGACTTTGGGAAGCCGTTTGCGCCATGGGACCCGTAACAACTTTTAGTTCTGTTTGTGGGCTTGTACCAGTTACTTGAAAGAAATGGGCATCGCCTGCCTTTAGTGGAACTTCGAGTTTAGCAATAAACTTCTGATGACCAACTTGTATTTCCGCCATTTGATCTGGATATAATTGTTTGATTGTTCCTTGAAATACTTGTCCTTGTTTTAAAGTAAGTGGTTGATTAGCTGAGGTTAAAGCAGTTTGTTGCATTTGAATCGGATTAAAAGATGCGGCTGTCATATACGTACCCCTTTCATCAATTACTCCTTGGCGTAATTGGCTTCATTTTTTTAACGTGGGGTTGATTTCCGCTCCGACTGGGCGCTTTGTTGTTGCTGTCGCTTCGCTTTCGCACAGAACAAAGCTTCCTGGGGGCGTCCGATGAACCGCTTCACTCGCGTTGCTCGCTCCAGGGTCTCGGCCAACACGAAGTTGGTCACGAAGGCGTTATCACAGGACGTGATGCTTTTAGCCTTCGTTCCTCTATTGCTGATCCCCAAGGAGTCGCCCAGTCTCCGCTCCAATCAACTTATCCACATGATAAACGTTTTAACAAATGTCATTTCTAACTTTTGCTGATGTGCCTTTTATTTTTTATTTGCTTTTATATTTTCAAAATGACATCCGCGGAGCATTAACTTATTTCAGCGGATGTTTGCACAATAAACATTTGTAGCTGTCGCTTTGCTTTCGCTACATAAAATATTTGTAGCTGTCGCTTTGCTTTCGCTACATAAAATATTTGTAGCTGTCGCTTTGCTTTCGCTACATAAAACATTGCTGAAACAAGTTAAAGCATTGACTTTATCGGCTCAAATGACTTGCGATGATGAGTAGTTGGACCGAACTCTTCAAGTGCTTTTAAATGTTGCTTTGTTCCATACCCTGCGTGCTGAGCAAAACCATACATAGGGAATTCTTCGTCCAATTGATCCATATAACCATCTCGAGCCGTTTTCGCCAATATTGATGCAGCAGCAATAGCCAAGCTTTTCGCGTCCCCTTTAATGATTGAATCCTGCGGAATAGAGATTGGCAGCGTCATAGCATCAACTAGTACATAATTAGGGTTAATAGATAACGATTCTACACTTGTTTTCATCGATTGCTTCGTCGCTTCATAAATATTTAATTCATCAATTTGTTGTGCTGATTGGAAATGGATAAAATAACTTAATGCATGCTCTTTTATTAAAGCAGCATAGTCATTGCGTTTATCTTTTGATAATTGCTTTGAATCATTTAATCCGACTAGAGCCTCACAGTTTGCAGGTAAAATAACAGCAGCTGTTACTACTGGTCCTGCTAACGGTCCACGCCCCGCTTCGTCTACCCCTGCAATGAGTGCCCCTATCCCTCCATAACTTTGGTCAAAATCTACTTTCGCTTGATGTTCTTTTACTAGTTGTTGTTTTTTCTCCTGACGCTTTTCCCAACTTTGCCAAGCTTTTTGCACTCCCGCTCGTTTGTCGGTTGCTACAGTGGTCATCCAATCCTGCCATTCCTCCGCTTCTTTCAATGCTGCTGTAATCTCTTTAATTGTTTTCATATTACTTACTCCCTTTTGGTTCTACATCAACAGTTCGTAGCCAATGTTTGCGTTCTAATATATCTTTGCTAATTGCTTTTGAGCATTCTACTCAAATTATTGACGAAGCCGATCAGTTTTTGTCTTAGTGAATAGAGGACCGTCTCGTAAAATATGTATTCCTTTTTTTCAATAGACAACTATACAATCTAATAAATTTCTCGCTCTATATCATTTATCGGCAAGAAGAAGTATTCCTAAAAGAAAAACTGCCATGCTCACAACCTTCTCAAGTGAGTATGACAGTTTTTTTCTTATTACTGCTGTGCTTCCTTTTCAAGCTGTTCATTAACAAAGTCAAAGGTTAGTTTACCTAATTGTAATCCTCGAATATCTCGAACGATCAGTTGAGCTACTTGATCATAATCAATTTCTCCTCCAGGACCAAAAACACGTCGAAGTTTCCCAATATGATCAAAAGTTTCAACTAAATCTTCATGTATAAACTGGAAGCCATAGCGTTCTTCCATTCTTGCCGGATAATGAACGGATAAAAAGCGTAGGCCATATACAGCTAAATCCTCCATATTCGTTATAGTATCCTTTATGGCACCTGTTAAGGCTAATTTATAGCCTACTTCTTGATCTTCAAATTTCGGCCATAAAATACCTGGCGTATCGAGTAATTCAAGCTCCTTCGCAACCTTTATCCATTGCTGAGCCTTAGTTACCCCTGGAGTATTCCCTGTTTTTGCTATATTTTTCTTTGCTAGGCGATTAATTAGCGTCGATTTCCCTACGTTCGGAATTCCGACAATCATTGCACGAATGGCTCTTGGCTTCATCCCACGTGACTTCATACGCTCAAATTTTTCTTTTAATATTTCTTGAGCAGCCTTTGTAACCTGCTGTAATCCTTTGCCTTCAAGAGAATTGATGGCTACTGCCTTATGACCCCTTTGTGCAAAGTATTCAACCCATTTACGTGTTTCCTGCTCATCTGCCATATCTGACTTATTTAAGATAAGAAGACGCGGTTTTTGATTAATCACTTCGTCTATCATCGGATTTCGGGAAGATAGAGGTAAACGTGCATCTATTAATTCAAATATAATATCAACGAGCTTTAATTTTTCTGTTACTTCTCTGCGGGCCTTTGCCATATGCCCTGGAAACCATTGTATCGTCATATCTATACCTCCTACACTAAAAGAAAAAGGGAGTGTTTAGCCCTCCCTTTCAAGAATTACTTTACAATTTTAATATCACTATACGGCCAGAAAATCAGACTTGTATTACCAATAATCTCTTTCTGATCGACGACTCCAATAATACGACTATCCTTACTGTATCGACGATTATCCCCCATAACGAAAACATAGCCTTCTGGAATTACATTATCTTTTAGGTTTACATCAATGTCTTTTAATGTAAAATCCTCGGTTAAAGTACCTTCTGTAATTTTCGATTTATAGTTATCTAAATAAGGCTCGTCTATCGGTTCACCGTTAATGTATAATTGGTCATTTTTATATTCCAAAGTCTCTCCTGGTAGCCCAATAACACGTTTAATATAGTTTTTCTTCTCAGGAGCATGAAATACAACAATATCAAAGCGTTTTGGTTCACCTATTTTATAACCAATTTTATTCACAATCATACGGTCGCCATCTTCAAGGGTTGGCATCATGGATTGGCCATCTACTGCAATCGGTGTAAATAAAAAATAACGAATAATCGCTGCAATCGCAAATGCAATTAGAAGTGCCTTTGTCCATTCCCATAGTTCATTCTTTTCCTTCACCTGTTTTTCCATCGAGATATGCCCCCTTGTCTATCCTCATTTTAGTTGATAGTTATTTAAGATGACAAGCAAAAAGAAAAGGAGCTTGTTACACAAGCCCCTCACTTTCAAGTCATAATTATCGAATTTCTTTAATACGAGCAGCTTTACCACGTAGGTTACGTAGGTAGTAAAGTTTAGCACGACGTACTTTACCACGACGTACAACTTCTAAGTTAGCGATTTTTGGTGTGTGTACAGGGAATGTACGTTCAACACCTACACCATAAGAAATTTTACGAACTGTGAAAGTTTCGCTAATACCGCCACCACGACGTTTAATTACTACACCTTCGTATACTTGGACACGTTCACGAGTACCCTCTACTACTTTCACGTGTACCTTAACAGTATCACCAGGACGGAAAGCTGGTAGATCAGTGCGAAGCTGAGCTTTTGTAATTTCTGTAATAATGTTTGACATTGTTTTCTCTCCTTAGACAGATGCTCTTGCACGCAATCTATGCCACAGCGGAACACCGTAATTCAGCACTTCACATAGAAGTACAGAATAGATGTTATCATAAATATAGATAGCAATCAAGCATCTTTATTGTTATTTTTAAGTTTTTCTACATACATTTTTTGCTTGTCTGTTAATGGATAATTCTTGAATAAATCCGGACGACGCTCGAATGTTCTTTTCAGCGATTCTTCCGCACGCCATTGTTCAATCTTTGCGTGATTGCCCGACAGTAAAACATCAGGTACTTTCATTCCGCGAAATTCAGCAGGTCTTGTATAATGTGGGTGCTCTAGAAGACCTGTTGAGAACGAATCTTGTATGTGGGAATCCGCTTGTCCTAAAACCCCCGGAAGAAGTCGTACAACGCTATCTATAACCGTCATAGCCCCTAGCTCACCACCAGTTAATACGAAATCTCCAATTGAAATCTCGTCTGTGACAAGGTGCTGACGTATGCGTTCGTCATAGCCTTCGTAATGGCCACATAAAAACACTAGTTCTTTTTCCTGCGCTAGCTCTTCTGCCTTTTTCTGAGTAAAACGCTCACCTTGTGGGCACATCAAAATGATACGGGGATTTCTCCCTTCAGTAATGGCCTCGACAGCGCTAAACATCGGCTCTGGTTTTAACACCATTCCCGCACCACCACCATACGGATAATCGTCTACTTGATTGTGCTTGTTACCCGAATATTCACGGATATCAGTTACTTCTAGCTTTACAGCATCTTTTTCTTGTGCTTTTTTTAATATTGATGCACCAAAGACACCTGTAAACATATCAGGAAATAAACTTAACACATGAATATTCATCATAGCAGGCCTTCCATTACGTATATCACAATTTTCTTCTCATCAATATTAATTTCCTTAACGATGTCTTCGATATACGGGATGTAATGCTCTTTTTTAGCGCCTTTGACTACCCACACATCATTTGCACCTGTTTGAAGAATGTCAGTCACTGCTCCGATTGTTTCGCCTTCTTCAGAAACAACTGAACAGCCAATTATATCATGGAAGAAATATTCATTTTCCTTTAATAAATCATCTGACAATTGATCCTTCGTAATTTTAAGCATGCCTTCTTTGAAAGGCTCCACAAAATTGATGTTATGCATTCCTTCAAAAGTTAATAAAATAAAGTTCTTATGACGACGCATTGATTCAATTGTTACCCATGTTGGCTTTTTATCGTCTTTTTTAAACGCTGCAAGCTTATTTCCTACTGCGAAGCGCTCTTCCTCAAAATCTGTTGTTGATAATATACGCACCTCACCGCGGATACCATGCGTATTGACAATACGACCTACATTAAACCATTCCATTCAAATCTCACCTCGTATAAAAATGCTAAATAAACTCATCCACGTCAAGCTACTAGCTAGCCAGATCAAAAGTAACCATCTCTCACTTTCACCTAAAGAAGCAGATTAACTTTTGGTGGACGGTGTTATAGCTATGACGTTGACCAGTCTTCCTCAATGTCATTATGTTCAATTACCTCTCAATATAATTATGATAATGAAAAAAGGAAGGAACCGGCAAGCTCCTTCCTTTTAGTCCAGATTTTACGCTTTACCTCAGAGCCACTTTGAATTCCTAAGCGCATGTAAACATACCGATCAGGACTCTCCAGTGCTTGTTGCATGTAAAAGAGCGTGAAAATCTTTTCTATCAATCCAATATATCGACGTAGGTCTTTTTTTGATGGTGACTACCCGCCGCTGAATAAACAATTGTACGAATCGCTTTCGCTACTCGCCCTTGCTTGCCTATGACTTTCCCTCGATCCTCTGGATGAACAAAAAGTTTATAAACAATTCGATTTGCATTTTCATCCGTCTCTATACGAACTTCTTCTGGATAATCGACTAACGGTAAAACGATTGCTTCAATCAGCTGCTTCAAAGACGTCGCCCCCGATTATTTACTGAATTTTTGGTTATGGAATTTTTCCATGATACCTTGTTCTGAGAACAAGTTACGCACTGTATCTGATGGTTTTGCACCGTCAGTTAACCATTTAAGAGCTTTCTCTTCATCGATGTTTACAGTAGCTGGTTGAGTTAGTGGGTTGTAAGTACCAACTGTTTCGATTTGACGACCGTCACGTGGTGAACGAGCGTCTGCAACTACGATACGATAGAAAGGAGATTTTTTAGCTCCCATACGTTTTAAGCGAATTTTAACTGCCATTTTAATAGCACCTCCGAATAAGTTTCACACAAGATAGTATATTATCAATGTTTAGGTTGTTTGTAAAGTGTTTTTTCTTAACACCTATAAATTATTATTTAAACAATGAATCGAAGCCTGGTAGTTTCATCTTTTTCTTGCCTTTGCCACTTGCCATGCCTGTCATTTGCTTCATCATTTTTTTCATTTCATCAAATTGCTTTAATAGTCGATTTACCTCTTGAATTGATGTCCCAGAACCCTTCGCTATGCGCTTTTTACGGCTACCGTTAATAATTTCTGGATTCGTCTTTTCAGCAGGTGTCATCGAATAAATAATCGCCTCTACGCGACCCATTTGCTTATCATCAACTTTAACATTGTCTAAGCCTTTGATTTTGCCGGCACCTGGTAACATTTTTAAAATTTCATCAAGAGGACCCATTTTCTTCACTTGTTGCAATTGTTCAATAAAATCATCAAACGTAAAGGTCTGGGTTTTAAATTTTTCCTCTAGTTCTTTAGCCTTTGCTTCGTCAACATTTGCCTGAGCCTTTTCAATAAGTGATAAAACGTCACCCATTCCTAATATACGAGAAGCCATACGCTCTGGATGGAAAGGTTCCAGCGCATCCATCTTCTCACCCATACCGACAAACTTAATAGGCTTCTGTGTAACGGAACGAATTGATAGCGCCGCACCACCACGTGTATCACCATCAAGCTTTGTTAAAACAACTCCTGTAATACCGACTGCTTCATTAAAGCTTTCTGCCACGTTGACAGCATCCTGACCTGTCATAGCGTCTACAACTAGAAATACTTCATCCGGTTCTTTTAACGCACGAATATCTTTTAATTCTTGCATTAATTCTTCATCGATATGTAAGCGACCAGCTGTATCGATAATAACGACATCATGATGTTCTTCTTTTGCCAATTCAATTGCCTGACGTGCAATTTCTACTGGAGATACATCGGTTCCTAACGCAAAAACAGGTAGGGATAACTGCTTTCCTAATGTTTGTAACTGCTGAACAGCCGCTGGACGATAAACGTCTGCAGCAACTAGTAATGGCTTACGATTATATTTTTTACGTAACACATTTGCCAATTTACCTGTAGTTGTCGTTTTACCTGCACCTTGTAAGCCGACCATCATAATAACAGTTGGTGGCTTTGTATTAAATTTAATTGGGCTTTGCTCGCCACCCATTAATTCTGTTAATTCTTCTTGTACGATTTTAATAACTTGCTGACCTGGTGTTAAGCTTTGCATAACATCTACACCGACAGCACGTTCACTGACCTTTTTAACGAATTCTTTGACTACTTTTAAGTTAACATCCGCCTCGATTAAAGCAAATCGGACTTCTCGCATCATTTCTTTAACGTCTTGTTCCGATACTTTACCTTTACCTTTAATCTTTTGGATCGTTCCTTGGAGTCGTTCCGCTAATCCTTCAAAAGCCATTGCTTTCGCCTCCTAATCCCATTCTTTCAACTGTTCTATAAGCGTTAGCTGCTCTTCAACTGTCATACTTTGTTCTGTCATCCCTGTTGTTAGCTGCGCAAGCATTTGTGTACGTTGTTGAAATTTTTCAAGTAAACATAGTTTTTCTTCATATTCTTCAAGCATCGCTTCTGTTCGACGAATATTATCATAAACAGCTTGGCGTGAAACTCCATACGATTCAGCGATCTCTCCAAGTGAGTGATCATCTAAATAATAGAGCTCCATATAACTTCGTTGCTTATCTGTTAATAATGCTTGATAAAAGTCGAAGAGAAAGTTCATGCGTGTTGTTTTTTCAAGTAGCATCGAATGTTTCTCCTCCCGTTATTAGTCATTTGTATCATAACGAAAAGCGCCCGTCTGTGTCAAGGTAATCTCCTTGTCTAAAAGCTTTAATTAACTGCTTTTTAGGCGTTTTTCACCTATAGCTAGTATTTCCCTTTTAAACAATGCGATTCCCCTGCATAGACGAGCGCAATTACAAATTTACTTACTTAAATGTTAATCCTCGACCATCACCAAAGCGTGTGGTTGATTTCCGTTCCGACTGGGCGCTTTCCTGGGGGCGTTCGATGAGCCGACTTCACTCGCGATGCTCGCTCCAGGGTCACGGACCAACAGATGTTTTTTGCGCGAAAGCGAAACGGCAGCAAAAGGGTTTCATTCTGTGCGAAAGCGTAGTGCAACGAAGTGACAGCAACAGCACCGATGTTGGTCACGAAGGCGTTATCACAGGATGTGATGCTTTTAGCCTTCGTTCCTCTATCACTAATTCCCAAGGAGTCGCCCAGCCTCCACTCCAATCAACTTATTTACATTGTATACGTTTTAACAAAAGTCATCCACAACTTTTGGTGATGAACCTAATCCTCACTATTTTGTAATTCTTTATCTAAACCATCCGCAAATAAACCATACACATAGCGCTCTGCATCAAATGGCTGTAAGTCATCCATTTTTTCACCAAGACCAACAAACTTCACAGGAATGTGTAATTTATTACGAATAGCAAGAACAATACCACCTTTTGCAGTGCCGTCAAGCTTTGTTAAAACGATCCCTGTTACATTTGTAGCTTCCTTAAATGTTTGTGCTTGAACAAGTGCATTTTGACCTGTTGTTGCATCTAAAGCTAATAGTACTTCATGCGGAGCATTCGGTACCTCTCGAGAGATTACTCGATGAACTTTTTCAAGTTCATTCATTAAGTTTACTTTGTTTTGTAGGCGCCCTGCTGTATCACAAATTAACACATCTGCATTACGGTTTTTCGCCGCACGAATTGCATCATACATAACTGCCGCTGGATCTGAGCCTTCCGATTGTTTTATCACTTCACAGCCTACGCGGTCTCCCCAAACTTGTAATTGATCGATGGCACCAGCACGGAAAGTATCACCTGCCGCTAAAACAACCGTTTTACCTTGTGATTTTAAACGATGGGCAAGTTTACCGATTGTTGTCGTTTTCCCAACACCGTTTACCCCGACGAATAGAATTACAGTAAGTTCACCTTTAGGTTGCATATTAAGCTCAATTAAATCCGCTTCTCCTTGCTCATAAATTTCCACAAGTTTTTCAGAAATAAGCGCTTGAATACCGTTTGTATCTTTGATATTTTTACGCTGAACCTCGAAGCGTAATTTGTCCATTAGCTCCATTACTGTTTCAAAGCCAACGTCTGCCTGTAATAATAAGTCTTCTAATTCTTCAAAGAAATCTTCGTCCACTTTTCGATAACGCGCAACTAAATCGTTTACTTTAGAAGTAAATGAATTACGCGTTTTTTCAAGTCCAGCCTTGAACTTTTGTGTAATAGACCATGCAGAAGGTTTTTTCTCCCCTACAGGTTCTTCCACTATTGCGACCTCTTGTACTTCTTGTTGCTCTTGATCTTCAATTGCTACAGGAATTTCTGTTTCAATTGAGCTTTCCGTTACAGAAACTTCCTCAACTTTTTCTATTTCATCTACAGTTTCTCCAATTTGAGCAGGCTCTGTTGCTTCGTCTTGGGCTTCGTCTTGCTTCTGTTCAGCAGCTTCTTCTTCATTGATCGCTACTACTTTTTCATCCTCATTGCCCATCAATTTATCTTTTAAACGTTTAAAAAAACTCATGCTTGTTCGCTCCTTTGCTCCGCAAGTACGGGTTCATCTTCTAATTTTACTGATACAAGTTTAGAAACACCAGATTCCTGCATTGTAATACCATACAACACATCCGCTCCCTCCATCGTGCCTTTACGATGTGTGATCACAATAAATTGCGTGTCATGGCTAAATTTCTTCAAATATTGGCTATAACGAACAACATTTGCCTCGTCTAAAGCCGCCTCTACCTCATCGAGAATACAAAATGGCACAGGTCGAATATTTAGGATGGAGAATAATAAAGCGATTGCAGTTAGTGCACGTTCACCACCTGAAAGCAAGCTTAGATTTTGTAATTTTTTACCTGGTGGTTGTGCTACAATTTCTATACCTGTTTCTAGCAGGTTTTGAGGATCTAATAACACTAGATCTGCCTGTCCTCCACCAAACAACTCACGGAATACACGTTTAAATTGCTCTCGAATGGCATAGAAGGTTTCGCTAAATCGCAGCGACATTTCTTCATCCATTTCTTTAATAGCCTCATGTAATGTTTCCTGTGCAGCAAGTAAATCCTCACGCTGCTCTGTTAAAAATGAATGGCGTTCAAGTACCCGATCGTATTCCTCAATGGCGCTCAAATTGACAGGACCTAGCTCCTCTATAGATTTCTTCAGTAATTTCACTCGACGTCGCATATGCTCTTCATCTTCAATTGCAGGGGCAAGCTCCTCAGCTTCCTCAAATGTTAGCTGATAGTTTTCTTCTAGCTGTTCATTGAAATTATTGATTTCAAATTCTACGCGACTTCGCTTCAATTCATTTGCACGTATCGCTTCAAGGTAGCCTTTATGTGTACGTTGCAATTCCTTCAGCTGTTCTTCTAAAGTAGTAAGCTCTTGTTGTTGTGCTATTTTTCCATCTTTTTTCTGTGAAATCGTGTCTTGCAGCGAATCTCTTCTCGCTTTCCACGTAGCAACCTGCTCAGCCACTTCTTCATCGCTTAAAAGTTTTGTCGATTCATCCGATTGAAGCCAGATTATTTCCTGAGAAATATTATCAACTTTTTGACGAGCTTTGTTTAATTGTAGGGCTAACTCTGCTGTAGCAATTTGTACTTGTGACATTTGCTCTTGTATTACCGCTAACTGCGAACGTTTTTCTGCTGACTGCTCACGAAGTACATCTTTCTCCGATTCACTTTGTAGCTTCACCTTACTAAGTTGTTCCACTGTTTCATTTATCTCTATCAGTTCTGTTGCTAATGCCGTTAATCGCTCCGTAGCCGCTTCCTTTTGAGCTAACAATGCTTCTTCGCGTGTTTTTACATCTTGTGTTTCATTAGAAGCAAAAGATACTCGTGCAGATAAGCTTTTCTCGCCAACCTCTAGCTCGCGTATACTACTCGCCTGTTGCATTTCATCTTTTCGTAGTTGCTCACTGTCAAGCTTCAATTGCTCTACTTTGTCTCGCAATGTTGCAAGCTTCTCTTTTTCAGTTGAGACAGCCTGTTCAGCACTATAAATAGACACCTCTAATGACTCTAGCTTTACTATTAAACCATCTAATTCCGCTTTTCTTGTAAAGAGTGAAGATTGTTGTTTCATTGCACCACCAGTTAATGAACCGCCTGCATTGACGATATCACCTTCAAGTGTTACAACACGATATCTAAACCCACATAATCGGGCAATTTGGCTTGCACCTTCTAAACTTGATGCAACGATGACATTGCCAAGAAGGTTCTCGACAATTGTGCGGTTGTCTTCATCGAACGTTACAAGTGCATCAGCCATTTTGACAAATGCCGGGTGCTCAGTAGCTAGCTGAACTGTAGATAGATTAATTTTCCGTGACTTGATAACTGTTTTAGGTAAAAATGTTGCCCGTCCAGCTCTCTTTTGTTTTAACCACTGAATTGCCTGTTGAGCATATCGCTCATCAGTTGTCACTATATGCTGAGAGGCTGCCCCTAATGCTGTTTCAATAGCCTGAGAATATTTCCCATCCACTTGAATTAACTCAGCAACGGCTCCTTCAATCCCAGCTAATTCCCCTTTATCACGTGCTAATAATACTTCTTTTACTCCATGGAAAAAGCCTGAGAAATCCGCATCAAGCTCAGCTAGCGTATCTTTTCTAGCTTTTAGTTGCTGCTGATGCTGATAAGCTTTATAAAGCATATCTTGCTTTTCATTAAACGATGCATTGACGTTCTTCAGCTGTATTTGCAATGCTTCATATTGCTCAAGTTTTCTCTGCAATTCGTTAGATGTTGTAGTATGAGCAACAACTAGCTTCTCTTTTTCAGCTAGAATTTGCGCAAGCTCTTGCCCGATTTCATCAGTTTGATCTGACATTCTTGTCGCCATCGCTTTTTGCTGTGCTAACTGTTGTTCAATATTTTTTAATTCATTTTTAACTGTTGCTTCTTCATTTAAGGAGTCGATATATCGGTTTTTTTGTTCTTCAATTTCTTGTTCAATCTCAGAAACTGAGCGATTTAAAGATTGTTCTAATTGCTTAATACTTTGTTTCAGCTCTGATACTTCTTGCTGTTTTTCAGTGAACAATTCTTTTTTCTCTTGCTCTTGAGCTATAAGAGCCTCAACCTCACCTTTTGCTTCTTGTAATGCCGTATTCAATTGAAGTAGTTGATTAGATGCATTTTGTCGCTTTTCAGCCATTAACGCTTTACGACCATCCCAACGCTCTACCTCCATCGTTGCATTAACAAACTCAGCCTGAGTTGTATCTAAAAAGTCATCTAGCTCTTTTAAAAGCTTCCGAATACTTGCAGTTTGCTTTTCTATCGAAGAAATATGATGAGCTTGTTTTTGCTCCGTTTCATATAGCTCCGTATACTCAGTTTTCAGAGCATGCAAAGATTGTGCACAATTTTTTAAATCGTGCACAAGGATAGCGATATCAAAATCCTTTAACTCTGTTGACATTTGCACATAATCTCTTGCACTTGATGCCTGAATTTCTAACGGCTCCAGACGACTGTCTAGCTCATGTAAAATATCTAAAACACGATACAAATTTTCATCTGTTTCAACAAGTTTATGCTCTGCCTTTTTCTTTCTTAGTTTATACTTTAACACGCCAGCTGCTTCTTCAAAAATTGAGCGACGGTCATCAGGTCGGCTATTTAAAATTTCATCGACACGGCCTTGTGAAATAATAGAGAAGGCCTCTTTCCCAAGTCCTGAGTCCATAAACAAGTCCGTAATATCCTTCAGGCGACACTGCTGGTTATTTAGTAAATATTCACTATCACCTGAACGGTATACGCGTCTTGTTACACTAACTTCTGTATATGAAAAAGCAAGCTGTTCATCAGTGTTATCTAAAATTAATGTTACCTCTGCAAAGTTTAGTGGCTTACGTGAGTCACTGCCAGCAAAAATAACATCTTCCATCTTTGCCCCACGTAACGACTTTGCCGATTGCTCCCCAAGTACCCAACGAATGGCATCAATGACATTACTTTTTCCACTGCCATTTGGTCCAACCACTGCTGTAACACCGGGTACAAAATCAATTCCAATGCGCTCCGCAAAAGATTTAAAGCCAATCACTTCGAGTCGTTTTAGGAACATCTATTAAGCCTCCTCTTTTGCAGTTTGCTCACGCATTGAACGCATTGCACATTGCGCAGCTTGCTGCTCGGCTTCTTTTTTTGATTTCCCACGACCAATACCAAGCTCCTGTCCATTTAATAGTACGCTCGATACAAAGGTACGGTTATGTGCAGGACCCTTTTCATCAATAATTTCATAATAAAGAAGGCCGTTATTTGCTTGCTGTACCATTTCTTGCAATTGGCTTTTAAAATCCATCACATGCGAAAAAGCACCGATTTCTACTTTCGGGAATACGATTCGTTCTAAAAAACACACAACCGTTTGTAAGCCTTGATCTAAATAAAGGGCACCTACAAATGACTCAAATACATCTGCAAGTAGTGCTGGGCGTTCCCGTCCACCTGTTAATTCCTCACCTTTTCCAAGTAATACAAAGCGACCAAAACCTAATTCATTTGCAAAGATAACAAGTGACGGCTCACATACTATGGATGCTCGTAGCTTCGTCAGCTCACCCTCACTCATATGAGGGTATTTCTCAAAAAGATATTTAGAAACAGACAGTTCAAGTACTGCGTCTCCTAAAAATTCAAGACGCTCATTATCCGTAAACAGTTTACGGCGATGCTCATTCACATAAGATGAATGCGTGAATGCTTGATACAATAAATTTTTATTACTAAATGTGATATTTAATTCATGCTGTAAAAGCTCGAATTGATTGCGTACTTTTTCAGGAAGCACGCCAGATTTCTGCATAGTTCCTTTTCTTTTCATAGCCATTGAACAATCTGCCTTCCTAATAGTTTCTACCGTTTAAGTGTACCTTTTTCAAGGCATTTATGCAAAAGTATTTCGGCTTAAATACAATGTTTTGGAAATTTTTATTTTGCAAAATCAAAAAGGAGACGTTCACAGTTCGTTAAACGAACCATTGCGTCCCCTTTTTAAACACACCTCAGCATAATATCTACTCCTCACACTTAAGAAAAGCAGGAGTAATTCCGCCAAAGGCTTTAACTTTATTCAATCATAAACACTTATTGTATAATGACCGCATTCATGTCAGCACCAGTAGAGGTGATTCATCTATGCTAAATAAAGTTAAACGAATTAGTTTAATTTACTTTCGATGTATGAAATTGCAGAACCAACTGTTGAGATTTTTTCAGCATCTTCATCAGAAATTTCCATATCGAATTCGTCTTCAAGCTCCATTACAAGCTCAACTACGTCTAATGAGTCAGCACCTAAATCATCACGGAAAGAAGCTTCTAGAGTAACTTCACTTTCTTCAACACCTAAACGGTCCACGATTACTTTTGTTACGCGTTCTAATACTGTAGACAAAACATTCACCTCCCCTCAAATGATTATACAAAAAATCATTATCTATGACTAATTGAAATTACATTATCATGCCGCCATCTATATGTAACGTTTGACCTGTCATATAGTTAGCATCATCTGAAGCTAGAAAAGCTACTGCCTTTGCGATATCCTCAGGCTGCCCAAGTTTTGCTAGAGGAATTTGCGTAAGCATGCCTTGCTTTAGATCTTCTGGTAGTTGTTCAGTCATTTCAGTTTCTATAAAGCCTGGTGCAATCGCATTTACTAAAATATTACGTGATGCTAATTCCTTTGCAGTAGTTTTAGTTAGCCCAATAACCCCTGCTTTTGCAGCTACGTAATTAGCTTGCCCTGCATTACCAGCTACACCGACAATCGATGAAATATTGATGATACGGCCTGCACGTTGCTTCATCATTTGACGTGTTACTGCTTTCGTACAAAGGAAAACACCTTTTAGGTTCGTATCTAGCACATCATCCCATTCATCTTCTTTCATACGCATTAACAAGTTATCACGCGTAATACCCGCATTATTAACTAAAATATCAAGCGAGCCGAATGTTTTCACCGCTGCATCCATTAATGCTGTAACTTCCTCTGTTTTGGAAACACTCGCTTGTACGGCTATAGCCTCGCCGCCATTCTCTTGAATCGTCGCGACAACTTCTTCTGCCTTCGCCTGTGACCCGCTGTAGTTTACGACAACTTTAGCACCCTCATCAGCAAGCTTTAAGGCAATAGATCGCCCTATTCCTCGTGAAGCACCAGTTACAACCGCTACTTTACCTTCTAATTTACGCATTAATCGTCCACTCCTTCGCCGCTTCTAGTACAGCCTCCAATGATGCCTCATCATAAACACAGTAAGTCGTAACAGATCGATCGATTTTTTTCACTAATCCACTTAATACTTTGCCTGGGCCACACTCAATAAAGACATCCACACCTTGTGCAATCATTTCACGCACAGATGCCTCCCATTGCACGGCGCTATATACTTGTTCTACTAACTCATGTTGAATAGCTGAAACATCCTCTAATTCTTTCGCCATTACATTGCCGATTACAGGGATTTGTGGAGCTGATAATGATAAATCAGCCAACGCTTCTTTTAATTTTTCAGATGATGGTCGCATTAACTCTGAATGGAATGGACCACTAACAACTAAAGGAATTGCTCGTTTTGCACCAGTTTCCTTTGCCGCTAAAGAAGCCTTTTCAACGCCTTCTTTTGTACCAGAAATAACGATTTGCCCTGGACAGTTTATATTCGCTACCTGAACTGGTTCACCTGCTGCAGATACTTTTTCAGTTACTTCATGCAGTGCCTCAAGCTCCATCCCTAGAATAGCTGCCATAGCACCTTGCCCTGCAGGTACAGCTTCATTCATATAAAGCCCACGCTTATGCACAACAGAAACTGCTTCCTCGAACGATAGCACACCAGCGATTACTAATGCACCGTATTCTCCAAGTGAATGTCCAGCTGCATAATTCGGCGTAATACCTGCTGCACGTAATTTTTCTGCAACCATCACACCAGTAGTTAAGAGTGCCGGCTGTGCATGGTAAGTCAATGTTAGCTCCTCAGATGGCCCCTCTAACATAAGCTTAGATAGCTCAAAGCCAAGTGCTTGATTTGCACGTTCATAAAATGCTTTACTTACTGCCGCATTCTCGATAAACTCTTGCCCCATTCCAACTACTTGAGAACCTTGACCTGGAAAAATAAATGCTATTTTCGTCATTTTTTATTAATCCCCTTTTCAATCAATTTCTAAGTGACGTACTGTATCTGTAATCGTCGAGATGACTGTATGCTCAACCATCGTATTTGCTTGGCGAATTGCACTGTATATTGCTTTGGCATTGGATGAGCCATGTGCCTTAATCACAGGTGCTTGTAAACCAAACAAGCCTGCACCACCGTACTCTGTGTAGTCCATTTTATTTTTTAGGTCACGCAAATTGTTTTTCATAAGCGCTGCCGAAATTTTCGTTTTTGTTGAAGACATAAACGCCTCTTTTAGCATTGAAAATAACGCACCAGCAGTACCTTCTATCGATTTCAGCACCATATTACCTGTAAACCCATCTGTTACGACAACGTCCGCTACCCCTTCAAGTAAATCTCGAGCTTCAACGTTACCGACAAAGTTTAAATCCGCTTCTTTTAATAATCCGAAAGCTGCCTTCGTTAATTCATTTCCTTTTTTATCCTCAGTACCGATATTTAACAAGCCGATACGTGGCTTTTGTAAACCGCCTACCTTTTTCGCATAAATATCACCCATAATCGCATATTGCAATAAATGCTCAGGTCGCGCGTCTGCATTTGCCCCTAAATCAAGCATTAAAAAGCCCTTACCATCTAAAGTAGGCAGTGTAGTGGCTAAAGCAGGTCTAGCAATTCCTTCAATACGTCCTACTTTAAATAAGCCTCCTGCCATTAAAGCACCTGTATTACCTGCTGAAAGACAAGCATCCGCCTTTCCTTCTTCAACTGCATCCATCATGCGTGCCATGGATGAATCCTTTTTACGACGAACAGCGCGTGCTGGATCGTCTGTTCCTTCCACAGCCTCATCACAATGTACTACAGTTAATCGATCATGTATTTTTAAAAATGGTTCAAGCTTTTGCTGCTGACCATATAATTGAATTTCTAAATTTGGGATTTGCTCTAATGCTAATAAAGCACCTTCAATAACTGATTTTGGTGCGTTGTCTCCACCCATTCCATCAAGCGCTAATTTCATTGTTGTTCACCTTTACCTTTCGTGCGGTACATATCAAATTCACCAACAAAAACTGTTTCACCGTTAACAGTGGACGTTAACTCTACTTTTGTACGATGACTTTTTTCATCACGTCCGATAACGATTGCTTTTGTAATAACACGATCTCCAGCTCTAACAGGTTTCACAAAGGTAATGTTAGAATGTACTGTTAATGCTAGTTCGTCGTCAATAACTGCTACCGCTAATGAGTTTGCCTGCGCAAACAAATGATGTCCACGTGCGATGCCATTGCGCTGAAAAACATGTTCTTCTTTTACGTCAAAAATAGATAATGCACGATTATCCAATTCAATATCAATTATTTCTCCGATTACTTCATCAATCGGTAGTGATTTCACTTCATTTTCATAAGTTTTCGAAGCAACATCTTTAATTCGTTCTCGTAATTCTGGAATCGCTAATTCCATACGATCTAAACGAATTGTTTGGACACTAACCTGAAACTGTGTTGCTAGCTGTTCATCTGTGACGAATGGATTATCAGCTATCGTTTCGGATAATAGTCGCTGTCGCTCTTTTTTCGTTCGTCTCAACATCATTCGCCACCTTTTTTAGTTGTTATTAGCACTTGGTACTAATATCAGTATATATAGTATAAAAAAAGAATGCAAGACTTGTTTTAAAAACAAGTGCCTACATTCTTGATTGAGCAACAAATATTCAATTAATCGAAGCGGTCCCCTTGTAAAACACCTGAATTTTCAAGCATTTCACGTAAATATTTGTACTCATCATCATGCCAAAAAGCATCCGTCTTAAGCATATCCGTTGCATCTTTTCTCGCAGTCTCTAGTATGCGATAATCGTGCACTAAATCCGCTACTTTAAAATCAGGCAAACCACTTTGTTTACGCCCAAAGAAATCACCTGGACCACGTAGTTCCAAATCCTTTTCAGCTAGGCGGAAGCCATCATTCGTTTCCGTCATCGACTGCATTCGCTCTTTACCTTCATCGGATTTTGGATCGGCTAGCAACACACAATATGACTGATGTTCACCACGTCCAACACGCCCACGTAGCTGATGCAACTGAGCTAAGCCGAAGCGTTCAGCGTCATAAATAATCATAAAAGTTGCATTCGGTACGTTAACCCCAACCTCAACAACAGTTGTAGACACGAGCACATGAATAGTTCCCTCACTAAAGGCTCGCATGACAGCGTCTTTTTCATCCGCGGATAGGCGACCATGCATTAATCCGACATTGTAACGCCCATTAAAATATGCTGCAAGCTGCTCATAGATTTCTACTGCATTTTGTACATCCAGCTTGTCTGATTCCTCAATTAGTGGACATATAGCATAAGCCTGTCTACCAGCAGCAAGCTCTAATTCTAGTTTTGACATAGCAGAGCCAAATTGCTCTTTTTTCATCCAATGTGTTTCAATTTGCTTACGCCCTGCTGGCATTTCATCTATCATCGAAACATCCATTTCTCCGAACGCTGTAATCGCGAGTGTACGCGGTATTGGTGTCGCCGTCATAAAGAGCACATCTGGATTTTCTCCTTTATCACGCAATATTCTACGCTGCTCTACACCAAAACGATGCTGTTCATCCGTTATAACAAAACCAAGCTTGCAAAAAACGACATCAGGCTGAATTAGCGCATGTGTACCAATTAAAATATCTACGTCTCCGTTTGCCAGTTTTTCTAAAAGTAAACGACGTTCCTTTGCTTTCGTCGATCCTGATAGTAAAGCTACACGTACACCAAATGGCTCAAACCATTCCTGTAAATTTTCAGCATGCTGCTCAGCTAAAATTTCTGTCGGCGCCATTAACGCCCCTTGAAAACCAGCAGTTACAGCCGCATATAAACATATTGCCGCAACAACAGTTTTCCCCGACCCAACATCACCTTGAAGTAAGCGGTTCATACGATGTGGCTCTTTCAAATCTTTGCAAATTTCATTGACGACGCGTTTTTGTGCACCTGTTAATTCATATGGTAACGATGCAATAAAGGCACGCAACTTTTGCAAATCAAACTGTATAACAGTACCGCGCTCACTGTCCTTGCGAATTTTACGTAACGCTTGTATACGTAGTTGAAAGTTTAGCAACTCTTCATAGGCAAAGCGTCTTCTAGCCTGCTTTGCATGTCCTGCATCAACAGGGAAATGAATTCCCTCAAGCCCATCACGCATTGAAGCAAGCTTATAATCTTCCTGTAAACGATGTGGAACTGCATCTGGCATCTCTGTACCAAACTCATCTAGCACTTGTCGCATATATTTACGAAAACGTTTTTGCGGAATCAAACCTTTTAAACTATAAACAGGTTCAAAGTCGACCTGATCTGTTTTCGGACCAAACGAAACAGACGTCCCATTGATAACTTGTCTGCCGCGGTCCCATTTACCTGTAACGGTAATAATAGCTCCCGGTACAAGCTTCTGCTTCAAATAGCCTTGATTAAAAAAAACAACCTTAACTAAATGTCGACCTGCCAGCACCGTGACTTGTAATCGTGATTTATTGCGGCCTAAAAACAATACTGTCGGCTCACGTTCCACTTTACACTCAACAGTGACACGTTCATTATGTGGTGTTTGTGCCAAATCCTTTAAGCGAAAATCCTCATGACGATGCGGAAACGTCCATAACAAATCCGCGATCGTCTCGATGCCCAACGTCTCTAAATGTCCTGCTGTTTCTTTCCCGATTCCCTTTAAATCAGTCACGGGACTCGTTAAATCAGTCACCTTGCACGACAGCTCCCCCAATTTTTTTCACCGCCAGTACTTTACCTATAGTCATTCGTATAACCATACTATTTTTCAGCATATGAGTTTTCCCCTTTCTTACGATTACTCTTAGCTTTCATAATAATGTTGTTTACATTTAACACTTTTGAATAAATCATACTAAGCATTTTAATATCATTATATAACTTTTCATTTTCAGTAAGATAGCAATTCAATTGATTAATAGTTAATTATTTCGAATGAATAATCACTTTTTCATCCTAATACATTTTCTAGCTGATACTACCTATTCTAGGCTCATCACAATAACGTGTGGTTGATTTCCGTTCCGGCTGGGCGCTTTGTTGCTGACGCTTCGCTTTCGCACAGATAAAACATTTGTTGCTGACGCTTCGCTTTCGCGCAGAGCAAAGCTTCCTGGGGGCGTCCGATGAGCCGCTTTGTTGCTGCCGCTACATTAGCACTACGCTTTCGCACAGAAAACATCCGCTTCGCTGCAGGGTCTCGGGCCAACAGATGTTTTTTGCGCGAAAGCGAAGCGGCAGCAGCACCGATGTTGGTCACGAAGGCGTTATCACAGGACGTGATGTTCTTAGCCTTCGTTCCTCTATCGCTAATCCCCAAGGAGTCGCCCAGCCTCCACTACAATCAACTTATATATACAGTGTACATTTTAGCTTCTTTCAGAGAATGCTTATTGTATCGAAAGCGTGGCGACAGTACAAATATTTTATGTAACGTAAGTGAAACGACAGTTACAAAAGTCTCCTACCTCTATAAGTGGTGAGATGAATGCGAGAAAGTTACTTTTTAGAGAGTGTCCAATATTTTAGCAACAATCAATTAAAAAATGACCTAATTCAATTATGAAGAGGGTTATTGATTGTTGTAAATCATAAACTAGAACAAATGAATATTGTTAGGAAAATTCTCTTTGTCCAAACTACCCTCCCGAACTATTTCACCATTATGCCTTTCATTTTCACCTACACCATGTAGAACCTCAAAAAAACACGCCTTCCACTTAGGAAAGCGTGTTGAATATTTTTATTTTTGAAGTGACTTGATACTTTCTAAATTGCCATTATCAAAAATGGCTTTACTAATAGCTTTACCTGTTGGTGTTGCAGCAAGGCCTCCACGTGCAGTTTCTTTTAAATTCGGACTCATAGATTGTCCAATGCGATACATCGCACCAATCACTTCGTCACACGGGATGCGACTTGTGACCCCTGCAAGTGCCATATCCGCTGCCACTAGTGAATTTGCCGCTCCCATAGCATTTCGCTTAACACAAGGAACCTCTACTAATCCAGCTACCGGGTCACAAACAAGCCCTAGCATATTTTTGAGTGTAATGGCAAATGCTTCTGAACATTGTTGTGCTGTACCGCCAGCCATCTCTACAATCGCTGCCGCTGCCATACCAGCCGCTGAACCAACCTCCGCTTGACAGCCACCAGCAGCACCTGAAATCGAAGCGTTATTGGCAACAACGAAGCCGAAAGCACCTGATGTGAATAAAAAACGAATCATTTGCTCACGTGTCGGATTTAGCTTGTTCTTCACTGCAAACAGTGTCCCTGGTACAACCCCAGCCGAGCCTGCAGTTGGGGTAGCACAAATCGTACCCATAGCCGCATTAACCTCATTTGTTGCAACTGCTTTACTCACCGCATCTAATAATAAATCTCCCGACAATGAATTGCCTTGCGCAATGTAGTTTTGAAGCAATACTGCGTCACCACCAGTTAAACCCGTTACAGATTTCACACCCTTTAAGCCTCTTTCAACAGCTTCTTCCATCACCGTTAAATTAGTGTCCATTTGCTGTATAATTTCTGGTCTTGTGCGTCCTGTAATTAACATTTCCTGCTCAATCATAATTTCAGAAATTAGTTTTCCTTCTTGCTCCGCTCGTTCAACAAGTTCACGAACATTATGAAACAATACGTCCATATTGGGGCACCTCCTTAGTTATTAATTTTAGAAACCTTCGAAATATGTGGTATTAAAGAAATTTGTTGTAATACTTTATTCTCGATGTTTTGATCGACTTCTATCACCATAAGAGCCGTTAAACCACGTTCAATACGAGAAACTTCCATATGTCCAATGTTGACAGCATGCATCGCTAAGCAATTTGCCACATTGGCAATACAGCCAGCACGATCATCATGTACAACAAGGATTGCTGGCATGCCACCTGTTAAACGTAGCTTGAAGCCATTAACCTCACTCACTTCAATTTTACCGCCACCGATAGAAATACCAACGACAGACATCTCTCCTTCATCATCGCCAATTACAAGGCGAGCTGTATTCGGATGCTCCATGTTTGCTGTTTCTGGGATAAACTCATATTCTAAGCCTGCCTTTTCTGCATCGGCAAAAGCTGTTTTAATCCGCTCATCGAATGTATCGTAATTTAATAGGCCCCCTACCAAAGCTACATCTGTTCCATGTCCTTTATACGTTTCAGCAAACGAACCATATAAGTGGATTTTCGCCCACTTTGGTTGTCTCCCAAATAAATCCCTGGCAATGCGTCCAATCCGTGCGGCACCTGCCGTATGAGAAGAAGAAGGCCCAATCATCACTGGTCCAATAATATCAAATACTGAAGTAAACTTCATAATAACACCCCTCTATTCTATCCATATAATATTATCGTTTTTTTACTTATATCATGCTTGATAGTTACTATAAAAGTAAAGCACTTCTTTATCAACTTTCAGAAAATTTACACGCCTATAATTTACATAATGGAAATATTGATTAACTTTTGTCTACTCCGTAAACACAATGATTTCAAAACGCTGACATTCCAGTATTTCCAAATTTATCGTCCTCTGGATACATACATCAAATCATTTATTTTCAGCTAATTTTATAGTTTCTTATACCCTATTCTCCTTGTACCATAAACAAAAGCAGTACACGGCTTGTGCACTGCTTTGTCTACTTACATGGAAAGTAGCATCAAATTATTCTACTGAAATAATATATGGATACAATCCTTGCTTACCATTAAATAACTCTACTTCAACCTCTGGATAATTCTCTTCAATAAATTTCACTAATTCTGAGGCGTTTTCTTTCGTTGTATCCTCACCATAGATGACTGTTACAATTTCTGCATCTTCATCCACTAAATCAGTAATGACCTTCTCAGCAGCATCTTTTAATGCTGGAGTAGATAATACAATTTTCCCCTCAGCAAGAGCCATGAAATCGTCCTTATGAATTTCCACACCATCAATTGATGTATCTCGAACTGCATACGTTACTTGGCCAGTTTTAACATTTACAAAGGCTTCTGTCATTGTTGCTTGGTTCATTTCAACTGCCGCCTCTGGATTAAACGATAAAATCGCTGCCATACCTTGAGGGATTGTTTTCGTCGGAACTACAGCCGCTTCTATATCTAAAAGCTCTACTGCTTGTTCTGCTGCCATCACGATATTTTTGTTATTTGGTAAAATCAATACTTTTTCAGCACCAATTTCTTGTACTGCCTTTACAATATCTTCAGTTGAAGGATTCATTGTTTGACCGCCTTCAATAACATAAGAGGCACCAATTGAACGAAGTAATTCAGCAACTCCCTCGCCCATTGCAATCGTTACAATTGCATATGGGTGCTTTTCTACTTTTTTAGCTGAAGAAGGAGCTTTATGATCCTCACCAACAATGGCAGAATGCTGTTCACGCATATTGTCGACTTTAATTTTAATAAGACTACCATATTTTTGACCCATTGCTAAAACAGCGCCTGGTTGTTCAGAATGAATATGCACTTTTGCAATTTCTTCATCTGAAATAACAAGTAAAGAATCACCTAGAGGATTTAATTCATTGCGGAATTGTTCTTCGCTAAATGGCTCTTTTCCTTCTTCAAAACGTACCATGATTTCTGTACAATAACCAAATTCAATATCCACAGTATTCATGAAATCTTGTGCTCTATGATGTTCTGCATTAATTAAATCATCTAAAGTTGCTTCATTTTTCACCGGTAATGGCTCGCCCTTTAAAGATGCTAAAAATCCTTCATACACAAATAGAAGACCCTGACCGCCACTATCTACAACACCGACTTCTTTTAGAACAGGGAGAAGTTCAGGCGTACGTTGCAACGAAGCCTGTGCTTCAGCAGTAAATGCTTCCATCACTGCAATGATATCGGTTTCAGTTTCTGCCACTTCTACACCTTTTTTCGCCGCTTCACGTGCAACCGTTAAAATCGTTCCTTCAACTGGCTTCATTACTGCTTTATAAGCAGTTTCTACGCCTGCTTGGAAGGCACCGGCAAAGCCCTTGGCATCAATTGTCGCTTCTTTTTCGATAGACTTACCAAAGCCACGGAATAACTGCGATAAAATAACGCCAGAATTTCCACGTGCCCCCATTAGTAAACCTTTTGATAAAGCTTGAGCTGTTTTGCCGATATGTTCTGATGCATGAAGCTCCGTTTCCTTTGCCCCAGATGTCATCGATAAGTTCATATTCGTTCCTGTATCACCATCTGGTACTGGAAATACATTTAATGAATCAACATAATTTGCATTTTGGAATAGGTGATGGGCACCCATTTGCACCATTTCTGCAAACTTTATTCCGTCTAAAGACTGCATTCGATTTTGTTCCTCCTCTTAATTCGCTACACGAACGCCCTGCACAAAAATATTGACAGATTTTACGCTCATACCTAATGTTTTATCCACTGTATATTTCACTTTCGATTGTACTTGATAAGCAACTTCCGAAATTTTTGTCCCGTAACTAACAATAATGTACATATCAATATGTAAATCGTCGTCCTGTTTTCGAATAACAACACCTTTTGCAAAATTTTCTTTACGTAAAATATCAGTTAGACCATCACGAATTTGATGTTTAGATGCCATGCCAACAATACCGTAGCATTCTACAGCAGCGCCACCAGCTATTTGTGCAAGTACATCTGTTGAAATATCAATTTGGCCGAATTCATTGTTTAATTCAATTGACATAGAAATGCCCCCTTGGCTCTTTTTGACTAAATGATATTGTAACACTTTCGTTATGCATTAAGCAACCTTGGAAGGCAAGAAAGCGCTCTGTATCAACGTTTTCTGACATTATTAAGGTAAACATACATCTTCACCGAAATTTCCACTTTTGCTGTAAAAATTGTTACGACCGTTTTGTTTTGCTGTGTATAGTGCTTGATCAGCTAATTCACAGCATGTTCTCAATTGCTCGCTATTCGAGATTTTAGCATGACACATCCCGATGCTGACTGTTACAATATCAGCTACTTTTGAACGTTCATGACGAATGTTTAAGTTGCGTACTTCCTCTAAAATTTCCTCACAAACATGCTCTGAAAACTTTGCGGCATGCTGACTAACAATTACGAACTCTTCGCCTCCCCACCGTGCTGCAAATGCATTATACTTTTCTGCAATTTCATCTACTAGAGCTGCCACTTTTATCAATGCTTCGTCACCTTGTAAATGACCGTAATAATCATTTAAATTTTTAAAGAAATCAATATCAATCATCATGACAGACAAAGATTTTGGTTTAAGTTGTTGCCCTATTTGTGTCAATTTATTATTAAAAGCTCGTCGATTAGGCAAATTTGTCAACGTATCCCGAAGTGCTTGCTCTGATAGTTCATTATTTTTCTCAGCTAATAATTTCGACAAATTCTTGGATTTTATCATTTCTTCTTGTAATAAAATATGTTGTTTCGTAAATTGTCTTTTTATTTTAAATGTATGACGCTGAATAATTAGCCCCATCGGAATAATAAGGGACATCGGTAAAAATATTTTAATACTTTCACCAGATATCCCGACACTCAAGTAACCACCTATCAAAATGGGTGGTACTGTTAATAACATAATCCAAAAAAATTTTCGGAAAGGTAGAGAAAAAAAAGTACAAATCATTAAAAATAGCACCTCATAAAGAGCCACATGCTTAAAAAAATAAACGTCCATTACGGTTATGACAGTAATTAATAATAATATTGTATAGATATAAGCAAGTAAGATAGATTCGTATTTTCGTAAATTAAGAGTTGTAACCTTAATCCTCTTTTCCTTCACAAATAATAACACCGCTAAATCTATATAAAACAATATAATGTGAATGCCTATATAAGCTGGCACCATCGCTCTTTCTGTTTTTGTAAAGAAGACCTCACCATAATGAATAATTGTAATGATGGCTGTTACATACATCAACGTCCACGCTACTGTTCGCATTCGCATTAAATTAAATTGAATCATTTCTATTTGAATAGAGAGAGTTAGCTTTTCTTGATTTTCCATAACTTCCGCTCCTAATAACAATCTTGCAATAATTTGTCCTATTTTTATCGTCTAAATAATTAAAAATACAAGTAGGCTTTGCAAAATTATTAATCAATTATGCCGAGGCATAGTTGCGTCCGGAATCGGCTTTGTGAATGCACAAGAAGTTAAGAATGAACGAAATAATCTCCACCTTTTAAAAAAGCTCAAAAAACCCGCCATATTGCTTGGCAGGTTTTCGTAGTCAAAACTGAAATGCTAACGTAGAAACGAACGATAAAACGGGTTTCCCTATTCATTTGAATCACTTTTTTAATTAAAACAGGCTTTTTATAAGCGTATCAAGCATCACTGGCATTTCCTTAAATGCGCTATCCACATGTAATCTTTCCGTCTTTTGATGGGCATCCTTGCCAAAAGGTCCAACGTTTAAAACAGGGCCCTGTAATGCGGACATTTCTTCAAATGGAATACTATACGTGTCTCCCCATACCGGTGTGTTGCGCTCGAATGCTGTCCATTCGTTTGAGTCATCCGAATAATTGACATAGCTCAAATCACAAATACCATTAAAATAGTGAATTTGCTCCACTTCAATATTAAATGTTTTTGCTGTTTTCTTCATTAATTCAATCGATTGAATGACAAGCGGATGATCGGATGAATTAATCGCCGGATAGTAAGGTGGTGCATATAACAGCACTGTCGCCGGTGTAAGTTCCTGGCAACGAATCATTAGCTGATCCACGATGCGAATAGATTTCTCACGATCATCCCATGCACTATTTCCAAGAACATGACTTTTTATTACATTTACTTCCTCAGTGCCTAATTTATTGATCGCATGCTCTAAAAGTGCCTCGTAACGAAGTACTTTTACTTCACCTACGCCATGTACCTTTTCTCGCTCACAAATTCGTTTATATTGTTCATTGCAAGCTGACATTGCTTCCAATGCCACTTGTTCAAAAATATCCATTACTTCTGATGCTGTGCGCTTTAATAAAAACACATTGTAAAGGGCTGCTGCACGATATGGTGTTTGTGTAGAATACTCCATTTTCAAATCTTTTAATTGTAAGGATACTGGTAATGGTGTACTTTCACCAAGATCTGTTTCACGGAAAATTGGATTCCACTCCATATGCTGCGTCATGTATGAAGCAATAAAATTCGCTGTCATTCCTTTTAATGGCTCACCCACATGTGTCTCTTTTCCGTAAAATAAGGTAGCAGGCATAATTTTACCGATAGTTCCTGAATAAATATATTCATTGATATCAGCTGGGCCTTGTGAAAAAGAAGGCTCACTATTTAAAAATAGTTTATAAGAGAGTCCATACTGTTCACGAAGTCTGACAAGCTCAACAACCGCTGCACGCATGCCAGCAGAATTTACTTCTTCATCTGGCACAGCCGTTAAAATAAGATTGATTGGCCATTCTTCGATACTTGCCTTTTCAATCAACTGCATATGCAAAGCAAGCCCCATTTTCATATCCATCGTCCCACGACCAAATAAATAATTACCTGATTCCAAATCAATTCTTGCCGCTTCAGGTAAATCCTTTTTGTATTTAGGTTCCATTAGCTTTTTTGTCAGCTCTTCAGGATAGAAGGCTAATGGCTCCAACTCACCATATTCTTCAGTATGGACCGTATCAAAATGACTAATTAACACAACCGTTTCTGTTGCAGATGGGTGCTTATACAAAGCAGTCACAGCATTGCGCTCAAGGCCCGCATCATGTAATTCAATAAATTCTGGATTTTTCTGAAAATAAGAAAGCGTTTGCAATTTATTTTTTAATTTATAGGCAAATTCATGTTCACCTTTTGTTAATGTCCTACTTTCCCAACTGACAATTTCACATAATAATGCACGTAGCTTTTCAGATGTATTCCAAAGATAAACATTCATAAAAATTCTCCTTTATTTTCTCAAAATCAATTGCATTTCATTTCAATGTATATCAAATGATTCCACATTTTTTACTTCAATTTCAATTCATCATTAAAAGTTGGGATACATTTTTTTAAACGTATGCCATGTATATAATTTTTGATTGGAGTGGAGACTGGGCGACTCCTTGGGGATCAGCAATAGAGGAACGAAGGCTAAAAGCATCACGTCCTGTGATAACGCCTTCGTGACCAACTTCGTGTTGGCCCAAGCCGCTCATCGGACGCCCCCAGGAAGCTTTGCTCTGCGCGAAAGCGAAGCGTCAGCAACAAATGTTTTATCTGTGCGAAAGCGAAGCGTCAGCAACAAATGTTTTATCTGTGCGAAAGCGAAGCGTCAGCAACAAAGCGCTCAGTCGGAATGGAAATCAACCCCACGTTATGGTGATGAGCTGATCTCAGAAGAAACTGTATTTGTTTTACTCAATTTTAATTTATAGAAAATCATGCAAGCGATAAAGAATCCAATACCATATAGTAAACCAACTCTTTGTGTTGGATCGAATGCTAAAAAGACAAGAATTAGCATGCAAAAACTAATACAGAACACTGGAATCAATGGATAAAATGGCGTTTTAAATTTTAAGTTAGCTACATCTCCACCTGCTTTCACAAAACGATATCGGAACATCAATTGAGATGCGCAAATTCCCATCCATGAAATTGTTACAGAAATTCCTGCAATAGACATGAGTAAAACAAATACTGCATCTGCTTCCATCACGCTCGTTAATAAAGAAAGTAGCGAAAAAAGCATCGTGAAAATGAGTGCATTTAATGGCACTTTATTTTTCGTTAGTCGTCCAAATAATTTAGGAGCCATTCCCTCTTTTGACATCGACCATAATAAACGTGTTGAAGCATATAGACATGAATTACCTACTGATAATATCGCTGTTAAAATAACAAAGTTCATGATACCAGCAGCATATGGAACGCCAGCTAAATTCATCAATGTGACAAAAGGACTTTCCAGTAGTCCAAGCTCCGATGACGGGAATATCGCAGATAAAACAATTATAGAAGCGATATAGAAAACAATAATTCTAAATAGAATTGTTCTTATTGCCCGAGGAATATTTTTTTCTGGATTTTCAGTTTCTCCTGCTGCAATACCGACAAGTTCAGAACCTTGATAGGAAAAGATAACATTCATCATTGTGACAAATATAATCGTTATACCGGCCGGGAATAATCCAGACGGTGCTAAATTCGTAAAATGTGGTGTTGGTCGATCAGCTAACGGAATCAATCCAAAGATTGCTGCAACTCCTATAACGATAAATGCAATCACCGCAATGACTTTAATGCTGGCAAACCAAAATTCTGCTTCTGCAAAGCCTCTAGTTGTCAATGCATTTAAAGTAAATAACAGCACCATAAATACGGCACACCATATCCAAATAGGGACTTGAGGGAACCAATGTTGCATCAAAATTCCCGCTGCAGTAAATTCTACCCCCGCTGTGGCAGCTGACCCGACAAAATACATCCATCCTAAAGAAAATCCTGCTGAAGGACTAATAAAACGTGTTGCATAGGTTTGGAAAGAACCAGTTACAGGCATGTAAACAGCTAATTCTCCAAGACAATTCATGACCATGTACAATATTAAGCCACCAAATATATAACCAATTAATGCTCCTCCAGGACCTGCTTGATTAATTGTATAGCCAACGTTTAAAAATAGTCCTGTTCCAATAACTCCACCGAGCGATAGCATTAATAAATGACGACTCTTCATTGAACGGTTTAATTGATTATCTTGCCGTTGTTCCCCTTTACTCAACATCCATCCCCACTCTCTAGTTGTTATTAATATATCGAATATTCTGATATCAAATTTACTAAAGTACCCAATCAATTTATCCTATTTAAATTGATTGGGTATTTTTACATTGAAATCAATTATGCCTCGGCATAATTGCGTCAGGAATCGGCTTTGTGCTTAGGCCTGCACGAGGGCCGACACGATGTCGGTCATTTCGGTAATGCCACATTACCGATGCAGGTCAGTTAGCCGTTATCGCATGGATGCGATGATTTTAGTCTAACATCCTATGTGAACTACTTTCCGATTTTGTGACATCCGCCGAAGGCTTTAGGCCAACAGATGTTTTTTGTGCGAAAGCGTAGTGCTAACGCAGTGGCAGCAACATGATGTTGGTCACTCAGTCGTGTGTTGTTGTTGCTTTCGCACAGATAAATTGCCACAGGACGTGGCGTTCTTAGACTGAGTTCCTCTATTTCAGTGGATGTTTTTACACCCGCTGAAAGAAGTTAAAAACGTAAAGACAAGCAGCTTAGCCCACCATCATGTTTTCTAAATTCAGACATTTCAAGCTCAATTGTTTGGTAGCCTAAATCATTTAATTTACGATTTGTTTCTGGATAGCCCGCTGGAATAATGACATAATCATTTACTTGAATACAGTTTGCTGAATACTCATCCTCTTTTGGAATAATAATTTTTTCATAGGATTCGAATGCAGGATGATCGATGAACTCTCCTGCTAGCACCATACGATTATCACCAACATATGCGATGCCCGTTTTTAAATGGAAAAATTCCTTTAACGGAATAATTGTTGCCTCATAGCCTTCTTTTTCAACGATTTCTTTAAATTGTCGAGCTCCTTCTTCATTAGTACGGTCAGAGATGCCAACATAAAATTTCTTTTCTGCCTGTAATACATCTCCACCATCAAGTGTTCCTGGGCCTTTGATATAGTATAATTTTTCATAGAACTGTTTAACTGCTGGTTCGATTTCCTCAATCTCACGATTACGAGCTTCTGCACCTGGATTTGAAATAATGGCAAATTCAGGTGTTAAAACAGCTGTATCCTCTACGAATGTTGAATCAGGGAAACCTTCATTCGCTGAAAGTTGTGTAACCTCTACGTCACATTTCTTTAAAGCTTCTATATATTTTTCATGCTGCTCAAATAATTCTTCTAAAATCGGTTTTCCTAAATCACTAGTCGTTAAACCATTTACATAGCTATTTCCTGGATTTTTTACAATAACATTTTTAAACATTTTACTTCATCTCCTTTTATCCTCTTACTACTGGGCAAGTTAGACATGTTGGTCCACCTGTTCCTTTTATCGAAATTTCATTACCTTCATATTCATAAACCGTTACGCCTGCATTAAGTAATTGTTGCTTTGTAATTGGATTTCCATTTGGAATAATACATACTCTGGGTGCAAGTGTTAACACGTTACAGCCTAGCGCATCATACTCATCTTTCGGTACTTCGATTAATTGAATTCCTCGTTCGATTAGAAGCTGACGGAAAAATACCGGCATTAATCGTGAATGTACAACCGCTAAATCCTTGTCCACCATACTAATGAAGGACATTAAGTGTAAACATTCTGCTTCCCCTAAATCATGCGGTAGCTGTACAACAATGAATTCATCGACAATATCCTTTGTCATGTCCTTTAGCTGTCGAATAGCTTCATCATTCGTTCGATAACCTCGACCTACAACAAGTGTACGATCATCAAGCCAAACAATATCGCCACCATCTGATACAGCCTCTTCAGTCAATTCTCCGATAAGTGGAATACCCTTTTCCTTTAAAAAGGCTTTATAAGCCGCTGCTTCTGGCTGTCTTAATTTTTTGCCAGATTTCAAGATAATGGCACCATTTGGTGTGAATTTTACAGGATCATGTGCATACAGCGAATCCAACCCTATTTCATCTGATTCTGGTAAAAAATCAATTTTCTCAACATACTTTTCTAGAATGCTCATAAATTCAGCATATTCTTTCAGAGCCTCATCATAGTTAGGTTCTGATAAGTAGTTAAATGTTTTCCATTCATCGCTAAGATGCTCTTGGCTTCGGAAAGCATCTTTTGGATGTTTTACTATTACGTGTTTCAAAGGTGCATACATTGATGAACAATAATGCATTCCTTTCACCCCCTTTTCCGTGTAGTGGAAAACGTTTCCGTCAAGAGGAAAGTTTATATGAAAAATATATGTGTTTTAAGGTATACTGTCAATATATTTAGAAAAATTTCTATATTCATTCTTTTTTAAAAATAGGAAGCGTAATGAAATAGAGATCCACGAGTATGTAGCTAGACGTAGACAAGGATTAAAAATAAAATAAATGAAGGAGAGGTGGGACATCGATGCAATTATTAGAACGAGCAATGACAATCGCAAAAGTTTTAGCTTCTGCAAGCGAAAACAGCTTGTCCATTTCAGAGCTTTCGGCAACATGCAATTTACCACTTAGTACATTACATAGAATTTTAAAAGCGATGATTAAGGAAGGAATGATTGAACAAGACGATCAAACTAAACAATATCGACTCGGTACAATATGGATGGAACTTGGCTTACAAGTGTATGATACGATGGACTACATTAGTAAAATTAGACCAGAATTAGAGCGTTTAGCAAGAGAAGTCGAGGAAAGTGTCTATTTAAGTAAGCCTGCTGGTTTAGATACAATTATTATCGAAAGAATAGACAGTGCAGCTAATCCAATTCGTATTTACGATCAGTTAGGAATTCGTATACCGATGCATATTGGGGCTGCAAATAAAGCAATATTAGCCACAATTCCATTTTCTCAAGCAAGGGAAATTATTAAACAGCTTATTTCTCATGAAGAAATCGCTGAATTAGAGGCACAACTTGAGCAAATAAGACTACAAGGATTTGCCATTAGTCATGGTGAAAGAACAGCAGGAACATCCTCCATTGCAGTTTCTATTTTAAATGGTTTCAATGAAGTAGTTGGTGCAGTAAGTATAGGATTTGTTAGCTTTAACGTTTCAGCAGAACGTATTAATACCCTTACAGAGCGTTTAGTGGAAACTGGTAAACGTGTTTCTATGAAGTTTGGCTACCGAGGGAAATAAAGTGAAGCTTTAATCAGGTGTTTTCTTCATTCCCCACTGTTTAATTAGTTAATGCGGGTTAAATTCGAACTAATATATACCAAGATTTGTATTACCTAGTAATTAACAACCATTATTTAACAAGATTTTTTTGTCTGTAAAGGTTTTTTTCTTGAAAGGTTATGTGAAAACTATTGCACTGAACGTCATCGTATGTTAAATTATTATGGTATGTGAAATACCGAACTGAAATAATAATCTTTCAGCATCAACAGTAAGGAGGGAATACAACATGCCAAAACAATGTGTAATCACTGGACGTAAAGCTCGTACTGGTAACAACCGTTCCCACGCTATGAACGCTAACAAACGTACTTGGGGTGCTAACCTTCAAAAAGTTCGTATCTTAGTAGACGGTAAACCAAAACGTGTATGGGTTTCTGCTCGTGCATTAAAATCAGGTAAAATCGAGCGCGTTTAATCGTTGCTTCCAAAAAATCGATTTCGCATTTGGCGCAAATCGATTTTTTTCTGTCTTATTAACTGGGCAAACTACCAACCGCCTTTGTAAATATTTATATAAATGTAGAAGTTGTATTTAATCATCAGTCTAATGAACGACCATAAATACAATAAAATGACTTAGCCACAAGCAATTACAAGGAAACGTAATTACTTGTGGCTTTCTTTACATATAGCAGTCCCGCACAAAAAATCGCCTATTTTTTGTATATGAATACTTTGAAGATTTATCGGAACAATTTCGGTTTTTATCAACTATAACGCCTTCATGACCAACATCCTGCCGTTGCTTGTTGCCCAAGACCATATTTTTTACATATCACATTAATTTCATGGACATATTTATTGTTCAAAAACAGTAAAAATCCGACTAGTGTTAGTCGGATTTTTTTACTTTCTTTTCTTTTTTAAATATGTTGATACACGTACGCGTAATACTACTTACAAATTTCGGTAGTTGAAATGTATATACTTTCAGGACTCTCTCCCCCTTACGCTAATCTATGCTTCTTATCATTAAACATATGCCTTGCGAGAAAGATATAGACCCTGAATTGCCTATTATTTCATTACTTGTAAAGCGAGATGTACCGAGAGAGATTTCTTCTTTTGTTGTTTCATACTTTACATGCCTTAATGTCACATCTTTAATCGGCTCTTCATGTGCAAAGAAAGACAAATAACGGTATTGCTCGTCTGCTTCAATGATGTGCTTGCCTGGCATTAAAAATTGCATCATATTTGCATGATTAATAATCTTCAATACTACCTGCGGATGCTCTTTTTGTAAACGATAAATCGAACGAACTGCTGCCTCATAATGATCTAAACGCCCACCTGTAACACCTGTAAGTACAATTTCAAGCGGTGTATAGGTCAAGGCTTTTAATAACGCTAAGTCCGTGTCTGTTTCATCTTTTTCTTCCTGGAATCGTTGTCTATCATTTGTATGTGCCATCACCAGCTCGTATTCTTCTTCCGATAGTGAGTCAAAATCCCCTACTATGGCATGTGGTGTGATTCCTTGTTCGATTAAGTATAGTGCTCCTCGGTCTGCTCCGATAAATAACACATCACTTTGCTCTTTATATGGACTAAATGAACAGAGTTCCTCTCTTGGTCCACCTGCACAAACAACGGCTACTGTCATCCTTGAATCGCTGCCTCACCAGCGGCTAAAATTTCTTGTAGGGCCGCGGAACGATCTTCTTTACTATAAATAGCAGAACCAGCTACAAAAATTGTTGCTCCTGCTTTTGCACAAGGAATAATTGTCTCTGCATTAATGCCACCGTCGATCTCTATAGCAATATCTAGATTGCGTTCTTTAATAATAGTTGCTAACGCTTCAATTTTTGGCACAACAGAATGAATGAATTTTTGTCCACCAAACCCTGGATTCACTGTCATGAACAACACCATATCAATATCTTCTAAAATGTGTTGAATAGATTCTATTGGTGTATGTGGATTTAATACAACACCAGGTTTGACTCCATATGAACGAATTAATTGAATCGTACGGTGTAAATGGCGGCAAGCTTCTACATGCACCGTAATATAGTCCGCTCCTGCTTTGGCAAATTGTTCAATATATTGATCTGGATTTTCGATCATTAAATGAACGTCTAGCGGTAAATCAGTTAAAGGACGAATGGCGTCTAATACGATAGAACCAAAAGAAATATTTGGCACAAAATGACCATCCATAACATCGATATGAATAAGCTGTGCTCCCGCCTTTTCTACTTCCTTTACTTCTTCTCCTAATTTAGCAAAGTTAGCTGCTAAAATTGATGGTGCTATTTGTATCATCATTAATACCTCGGCTTTCGATCCATAATTTCTTGCATAAATTGTTCGTAGTGTTTATAACGATAGTCACGAATTTCTCCAGCTTCCACCGCTGCCTTTACTGCACATTTTGGTTCCTTTAAGTGTAAACAGCCTCTAAATTTACAATCATCTGCCATACGGGCCATTTCAGGGAAGCATGCGCCTAATTCTTCTTTCTCTATATCATCAAAATCAAATGAACTAAATCCTGGAGTATCTGCTAATAAACCGTCACATACCTCAATTAATTCGACATGGCGAGTCGTATGTTTTCCACGCCCTAAACTTTGTGAAATAATTCCAGTTTTTAAATTTAAATCTGGAATCAATGTATTTAGTAGTGTGGATTTCCCAACTCCAGATTGCCCTGCTAATACAGAAGTTTTTCCCTTTAAAATAGGTTGTAGACGATCAACTAATTCTTCCTCATCCTTATAGGTTTGTAGCACTGTATAACCCATACTTTCATAATCTGCTATATAGCTTTGCAATTCCTCACGTTTATGATCTTCTAGCAAATCCATCTTTGTTAAACAAATAATTGGATGAACATGAAATGACTCTAAAACAACTAAGAAACGATCCAGTAAAATTGTATTAAAATTAGGTTCTTTTACAGAAAATACCAGAATTCCTTGATCAATATTGGCTATTGGAGGACGTACTAATTCATTTTGGCGTTCCATAATTTTTTGAATAGTACCGTCTGATCCCTCTGTTTCCAGAGTATATTCTACATTGTCGCCAACGAGTGGGGATTCCCCGCGATTGCGAAATACCCCACGTCCTCGACATTGTATTAGTTGTTCTCCATCATATACATAGTAATAACCGCTTAATGCTTTACGTATTTGGCCTTGCGCCATCTAATTCCCCCTTATTTGACATCATCGTAGTTGAATCTGTCTTCAGCAATAATTTCTGAATCACGAATAATTTTATAGGCCGCTTCCTGACCATCTCCAATAACAAGCTGTATTCGATATTCTGTATCAGCCGTAATAGTAAATGTTTCAATTGTTTCTAACATTTTATGGTTTTTATCTTGAATATCAATTCGAATAGTTTGCTCTAAACCTTCCTCATTTGGTTTATATTCAATTGGCACAGTTTTAATCAAAGTTTTATCAGGCTTTGCTGCAGGTCCTTTACTTATGACAACAGCTATTGTAGATCCTGCTTCAACCATAGTCCCAGATTTTGTCAATTGAGAAATAACACTTCCAGCAGCTACTGTATCATTATAGTCTTCACGAGCAATACGCCATTTTAAGCCATTTCTACTTACATACTCATCCATTTGAGCCTTCGTGTAATTCACAACACTATCTACGGTAACCATTTGTAAACCTGCGCTTACCGTAAAAATAACAGTTGTCTCTTTAGCAATTACGTCTTGACCTGCTTCTGGTACTTGTTTAATAATGTGACCTTCAGGCTCTTGTGAGTGCACACTTTCAGTTTTTACATCGGCAAATTTGTCCTTTATCAATGCTTCGACTTGGCTAAATGGTCGACCAGTATAATCTTCCAATTTCGTCGTTTCTTTTCCAAGACTGACGATTAAGTCTATTTCCGTACCTTTTACACGCTCTGTACCTTCCGCAGGATCTGTTTCAATAACCTTATCCTTTTCAACATTCTCATCATAGCGCTCTTGATGTTCACCAACAGCAAAGCCTTCAGCCACTAATTTCTTAGTAGCTTCCTTAATTGTAAGATCAGCCACACTAGGTACAGGTATTTTTTTCGGGCTAAATACATCTGTGGCAAAGAAAATGAATAGGAAAATGGCGATTGCTGATATTAGTAGTCCGGCAACATATATTGGCCATTTTTTCTTTTTCTTTACAGGTGCTGTCTTTTCAACAGGCTTCTTAGCCTCGGGTTTCGGCTTTGATTGTGCAATTGGTTCGATTGCTCTTGTCTTCGTTAAATCTCCGTCTTTACGTATAACTGGCTCTCTTATAATCGGAATAGCCTTTGTCACATCATTATCTTCCGGTATGACAAACTTCGGTTCATTAATACGATTTGGCGATAAAATTGTTTCTAAATCTGCTTGCATTTCTTCTACAGTTGAATAACGATGAGCAGCATCTTTTGCTGTAGCTTTTAGCACAACATTTTCCACGCTTTGTGGAATTGTAGCATCGAATGCACGAACTGACGGTGTCTCTGATTGTAAATGTTTAAGCGCTATCGAAACTGCTGACTCGCCTGAAAATGGCAATTCTCCAGTTAATAATTCATATAAAACAATGCCAAGTGCATAAATATCAGATCTGTTTGTTGCCGTACCACCACGAGCCTGTTCTGGTGATAAATAATGCACCGTTCCTAGCACGGAGTTCGTTTGTGTAAATGACGTTGCACTAAGCGTCATCGCTATGCCAAAATCAGTTATTTTCACATTGCCTTCAGCATCCATTAAAATATTTTGAGGTTTAATGTCACGATGGATAATATGATTTTCATGAGCATTGGCAATTGCTGATGTTAACTGCTTCATAATATGCACACTTCTGGCTGGAGAAATCGGTGCAAATTCCTGTATGTACTGCTTTAATGTTTTTCCTTGGACATACTCCATCACAATATAATGTAGATCACCATCATCACCTACATCATAAACACTAACGATATTTGGATGTGTAAGGCTTGTAGCAGAAAGTGCTTCACGTTGAAAACGACGATGCAATTCATCCTCATTGGTAAAATCATAGCGTAATATTTTGATCGCTACATCACGGTTTAAAATCATGTCATGTGCTAAATAAACATTGGACATACCACCGCCACCAATAAGCTCTATAATTTTATAGCGGTCACTAATTCGTTTACCTACAAGCATACTTACACCTCCTCATCTTGCCTTGTGAGTAGCACGAGGGAGATATTATCTTCTCCCCCGCTTGCATTTGCTAATTCTACAAGTTTTCGTCCTTTTTCTTCTATTGAATCAGGATACGTAATAATTGATGCCATTTCATACACTGTAAGTTTATTGCTTAAACCGTCAGAGCAAATGAGTAAATACGATTCTGATGCTAAATCAACTTCATAAAAGTCAGGTTCAATTGTTTCTTCTGTACCAACAGCTTTTAAGATGAAATTTTTCTTCGGATGCGTCAATGCTTCCTCTTCACTAATTTCACCATTTTCAACCAGAACATTTACATAGGAGTGATCTCTTGTTATTTGTTGTGCACCATCATCAAAGAAATAATACACACGACTATCGCCAACATGTGCGATATAGCAATGATTTTCTTCAATTAACACTGCAATAAACGTCGTGCCCATTCCTTTACAGTCTTCGTGTGATAAAGAATAGTCGTATATACTTTTATTCAATTGCTTGACTGCTTGTAATAACCACTCTTTTTTTGTTGTTGTTGATGCAAAATGATGTGCCTCTGCCTGTAAAAAAACGGACTCTATCTGTTTCATTGCCATATCACTCGCTACATCGCCAGCATTATGACCACCCATGCCGTCTGCTACAAGTGCTAGCGCAAGCCCGTCTGGACGTTTAAAAAATGCAGCACGGTCTTCATTAATTGCTCGTTTTAACCCAATATCACTTTCGACTGTGTATTCCAACACTGGTCACCTCGTCTCTTCAGATCTCTCTTGCGCACGTAATTGACCACACGCAGCTGCAATATCAGAACCTTGCTCTCGGCGGATCGTTACGTTAATACCATTTTTCTTTAATGTTTTTTCAAAGGCAAAGATTTGACTACGGGATGTACGAACATAATCACGTTCTGGTACGTAGTTTACAGGAATTAAGTTCACGTGGCATTTAATTCCTTTTATTAATGCAGATAATTCTTCTGCAATTTCAACTGAATCATTTTCACCAGACATTAAACCATACTCAAAACTAACACGTCGGCCAGTTTTTTTGGTATAGTAACGAACGGCTTCCATTAATTCATCCAACTTATAAGCACGAGCAATTGGCATTAGTTTTTGACGAGCCTCTTGGTTTGGTGCGTGTAAGGATACTGCAAAGTTGATTTGTAGCTGTTCATCAGCGAATTCGTAAATTTTAGGAACAATTCCTGATGTTGATACAGTGATGTGACGAGCACCAATATTTAACCCTTTTTCATGGTTGATGACTTTTAAGAAGTTCATCATCGCATCATAATTATCGAAAGGTTCTCCAATACCCATAATGACGATATGTGACACACGTTCGCCCAATTCATCTAAAGTTTGTTGTACTTTGACAACTTGCTCTACGATTTCCCCTGCTAATAAGTGACGTTTTAAACCACCTAAAGTTGACGCACAAAACGTACAGCCAATTCGGCAGCCTACTTGTGTCGTCACACAAACAGAGTTCCCATATTCATGACGCATTAATACAGTTTCAATAGAATAGCCATCTTGTAATTGAAATAAAAACTTGATAGTACCATCTTTTGATTCCTGTTGAATAATTGTTGACAATGTCGTCAATGCAAAACTTGCTTCAAGCTTTTCACGTAATCCCTTTGAAAGGTTAGACATTTCATCAAATGTTTTTACTCGTTTATTATAAAGCCAATCAAAAATTTGTGCTGCACGGAACGATTTTTCACCATTTTCCGTTAACCATTCTTCTAACTGTTTCGGCTGTAATGAGTATACCGATTCCTTTAAATTTGGTTTTTCTTTTTTTGCGCGTCGAACAGGCTTGTCTTCTGCTTCTTCAACTAAGTCGCTTATACGCTCATTAAATTTATCTTGATCCACCATTAGTTGGATCCTCCTTTTTTACGAAAGGCGGCAACGAAGAAACCGTCACTGCCAAAGTCTTGTGGAAAGACTTGAAGCATGCCATCTGCTTGCTTTTCCGCTAATTTTGTTGGTAAAGATTCTAGTTGTATAGCTTCCATTTCTGGATGCGTTGTTAAAAAGGCCTCTACAGTACCTTCGTTTTCCCTTTTATCGACTGTACATGTACTGTACACAAGCTTACCATCTATTTTCAATACTTTTGTTGCAGCATCTAATAGCGCCAATTGTATTTTTTGGAGGTTTTCTAAATCTTCCTCACGTTTTGTATATTTAATATCTGGCTTGCGGCGCATAACACCTAAACCACTACAAGGCGCATCGACTAAAATAGCGTCGAATGATTCTAGTTGTAGAAAATCCGGTGCCTTACGTCCGTCAACCGGAGCAGTCTCTACTATATCAATCCCAAGACGATCCGTATTATGGTCGATTAAATCTAATTTATGAGGGTGAAGGTCGGTAGCTAAAATCGAACCCTCATTTTTCATAATCTCAGCTATATGTGTTGTCTTTCCACCTGGAGCTGCACACATATCTAAGACGCGCATGCCAGGAGATGGATGCAAAACATTCGCAGGAATCATGGAGCTTTCATCCTGAATTGTAATAAGCCCTTCTTGGAATGCTTTTGTTCGAGCTGGCTGACCATTTGTTACATGTAAGCATTCAGGCATCAAGTCACTTTTTTTCGCTGATAAACCTTCCGCTTCTATGCTGGCAATAGCTTGCTCAACGCTTGCTTTCGTCGTATTTACACGTACAGTCTGCACCGGAGGTACATTATTTTCATGTAACATTTCAGCTGCTACTTCAATACCGTAGTTATCGACAAAGCGCTGCACTAACCATTCGGGATGACTCGTTTCAATAGCAAGGCGCTCAATTGGATCTTTAATGTCATCAGTAGAAGCTACACCCTGACGTAAAATAGATCGTAAAATACCGTTGACCATTGAAGCAATACCTTGGTGACCTCGACGCTTGGCAATTTCTACAGCTTCATTTACCGCTGCATGTGGTGGTATACGCGTTAAATAATGCATTTGATATAAAGATAAACGTAAAAGCCAGCGCACCCAATGATCCACTGAGCCATGAATGAATGGCTCTAAATAGTAGTCAAGTGTCATTTTATATTGTAGAGTGCCATACGTAATTTCTGTTAAAAGCGCACGATCCTTCGCTTCAATTTTATGGCGCTTTATCGTTTCATTTAAAAGCAAATTACTATAGGCTTGATTTTTATCTACTGCTAACAGAATAGAAAGTGCAGCATCACGCACATTTCCATCCCAAATTACTACGCTTTTTTTACTCATTTAAATTGGTCCCCGATCTGTAATTTAGAACCTGTACCACGCAAATATTCTTCTGCTGTCATGCGTTTTTTACCAGCTGGTTGGACATCATACAGGGCAAGTGTTGTACCATTTCCTGCTGCAACTTCAAAATGATCCTTCGAAATCGCGACCACCTCACCAGGTATAGCATCATGCTTTGTGCTACCAACCTGTGCCCACCAAATTTTAAAATTACCATCTTCAAATGTTGTATAGGCAACTGGCCATGGATGCAGACCACGCACTTGATTGTATAAAGTTGTAGCATCCTTTGTCCAATCGATACGTTCTTGTTCACGTGAAATATTGCTTGCAAAGGTTACTTGCGCTTCATCCTGCACGGTACGGTTATTTGTTCCATTTATAATAGAAGGAAGTGTATCTTTTAATAATTCGGAGCCTACAATACTTAGCTTATCAAATAGTCCACCTGTATGATCTTTCTCTTCAATTGGGATAGCCTTTTGAGATATGATATCACCGGCATCTAGCTTTTGTTCCATATACATGATCGTTACACCTGTCTCTTTTTCACCATCAATAACTGCTTGGTGAATAGGTGCTCCACCACGATACTTCGGTAAAAGTGACGCATGGACGTTAATGCAACCAAGCGGTGGTACATCTAGCAATTCTTTTGGCAAAATTTGTCCAAAAGCAGCCGTTACAACTAAGTCAGGCTGTAAAGCAATAATTTGCTGTAATTCCTCAGAACCACGGAGCTTTTCAGGCTGAATAACAGGTAAACCTAGCTCCATCGCTGCTGCTTTAACAGGTGGTGGTGTTAGCACACGCTTACGCCCAACTGGACGATCTGGTTGTGTAACTACAGCTTTAATATCATAACCTTCATGATGTAGCATACGCAAAATTGGCGCGGAGAAATCAGGTGTCCCCATAAAAATTATTGAAGTCATATTATTCCTCCTCTTCAGCATACATTGCTTCAAGCTCTTCTTCAGATAGAATACGTTTGATTTTTGAATCAAATAGCACGCCATCTAAATGATCGATTTCATGTAAAATTGCTCTTGCATCAAAGCCTCCCGCTTCTAGCTCATATACACGCCCTTCACGGTCACACGCTTCAATTTTTACATAGTCAGGTCGTTCAACCTCACCGTATAATCCCGGGAAGCTTAAGCATCCTTCAATATCTACTTCAGCTCCATCCGTTTCAATAACAGTTGGATTAATCATTTCTAAAATATCTCGTTCCTCGCCAAGCTCGACAATCGCAACACGTAATCCTACATTTATTTGTGGTGCTGCAATACCAACGCCATCGTATTCAACCATTGTGTCATATAAATCATCTAGTAATGTAATAATTTCTTCATTAATTTCTGTTACTTCCGCGCATGGTGTTGATAATACCTTTGCTGGATGTTCTACAACTTTTTTAATTGCCATGTTATGTTCCTCATTTCTATATTTAAGGCTTAGGACCTTGTCTAATTGTAACGCCACTTCATAATGTAAGGTTGATTTCCGTTCCGGCTGGGCGCTTTCCTGGGGGCGTTCGATGAGCCGCTTCGCTTCGCTGCAGGGTCTCATCTGTAACGCTAATCCCCGAGGAGTCGCCCAACCTCCACTCCAATCAACTTATATACATTGCATACTTTTTAGCAAAATGTCATCCCAAACTTTCAGTGATAGGACAAAGTCTATTAGAAATTCCACTTGAATAGCTCATCATTTAAACTTGGTCTTGATTTCAGTTGCAACTGGGCGCTTTGTTGTTGCTGTCGCTACGCTTTCGCACAGAAAACATTATTGCTGACGCTTCGCTGCATGGCCTCATCTGTGATGCTAATCCCCGAGGGGTCACCCGGCCTCCACTCCAATCAACTTATTCGTATGGCATAAATTTCAACAAAATGTCATGTCTAATCTGGTGATGGAGCGTTTTATATAGTTGACGGATCTAAATCTACCGTCATTAATATCCCTTGTTTAATCCATTCCGCTCGATACATCGCTAGAAGGCGCTGTAATACAGGAATGAGATTAGGTTCAATTTTATATTTTATCAAACATTGATAGCGATATCTATTTTGGAGACGACTAATACTTGCAGTTGTTGGTCCAATAATTGCTACTCGGTTTGATAAGTTTTCCTTTAGCCAATCCGCTGCACGTCCAGCATACTCTGCCGCCATCATGACATCCTCATGGGATATTTGAACAAGTGCTACATAATAATACGGTGGATAGCTAGAGCGGCGGCGTAAAAACATTTCACGTTCGTAAAATGGCTCGTAATCTTGTATTTTGGCCAATTCAATTGCATAATGTTCTGGCGTATACGATTGAATAATAACCTCACCATGCTTTTCATGACGTCCAGCCCTACCACTAACCTGCGTTAATAATTGAAATGTACGCTCCGCTGCACGGTAATCGGGTAGATGGAGAGATGTATCAGCACTAAGTACACCAACAAGCGTAATATTAGGAAAATCAAGACCTTTAGCAATCATTTGCGTCCCTAGCAAAATATCTGCCTGTCCTTCCCCAAATGCCTGTAAAATTTCTTCATGTGCACCTTTGTGCTTTGTAGTATCAACATCCATTCGGAGAACCCTCGCCTCAGGAAATAGCTTATAAATTTCTTCCTCGACTTTTTGTGTCCCCGTACCAAAATAACGAATATGCTCACTCTGGCATTGTGGACATATTTGAGGAACACGCTCCTCATAACCACAATAATGACATTTTAATTTCTCTGTTGTTCGATGATACGTTAACGAGATATCACAGTTCGGACATTGTACAACCGTTCCACAATCACGACAAAGCACAAAAGAAGAATAGCCACGACGATTTAAAAACAGCACCATCTGCTCTTTTTTCTCAAGCCTTTCACGTATAGCATCAATAAGTTGCTCCGAAAACATAGAACGATTCCCTTTTTGAAGTTCTTCTCGCATATCGGCAATAAAAACAGTTGGTAACGGTTGATGCAAAGCACGTTGCTTTAATGATAGCAAACTATATACGCCCTTCTTTGCTCTCGCAAATGATTCAAGTGCAGGCGTTGCACTACCTAATATAACTGGACATTTGTAAAATTCACTTCGCCAAATCGCTACATCTCTAGCATGATAACGCGGTGAATCCTCTTGCTTGTATGTTGATTCATGCTCTTCATCTAGAATAATGAGACCTAAATTTGTAAAAGGTGCGAAAATCGCAGAACGAGCCCCAACAACAACGCTTACCTTTCCTTGCTGAATTTTACGCCATTCATCATACTTTTCACCGACAGATAAGCCACTATGCATGACAGCAACAAGCTCACCAAAACGACTACGAAAACGCTCTGTCATTTGTGGTGTTAATGATATTTCAGGCACTAGCATAATGGCTTCCTTACCTTCATCTAACACCTTTTGTATCGCTTGCAAATATATTTCAGTTTTACCACTTCCCGTGACGCCGTGTAGTAAAAAAGTTTTCGCAGTCTGTTCTTCCATCGACCCATTAATAGCCTTAAGTGCTATGTGCTGCTCTTCCGTCAATTGTAAAGATTGCGTACGGGAAACCTCCTTCGTAAAGGGATCTCGATACACCTCTTCTTGTATAAAATGAGCGGCTCCTTTTTCAATAACTGACTGTAATACCGCGGTAGATGTGCCTGTTTCCTCATAAATTTCCTGTGGCAAAAGGATCTCTCCACGGTGTCTACCCATCCATTCAATCAGTTGGCGCTGCTTGGCTGCTCTCGCTGCACCTTCCATTGCCTTATCGATATCTTGCTGATGATCTGAAATTTTGACCATCCGTATTTCTTTCACATTCCCTTGCTGCTTCACAACATTTTCAATTTTTACAATTTTATTAGTGATAAGCTGTTTTAATAAAGGAAGTAATTCTGCACGTTCGAATTCTTTGAAATTAGCCTGTTGTCGCTTACCAAAAATAGCTTGAGCCTCATCTGGCAAAGCGCTTTTCTCCTCTAGTAGCGTTATGATTTTTTCATACTTCGCTCGAAGCGCTGATGGGAGCATGACCTGTAAGGCATCAATTTCATAACAAATCGTTTCGTTTTTCAGCCACTTTGCCATTAACAGCATTTCTTCGGTTAATACTGGCTCTATATCTAAAATTTGCGCAATAGACTTTAATTTATTAGATGGTACATCTGTTTCATTTTTTAATCCGACCACAAAGCCTAGAACATTTCTCGGCCCAAACGGTACTTTTACACGACTGCCCATCTCTATAATATGTGCCCATTCTGTAGGTACTTCATAGTCAAACGGACGATCTACATGGTATGTTGAAACATCCACTATTACCTCTGCAATCAACAAACTCATTGCTTCTCACCCTGTAATACATATGTCCAAAATGCTTGCGCAAACTGCGTGGCATTTGTCGTATCCCACAATTGACCATTTACTTCTGCCGTGTCACTAAAATCAATCCACGTGTCAGACATAATTGTTAACATTGGTTCACCAATAACTTTTTGTCCAAAGGTTATTGCGGTCATTCCTTCTACGGACAGTATCGGTGCCCCTTCAATTATAGGCGTATTTGCTGCATGGATAAAAAATGCAGATGGATATTGTTTTTTATAATCCTCAAGCTGTTCAAAGAGTTTATACACGCTTGTTTCTTTCTCATCTATTAGGATTACATTTGCCCCCAGTGTTTTTGCCTCTTTTGCTATTGCCTGACCAATTTTACTGTTCGACTGTGTACTAATAACATGGTGCTCGTCCAATGGTACATAGAAAGCTCCAGCTGTAACCACTACTGTTTTACCAGCTAATGGCTTAACCTTCTCCGAAAAAAATTCTTGCACGATCGCCGTTATTTTTTCTGGCTCCTCTAAACGACCTTTACCAACATAACCACATGCCAAAAAGCCTTCTGAAGGCTCAATAAATTGATAGCCATCAGATTGTAATTGAGCCAAATTTCGTTTTACCGCTGGATGGTCATACATATGTACATTCATCGCTGGTGCAAGCCATACAGGGGCAGTTGTTGCTAGCAAGGTCGTCGTTACCATATCGTCTGCAATTCCATTAGCCAGTTTCCCTATGACATTTGCGGTAGCTGGTGCAACTAAAATTAAATCTGCCCAATCCGCCAAATCAATATGGGCAATAACACTCGAATCCTTTTCATCAAAAGTATCGAAAAAAACATCATTTTTGGACATAACTTGAAAGCTCAGCGGATTCACAAACTGTCTTGCTGATGCTGTCATGATAACCTTTACATTTGCCCCTGCCTGAGATAGCTTGCTAACTAGAGCGACAGCCTTATAAACCGCTATACCACCTGAAACACAAAGTAAAATATTTTTATTCATGCACAATCGTCCTTTCAAATGATAAGCTCCCAAAGGAAAATTCCTCGGGAGCTTTCGGCATTCTGTATAATCAAAAATCCACTGCAAACTTTAACATTAATTTAGCAAAAGCTTATTTACACCAATGTTAGATTTCGTCTTCGTACACAGTTGACTCATCCTGTGATACCTTCGTAAGTACACCTGCCGCTACTTCTTCAAGTGCTTTCCCTACGTATTTATAGGAAACGTACTTGTGTAAGCGTTCAGTGTCTTGTTCCTCTTGCATTTGACGAGCACGTTTAGATGCTAGACTTACTAAAGAGTATTTTGAATCGATTTCTTTTTTTAATGCATCTACTGATGGGTATAACATAGGTTTATTCTCCTCTCAACATTGACAAATATCTTTTTTCAACACGTTCTCTACGACAATGCTCGGCTTTAATAATCGCATTTATACGATCACAGGCATTTGTCACTTCATCATTTTCAACTACATAATCATAAAGGCTCATCATTTCGAGCTCTTCACTTGCAGTTGCAATTCGCTTTGCAATAACCTCTGCTGTTTCCGTCCCTCGACCAACTAAACGGTCTTTTAATTCCGTTAAGCTTGGTGGGGCTAAGAAAATAAATAATGCATCTGGTGCCTTTTCGCGGATTTGTGCAGCACCTTGCACTTCGATTTCTAAAAACACATCACGTCCCGCATCAAGTGTTTCATTTACATAGGCTAACGGTGTTCCGTAATAATTTCCTACAAATTCAGCATGCTCCAATAAGCCACCCTGTTCAATCAACGCTTCAAATTCTTCACGTGTCTTGAAAAAATAGTCTACACCATCTACTTCACCTTCGCGAGGATTTCGTGTTGTCATCGAGATGGAATACTCATAATTCGTATTCGGCTGAGAAAATAATTCTTTTCGCACTGTCCCTTTACCTACACCAGATGGGCCAGACAGAACAATTAATAATCCACGTTCTTTTATCATTTATTCTCTTTATCTCCCTTAATTTATAACAGATACATGCAAGCTATTCGATATTTTGAACTTGCTCGCGCATCTTTTCTAAAATAGTTTTCGCCTGAACTACCACAATGGCCGCCTCTGTTGATTGATTTTTTGAACCAATCGTATTGATCTCGCGGTGTATTTCCTGCATTAAAAAGTCTAATTTACGGCCAACCGAAATCGTTTCTTGTAATGTTTCTTTCAGTTGATTAAAGTGACTATCTAATCTGTCCAATTCTTCGGTGATGTCCACACGTTCTGCAAATATCGCTACTTCAGCAAGTAGTCGATCTTCTAACAACGCTCCATCCGCTACTTCAGTAATTCGTTCCAATAATCGTGTACGATATTTTTCAACAGCAAGAGAGGCGCATGAACGAATGTGGTTCACTTGTTCTATTAACTGTTCTTTATATTGTACAACAACATCATGCAATTCTTGCCCTTCACGCTCACGCATTTGAATCAGCTGTTCAAGTGCTTGCGTAATAGCCTTTTCAACAGCACCGAGTAAATCCTCAGGTGTAAGCTGTGGCTTTTCCTGTACAAGCGCTTGTTCAAGCGATAGCAGCTCTTGCATCGTCCATTTTTCTTCTAGTGGTACTTTACTTGCTAATTGCTCTTTTGCCTTACGATACGCTTCAATTAATGACCAATTAATTTCAATAGATTGCTCGACGTTATCTAAATCCTTAACATAAACCATCACATCAATTTTGCCACGTGACAAAGCTTGCGAAATTAATTTCTTTGCAAAAATTTCTGCTTCAAGCCATTCTTTCGGGAATTTTGCATTAATTTCTAAAAATCGATGGTTGACCGAGCGCATTTCTACGGTTAATTGAAAGTCTCTTGTTGTTGTGACACCTCTGCCAAAACCAGTCATACTACGCACCAAGGTTCGTCACACCTTTCTTTGCATACTGGGATTATTATAACATAAGCTCTGTCGTTTTTGACGTAAAAAATTACATAGAGCAAAAGCTAATTCTACCACAATTGAAGCTATATTTTAATATTCACCTAAAAAATGCTATGATAAACATAAGAAAAAACTCATTAGCAAAGCATAGAGATGACATTTGTTAAAATGTATGCCATGTCTAGAAGTTGATTAAAGTGAAGAACAGGCGACTCATCTGGGGAAGCCGATTTCCGTTACGGGCTACTTGCTTTCCTGCGGGCGAGCGTCGAGCCGCTTCGTGCAGGGTCTCGTCTGTCTCGCTTTCCCGCGGGAGTCAAGTAGCCCTTCACTACAATCTGCTAAAAATGGGCACTTATAAGCAAAATATCAACAAAAAACCCTTTAATTGCTCAAAACAATGTTTTCTAATCAACATTTCTTCTCAAATTAATTCAGTTGCACTCTAAATAATTTGAGAAGATAAAAGTGGTTAATCAATACACCTGATCAATTATGCCTCGACATAATTGCGTCCGGAAACGGCTTTGTGCTTTGGCCTGCAGATGTTTTTTGCGCGAAAGCGTAGCGGCAGCAAATCTAACAAATTGATCCATCATCGGAATTTAGGGATGACATTTTGCTAAAACGTATGTCATGCAAATAAGTTGATTGGAGTGGAGGCTGGGCGACTTCTCGGGGATCAGCGTCACAGATGAGACTCTGGAGCGAGCAGCGCGAGTGAAGCGGCTCATCGGACGCTCCAGGAAGCTCTGCTCTGCGCGAAAGCGAAGCGTCAGCAACAAATGTTTTATCTGTGCGAAAGCGAAGCGTCAGCAACAAATGTTTTATCTGTGCGAAAGCGAAGCGTCAGCAACAAAGCGCCCAGCCGGAACGGAAATCAACCACACACTCTGGCGGAAAAGCTTGCTACACTATTAAAATAATAAATAGGAAAGTACCAAGATGCTTATATCTTTGGAAAGAGGAATTCATATGGCATTTGATGGCTTATTTACTTACTCAATGACAGCCGACCTACAACAATTAGTAACAGGTCGAATCACTAAAATACATCAACCAAACGCTCAGGAGGTTGTTCTACATATCCGTGCGAACGGAAGCAATCAAAAATTACTTTTTTCGATTCATCCTTCTTACGCACGTGTTCACCTCACTGAGCAATCTATTGACAATCCAGCAGAACCCCCTATGTTTTGTATGCTGTTGAGAAAGCATATAGAGGGTGGTTTTATTTCTTCTATTAAACAGCACGATTTTGATCGCATTATAATAGTAGAAATTGAAAGTAAAAATGAGATTGGCGACCCTATTGTAAGGGAGTTACATACTGAAATTATGGGCCGTCACAGTAACCTGTTGTTAATAGATAAGGAACAGGGAAAAATAGTCGACAGCTTAAAGCATTTACCACCTTCCGTAAATAGTTTTCGTACAGTTTTACCTGGGCAGCCTTATATCGCACCGCCCGCACAGAATAAATGGCACCCTCTAGCAGTGACCGACGAACAGCTTACACTGTTTTTCTCTGAACCCAAAACGGCTAAGGAAGTAGTTTCACAATTTATTGGTTTCTCACCTATACATGCTGAGGAATTATTATTCCGATTAACAGACACAGATGATCGTGTAAATTGCTTTAAAAATTTTATAGCTTCCTTTAATAATGGTGGAACAAAGCCGATGTATGTACTCGCAAATAATAAAACGTACTTCTCACCAATCGCTCTAACACATTTACAAGGTGATGTAACGATTTATCCAAATGTACATGAGTTACTTGACCGCGTATTCTTTGCTCGAGCTGAGCGTGATCGTGTTAAACAGCAGGCAGGTGATTTGGAGCGATGGCTACAAAATGAAATTGACAAGCTTATCTTAAAAACTAAAAAGTTAAATAAAGACTACGAACGCGCATCTAAGCTAGATCAGTTCCAATTATATGGAGAATTACTGATGGCGAATATTTACGCGTTTGAAAAAGGTGTAAAGGAAGTAACTGTCACTAACTATTATAGTGAAACTGGAGATGAAGAAATCACCATTCCAGTGAGTGAACGTAAAACACCTGTTGAAAATGCTCAAGGCTATTACACAAAATACACAAAAGCAAAAAATGCCCTTATTATGGTTCAAGAACAGTTAGAAAAAACGAAGGAAGAAATAGCCTATTTCGAAATGCTTGCTCAGCAGGTACAACAAGCTGCTCCTGGAGATATAGAAGAAATTCGCGAAGAATTAGCAGAACAAGGTTATTTAAAATTACGTCATGCACGAAAAAAGAAAAAACAAGCGAAGCCTGAACCTGAACGTTATGTTTCTTCTACAGGTGTAGCGATCTCTGTTGGGAAAAATAACAAACAAAATGACATGCTTACATTTAAACTAGCTAAACGCACAGATATCTGGCTGCATACGAAGGATATCCCAGGCTCACATGTTGTCATCCATACAAGTGAACCTGACGAAACAACATTACGAGAAGCTGCAACACTTGCTGCCTATTTTTCAAAAGCAAGAGACTCTTCCTCTGTTCCAGTAGATTACACAGAAATACGTCAGGTAAAAAAGCCAAATGGCGCTAAACCTGGTTTTGTGATTTACTTTGAACAAAAGACTGTATACATCGATCCAGATGAAGCTGTCATTTTACAATTAAAAAAACAGTCTTAAAGATTAAAGCTAGAAAATAATTGGTCGAAATCTTAAAAAGCGCGAGAAATCAATTTTAAAAATGTTGATTTCTCGCGCTTTTCTGATGCGAATTTTTTTAATTGTGCTTTGAAAATATACACTTATGTCCCAGCCTCTCAGACTGTAGACAAACTTTTGAATTGCATAAATTTGTATAACGATTTGATCGTAAAACTCCGACATTCAGCATTTTATGAGGATCGTCGAAACGTCTTGTCTTCTCTATGGTAAGGCTTACCTTGATGAAAAATAATCAAACATACCCTATAGGCTGGACCTTTTAGTATTTTAATCATAATACTTTTTTGGATCAGCTTGTCTACTTATACGAATGATGAGGAGCTGTTGATTTTTCACGGAGAGTGGCGACTCCTGCGGGATGAGCTTGCGCGTAAAGCCCCGCAGGAACAGCAATAGGTGTACAGGCGTATAGCTGAAGCAACTCAACAACTTCACCAAAGCGAAGTGACTACAACTGCATTGGCGAATAACGATAATCGTACAGTTGAACGTTTTGGTGATGAGCTTTATTTTTAGAAAACTACCACTTAGTAATTAAAATATGGTAAAATCGACCATATGAAGAACTTAAGTAATTTTCTACTCATTAAGTTCTACTCACACAATATTTTAGTAACTTTATGTAGAAGCTTTCCTCCTAAGTGAGACAAATGAATTTCTCCAAAAAACAACATCATAGAAACACCTAAAATCAGGTATGTTTTTCCATTTGCTATATTCCTAATCCTTCATACATATAATTGATTCAATGCACTGTTTTTTTATACATTGCTGTATATTCAAGTAATGTGTAAATTATTTCAAAAAAACATATTTTACTAAAATACCGTGCATTTTTTCTTTAAGGAAAGCATATTTCACTCTAATTCTTCTTTTTTCTCTCTTATACTAGTTAATCTTAGATAAATACAAAACGAGTTTCTTATATATCAATAATAGATAAAAATATTCATTCTTTGAGATTATAAATTACAAAAAATATATGACTCAGAATCTAAATCACTCAGTTTTACAATGATTTTCTACAAATCTATACAAATATCTTATAGCATCACATATGTGACTTTAGACTCATTTTTAAAATAACAATAATATTATCTAAAGAATATGAATTTTCGGTATAATAAGTCATTTTTTTATTTTTATTTTATTTTTGATATCCAGAACAAAAAAACATCAAATTATTACTATGAAAGTGCTTTCATTCTTTAATGTGATAAATAGAAAAAAATTATTATCTTCTTAAATGTCAGATAATACTATATAAATTTGAATCTTTTTTATTTTGTGCAAATGATTTTTTTGGTATATTAAATAAGAGCTTCAAAAAAGGCTTATAAATTGTATAAGGGGGATTCACATGATTAAAAACAAAAAGTTTTTATTATTAACTGTCCTTGCAGTCTTTTCATTAGTACTAGCTGCATGTGGCTTCGGTGGTGATAAGTCTGATAATTCTTCATCTTCAGACGGCAAAGATTCTGGTTCAAAAGCTAAAGAACTTAAATTAGCAATTACTTCAGAACCACCATCTTTACACCCACAACTTGCAACAGATACTACATCTAGTGCAATCTTAATTAACGTTTTTGAAGGTCTAACTGTTTCAGACGCTAACGGTGAGGCTACTCCAGGTATGGCCAAGGATTGGAAGATCAGTGATGATAAAAAGACTTATACTTTCAATTTACGTGATGATGCAAAATGGTCAAATGGTGATCCAGTTGTAGCTGGCGACTTCGAATATGCTTGGAAATGGGCATTAAATCCAGAAAATCTTTCCGAGTATGCTTCTATTTTCTTCCCAATTAAAGGGGCTCAAGCATACAACGAAGGCGGGGGTTCTGTTGATGCCGTTGGTATCAAAGCTGAAGATGACAAAACTTTAGTCGTAACTTTAGAAAATCCAACTCCGTATTTCCTAGAATTAACAGGATTCAAAACTTATTTACCAGTTAACCAAAAAGTGACTGAGGCCAATAAAGAATGGTTCGCAGACGCAGGTGAAAATTTCGTAACGAATGGTCCTTATAAATTAAGCGACTGGAAACATAACGATTCTATCGTTCTTAAGAAAAATGCAGATTATTGGGATGCATCAAATGTTGATGTTGATACTGTAAATATTGCTATGGTTGAAAAAGAAGCTACTGTTGCTACTAAGTTTAAAGGCAAAGAGCTTGACTATATCGGTAAACCATTCCAAACAGTAGATCTTAATGCAATTGATGAATTCAAAAAAGATGGTTCTTTAAAAATCAAGGATGAAGCAAGTATCTATTGGTATAAATTCAATACAAAAGATAAAATTATGAAAAATGCAAATATCCGTAAAGCTCTTACTCTAGCAATCGATCGTCAAACATTAATTGACAACGTAACTAAAGGTGAACAAAAACCGGCTACAGGTATGGTTCCGGTAGTAATTCCTGGATTTGAAAATGACCGTGGTTACATGAAAGATAATGATGTTGATGGAGCAAAAGCTGCTCTTGAAGCTGGGATGAAAGAACTTGGTATTAAAGATCCTAAAGATATTAAAGTTAACATTTCATTTAACACTTCTGAAGGACATGCAGCAATCGCTCAGTACATTCAAGAAGAATGGAGCAAAAAACTTGGCATTTCATCTAAATTAGATAATTCTGAATGGCAAGTTTATTTAGAAAAATTAAGAACTGGTGACTATCAAGTAGGTCGTATGGGCTGGGTAGCTGACTATAAAGATGCCTATACATTCCTTGAAATGTTCGATACGGCTAAAAACGGTAACAACCAAACAGGTTGGGAAAATGCTCAATACAAAGATTTATTGAACAAAGCTGTAGCTGAGGTAGACGAAGCTAAACGTCTTGATTATTTAAAACAAGCAGAAGCAGTGGCTATGACAGAATTACCAGTTGCACCTATTTACTACTACACTAATTTATCAGTAGTTAAAAAAGGTATTGAAAACTTAGAGCCAAATCCAACAGGTGATATTCACCTTAAAGATGTAAAGATTGCAGATTAAATAATTTGGTAACAATTTCTTTTTAAGCTCTAAGCGGAGAGCTGCCTCGTAGCCACTACGGCGCGAGTCAGCTCTTTTTAAAATACGAAGGCACTTATTTGTCAGATAATTGATAAATAGAAGGAGGAGTTTTATGTGATTAAATATATTTTGAAAAGGCTGATGTATATACTTCTCGCGCTTTTCGTCATCGTAACGGCTACGTTTTTCCTATTGCGTCTTGCTCCTGGTAACCCATTTGCATCTGAACGTAATTTCCCTCCTCAAATAGAGGAAAAGTTAAACGAAACGTATGGATTAAATAACCCTTGGTATATTCAGTACAAAGATTATTTAATCGATGCGGCCACTTTTAATTTCGGTGAATCTATGAAATATAAAGCGCGTTCTACTAATGATATGATTGCAGAAGGCTTCCCTGTATCTTTAACCTTAGGAATTGAAGCGATGCTGCTAGCAATTGGGTTTGGTGTATTAATCGGTGTAATTGCAGCGCTTTATCATAATAAGTTCCCAGATTATTTGGCAACGACCTTTGCGGTGCTTGGAATTTCCGTTCCATCCTTTATATTAGCTGGACTCATGCAGTATTTCCTTGCATATAAACTTCAGTTATTCCCGATTAGTGGATGGCAAGGCTTTAGTTATAGTATATTGCCAGCCTTCGCTATTGCATTAACGCATATGGGCTTTATTGCTAAATTGACACGTTCAAGTATGCTTGAACAAAATAATAGTGATTATGTAAAAATGGCTCGTGCAAAAGGTATAGGCAAATGGACAGTTGTCTTCCGCCATACTTTACGTAATGCCCTTTTACCAGTCGTTACTTATTTAGGTCCATTAACTGCTGCTGTTGTTACAGGTAGCTTCATTGTAGAGCAAATTTTTGCGATTCCTGGATTAGGTAAACACTTTGTGCAAAGTATTACGAACCGTGATTATACAGTTATCATGGGGACAACCGTGTTCTACTCAATCATTCTTTTATTTGCGGTATTCGTCGTAGATATTTTATACAGCGTGATCGATCCGCGAATTAGACTGAAAGGAGCGAAAAAGTAATGTCACAGCAACAAATCGAAAAAGATAAGTTTAAAATTGTTGGCGGAAATCACGAAGCCACTGAAAAATTAGCAGATAAATCTGTCTCCTTTTGGAAGGAAGTATTTATTCGTTTTTCCCATAATAAAATGGCGATTTTCGGTTTAATCGCTTTAATAGTTATTGTTTTAATGGCTACATTTGTGCCGATGTTTTCACAATACCACTATAGTGATCAATTAGGTGCTTTTAATGCCCCACCATCATCAGAATTTTGGTTTGGTACAGATGATTTAGGTCGAGATATTTTCGTTCGAGTATGGGCCGGCGCTCGTATTTCTTTGTTCATCGGGTTTGCTGCTGCCATTATTGACTTGATCATTGGCGTATTATGGGGAAGTATTTCTGGTTTAGCAGGCGGTCGTGTTGACAATATTATGATGCGTATTGCCGATGTTTTAACAGCTGTTCCTTACCTTTTAGTTGTAATCGTACTTTTAGTAGTATTAGAACAAGGTATTATACCAATGATTATCGCATTATCCATTACAGGTTGGATCAATATGGCCCGTATTGTACGTGGTGAAGTATTATCTATTAAAAATCAAGAGTATGTTTTAGCGGCTCGTACTTTAGGTGCAAGAACAGGACATTTAATACTAAAACATTTAGTGCCAAATGCACTTGGTGCGATTTTAGTAACAATGACATTAACAGTGCCATCTGCTATTTTTACAGAATCTTTCCTTAGTTATCTAGGTCTTGGGGTTCCTGCTCCACAAGCCTCTTGGGGAACAATGGCTTCTGAAGGAAATGGCGCGATTGCAAATGCTCCTTGGCGTTTAATATTCCCTGCATTATTCATTTCACTAACAATCTTTGCGTTTAACGCAGTTGGTGATGGCTTACGTGATGCATTAGATCCAAAACTACGTAAATAAGGAGGTGGCCGAAAATGAGTAAAACAATTTTAGAAGTAAAAGATTTAAAAATAAACTTTAAAACTTATGCAGGTCTTGTTCATGCCGTTCGTGGTGTAAACTTTGACTTAAAAGAAGGTGAAACACTCGCAATCGTTGGTGAATCAGGTTCTGGTAAGAGTGTTACGAGTAACGCATTAATGAAACTAATTCCACAGCCACCTGGTATTTATGAGTCGGGACAAATTTTATTTAACGGTCGCGATTTAGTTCCTTTAAGCGATAAAGAAATGTCAAAAGTACGTGGAAATGAAATTGCAATGATTTTCCAAGATCCAATGACAAGCTTAAACCCGACTATGAAGGTCGGACGTCAAATAACTGAAGTTATTTTAAAACATAAAAAAGTATCAAAAGCTGATGCTAAAAAACGTGCAATCGAACTTTTAACGCAGGTAGGTATCCCCTTCCCTGAAAAACGTTATAGCCAATACCCGCATGAATTTTCAGGCGGTATGCGTCAACGTGTTGTTATTGCCATCGCACTTGCAGCTGATCCTAAGCTTCTAATTGCCGATGAACCAACAACAGCATTAGACGTTACAATTCAAGCGCAAATTTTAGAGCTAATGAAAGAAATCCAAAAAACTTCGAAAACATCTATCATTTTCATTACCCACGATTTAGGTGTCGTTGCAAACGTTGCCGACCGTGTTGCAGTTATGTATGCAGGTCAAATCGTTGAATATGGTACTGTTAATGATATTTTCTATAATCCTAAGCATCCTTATACATGGGGTCTGCTTGGTTCAATGCCAGACTTAGATAACGATACTGATGAGCTATTACGCACGATTCCTGGTTCACCACCAGATCTTACGAACCCTCCAAAGGGCGATGCGTTTGCTGCTCGTAATGAATTCGCAATGGCTATTGACTATGAGCAAGAGCCACCGATGTTCCAAGTAAGTGAAACACACTTTGCCAAAACTTGGTTGATGCATCCTGATGCACCAAAAATTCCGCTTCCAGATGCGGTTGCTAAACGTATTGAAGGATATTTAGCAAAGGAGGCACAATCAAATGACTAAAACAGGCGCAAAAAAAGTTCTTGAAATTAAAAATTTAAAGCAGCATTTCGGTTCACCAAGTAACCCTATTAAAGCTGTCGACGGTATTAGCTTCGATGTATACGAAGGTGAAACACTCGGTCTTGTAGGAGAATCAGGCTGTGGTAAATCAACAACGGGTCGTTCCATTATTCGCCTGTACGACATTACAGATGGTGAAATTATTTTCGATGGTGAGAACGTCCATGGGCAGAAATCTAAAAATGAATTAAAGAAATTTAATCGTCAAATGCAAATGATTTTCCAAGATCCATACGCTTCATTAAACCCTCGTATGACAGCTGGAGAAATCATTAGTGAAGGCCTTAATATTCACGGTCTTTACAAGGATAAAAAAGAGCGTCGTGAAAAAGTTAATCAACTACTAGAGGCTGTTGGTTTAAACAAAGAGCACGCAAACCGTTATGCACACGAATTCTCCGGTGGTCAACGTCAACGTATTGGGATCGCTCGTGCGCTAAGCTTAGATCCTAAGTTTATTATCGCCGATGAACCAATTTCTGCACTTGACGTATCGATTCAAGCACAAGTTGTTAACTTATTAAAAGAACTGCAAAAAGAACGTGGCTTAACATATCTTTTCATTGCCCATGACTTATCAATGGTTAAGTATATCAGTGACCGTATCGCTGTTATGTACCGTGGTAAAATCATGGAAATCGGTAAAGCAGATGATATTTACAATCACCCTGTTCATCCGTATACAAAATCATTATTATCGGCAATTCCACTTCCTGACCCAATGTCAGAAAAACGCCGTCAACGTATTCCGTACAAGCATACAGAGGTTGACGATAGCGCAACATACCATGAAGTTGGTGATCAGCATTACGTTTATGGTACTGCAGATCTTGTGAAAACTTGGATTGCTAATCGATAATAATTTATAAATCCATCCATTGGTTTTTCCAATGGGTGGATTTTTTGTATGAAAAAAAGCTTATCACAAATAACGTAGAGTTGATTTCGTTCCGACTGAGTGCTTTTCTAGGATTCCGATGAGAAACTTGGAGCATTGGTCAAGAAGGCATTATCACACGATATAATACCTTTTCTCTGCTCGCTACAAGGTAATCGTGATAATCCTCAAGGAGTATCCAGTTTCCACTCCAAACAACCTAAATACATTGCACATGCTTTAACAAATATCATCCCCTACCCTTCGTAATGAATGGGCTTATAACTAATCAGTTATGAAAAACAGTCTTTCCCATATGTGAAGAAAGACTGTTTTTTCAGTAATTAGCTTATTTTAATGGAGCATCTGCTGTTAATTCAATAGTTTGAAGCTCTGTTTCAGTTGCGTAATCAACATTGTAATTTTTCACACGTTTGTTTACTGGAATGATTTCCGTACGGAACATCGTTGGTATTGTCGTTGCTGTTTCGCTCATATATTCTTGCCATGTACGGAATGCTTTTGAACGGTATTTTTCTTCCTTAGGTTTATCCGAATCCATATCTTCTAAGGCTTTATCAGAATCAATATCTTCTAACATTTTTGTTAAATCCGCAGAAACGAAACGGCTCATGTTAAATTCTGCACCCTCACTATATAAACCTGCTGGAGATGGATTTGTACCTGTTCCCCATGCAGCCATAAACATATCGATTTCTGGGTCATCGGCTTTTACTTTATCGTAGAAGCTATTGAATTCAATTAAACGACCAGTAGTCAGTTCAACATTTAATCCAACTTCTTTCCAGTTTTGACGATAGTACTCAACAATCGCTTCATCTGTATCTGAACCAGCCATTGCTGCTAAACGAATAGAGAATTTCTTGCCGTCTTTATCTTCACGGAATCCGTCACCATCTACATCTTTATAGCCAGCTTTATCTAGTAATTCCTTAGCCTTTTCAGGATCATAGTGATAACCCTCTAACGTACTATCATAGTAAGATGCAAACACTGGTGGAATTAATGAGTTTGCTCTTACACGTAGACCTTGATAGAATCTTTCTCCAACAGATTCAATATCCATTGCAAAGCCAATCGCTTGACGTAAATTTACATCATTCATTTTTGATTTCTCATTAAAAATGTTTTTACGATTTGCTTTATCATATTTCCCTACTTTAAACCCTAAATAAGAATATGCTAACTCAGGACGACCTAGAATCGCTACATTTGAAAGTCCTTTCAAACTATCATATTGATTTGTTGGGAACGAAGTTGCGATATCATATTTTCCCGTTTTCAAAGCTTCACCGATTGAACTTGAAGGGACAACTTCGATAACCACTTTATCTACCTTTGGTTTACCTTTATAGTAGTATTCATTTGCTACAAGCTGAACAGACTCTCCATTTTTAATCTTGTCAAATTTAAATGGCCCAAGTGTTACAGGATTTTTACGAACTGCATCTGAAGCAATTAAGGCATCTTTAACAGGAATTGATTCTAGTTGATGCTTCGGTGCTGCATAACCCCATAATCCATCACCAAGTGAATAAATAGCTGGCGACACTTTCTTCAACGAAATTTCAATTGATTTTTCGTCAATTTTTTTAATACCAGAAATTGTCTTTTCTTTTCCATCATGATATTCTTGTACACCAACGATATTTTGGAAGTCGTCATCATAGCGTACTCCGTCGTAATCTGGATGACCAATAATTTCATATGGATAGATTAAGTCGTCAGCCGTTAATGGTGTACCATCAGACCACTTTACGTCCCCCTGAATGGTAATCTTTGCTTTCTTATTGTCCTTATCGACTTCTAATTTTGCAATACCTGTATCTTTAACCTGGAAATCTCCATCCATTTCAAAAAGAACATTTGTTGCATATTTCATTATTTCTGAATCGTAGTTATCGTCATACAATTCCCAAGAGAAAACACCTTTGAAAGGCGAATCTGTTACAAGACCTACCTTTAAAGTACCGCCTTTAATAACATCCCCTTCATTTGTAACTTCCATAGGAAGCGTATTTGTATCCACTTTAGTATCTTCTGTTTGTTTCGGTTTATCTTTGTTACCATCATCCGTTTTTGCTGCATCTTTACCATCATTATTGCAGGCTGCTAATACAAACATCACTGCCAAAATAACTGATAGTAATAACCAATTTTTTTTCATAGTAAATCCTCCCCTTTATCCAATTCTTTGTTTTGCGTCAGCTGCACGACGAAGTGCTTGACCGACATAATTTATACCAAGCATCAAGATTAAAATTAATATTGATGCGGGCAACCATACCCACCATTTTGTTGATAGTACTAACGGATTTGTTGCATAGTTTACAAGAGTTCCCAAACTCGGAGTTGATGGTGGTAAACCAAAGCCTAAGAAGGACAACCCTGTCTCGATACCAACATTACCAGCAAAGTTCAAAGTTACTTCAACTATTAAAATAGAACTTAAATTTGGTAAAATTCCTTTAAACATAATAGCGAGATCACTAGTCCCCATTGTTTTAGATGCACTCACATAATCTCTTCGTCCCTCCGATAGGGCTTTACTCCGAACTAAACGCGCGGTACTCATCCATTGAAATAAACTTATGATCAATATCAATTCAAGAACACCATATTTTGATATTATAGTTACAAAAACAATAATAATCATTAGAGTAGGTAATGTTATAAAGAAATCAATAATTCGCATAAACAAATTATCAATAAATCCTCCGTAATAACCCATAATAATGCCAAGAGCTATCCCAGCAACACTAGTAATGATCGTAATGGCAAATGCAATTAAAATCGAATTCTTTGCCCCTATCACTAACTGACCGAGCATATCACGACCTGCTTCATCTGCTCCAAGTCTATAACCATTTACACCTGGCTCAGTGAAACGCTCTAATAGTTTAATCTTTAATATTTCTTCTTGATTTAAAAACATTGCAGCAACTAAAATTACAACGATAAGAAAAGTTATCCCAAAAAAGGACAGCATTGCTACTTTATCTTTTTTAAACTCTCGTAAAACGACTTGTATTCCCGTCGGCGGAGAGCTATCAAATTTGACTATTTCATTATTGTGTTGTTCCATTTGAAATCACCTCTCCTTAAACATTATTTTAGTAGTTAGTCTATGCGGATACGTGGATCAACAATGCTCATAATAATATCAGACAATAGACTACCTAATAATGTTAAGAAGCCATAAAGCATAACTAGTGCCGTAATAACACTATAATCTCGACTCATAATCGAATGGATAAACAACTGACCCATTCCAGGGAAACCGAAAATTGTTTCAATGAAAATAGAGCCACCTAATAAACCCGTTATTGTAAATCCTAAAAAAGCTGCGATTGGTAGTAAGGAATTACGGAAAATATGTCTAGTGTAGATTTTTCGCATTGGGATACCTTTGCTTCGAGCTGTTTTCACATAATCCTGTGTTTTTGCATCTATTATTTCTGAGCGTAAATATTGAATAATAGCGGTTGTACCTAAAATAGCATACGTAATAGCAGGTAGTAGCAAATGATAGATTTTACTCCAATAATATGCCATTGTACCTGGATCAGCCCCTACATCAACTGTCCCGCTAGTTGGGAACCACATGAGTTTATAGCCAAAAATAAAAACGAAAATTAGTGATAATACGAAAGTTGGTATGGCATAACTGATAAAACTATATAGGGTGATAGATTTATCTAATATTGAATCTTGATAGCGACCTGCCAACACCCCTAGTGGAATCGCAATCAAATATACAAAAATTGCACTGAGTAATGAAAGCCAAAATGTATTTAATCCGCGCTCACCAATAAGTGTGGACACTGCAATTTTATATGTATAGCTTCGTCCAAAATCACCTTGAAAAGCGTTTGTAATCCAGTGGTAATACTGAACATACCAAGGGTCATAGAAACCGGCTTGTATACGAAGCTCCTCAAGCCTTGCAGGGTCTGTCTCTGGTGTAATAAGCCCTGTAAATGGATCTCCTGGCATTAGTTTTGCCAATATAAAGATAAAAAGACTTAATACAAAAAGCTGAGGAATCATCACTAATACACGTCTAACAATTGTTTTCCACATTTTATATACCCTCCCGTTCAATGTCAGACATCGCTACTTTATGCGTATCCGAGATGGATTTTAATGGGTATACTTTGCCATGCTCGTCATAATATTTATGCTGTTCTTTTTGATAATTGGCCTCGACATCTTGACGTGTTATTTTACGCTCCAAACGTGTTTCTGGCTCAATATTTGGAATAGCTGATAATAGGCGCTTTGTATAAATATGTTGTGGATTCATGTATATATCATTTCGAGTACCCGTTTCAACAAAGCGTCCTTTGTACATGATAGCTATGTGATCACACATATGCTTCACGACACCTAGGTCATGCGAAATAAATAAATAACTGAGCCCAAATTCACTCTGAATATCTTTCATAAAATTTAGCACTTGAGCTTGTACAGATAAATCTAGTGCAGATACAGGTTCATCAGCAATAATCATTTTGGGATTACAAGCAACAGCACGCGCGATTCCAAGACGTTGCTTTTGACCACCTGAAAATTCATGTGGATACTTTAACAATACATCTTCAGACATACCTACGATTGCTAGTAACTCTTTAATGCGCTTACGTTCCTCTTGATCACTAAGCTTCATAAAATTTCGAAGAGGCTCTGCTAAAATGTCTAATACACGTTTTCTAGGGTTCATACTTGAATGGGAGTCTTGAAAAATCATTTGAATATCTTTGTTATATGCTGAATCACGTTTTCTGCGCTGGTTTGTAACATTCTCACCTTCATAGAAAATTTGACCCGAGGTAATCTTTTCCAGACCAATAATAGCCTTCCCTGTTGTCGATTTTCCAGAACCTGATTCTCCTACTAAACCGTATGTTTTTCCTTTTTCAAACTCCATTGTGACTCCATCAACCGCATATACCTTATCGATTACTGTATTAAAAAAGCCTCCTCGAATTGGGTAATGAACGTTTAAATCGCTAATTTGCATAAAGCTCATACAGTCCCGCCTCCTTCTTCACCTTCAAAATGAAAGTGTTTCCAGCAGGTACATCTAACAAAATGTCCTGGTGCAATTTCGTGTAATTGTGTTTTGCTTTCATGTGCAGATGGATCAATCCACGGTATTCGCGCTGAAAATCGGCATCCTTCCCGAGGTAAATTCATCAGCGATGGCACCATACCTTGAATAACTTCAAGTCTGTCATTTTCACTATGTGTTTGTGGAATAGAATTCAATAAAGAACGCGTGTAAGGATGTTTAGCGTTCGTAAATAATTCTTGAACAGGTGCTTCTTCTACTACCTCACCTGCATACATCACTGCAACTCGGTCAGCAATTTCCGCCACAACGCCTAAATCATGGGTAATTAAAATAATACCTGTTTCTGTTTCCGACTGCAGTGCTTTTAATAGGTCAAGTATTTGAGCTTGAATCGTTACATCTAAAGCTGTTGTCGGTTCATCGGCAATTAAAATAGAAGGTTTACACGACAATGCAATGGCAATCACAACACGCTGTCTCATCCCTCCGGACAATTGATGTGGGAATTGTCTTGCTACACGCTCTGGTTTAGCGATACCTACTTGATTTAATAATTCTAGTACCCTCTTCTCGCGCTGTTGCTTTGTGAGCTTTGTATGGTACATTAATCCCTCTGCAATTTGTTCTCCAATCCGCATTAATGGATTAAGAGCTGAAAGGGGATCTTGGAAAATAAAACCGATATGATTGCCTCGCAAACTATTAAATTGTTCGTCATTTAGTTGCGTCAAATTTTGATTATTATAAAAGATTTCACCTGTAACTTTTGTATTTACAGTATTGTACAAGCCTACAATACTAGTTGCTAACGTACTTTTACCACAACCCGATTCCCCAACGATTGCTAATACTTCATTCTTTTTAAGCGAAAGTGAGACATCCTCTACAGCAGCGTGGTAAGTTTCTTTAATGCGGAAACTTGTAGTTAGATTTCTAATTGTTAATAGGTCATTTGCTGTATTCAAACAATCTCCCCCTCCTATATTCAATATTCTGAAAAATAATTATACTTACCTTTTAAATTTATTTCAGAATTATATTTTTTATTGAAAAATTCATTTACACCTCCATTTACATTTATAAACAAATTAATTTTTTTTTTACTTTTCCAGAAAACCGAAATACTGATTGAATTATCTGAAAATTAACTGTGATATTATTTTATCTGGAAATAATACATTAAATCAAGTGTATTTTTCTAAATATTACAAAGCTGCAAACAAATTTCTCCATACATCTTTACAAAATAATTTTCTAAACTTAATTTTTTCTTTACTTAATTGTTTGTCCTTTTTTCAACCTTCTATCTAAACTCTGCTATTTTTATTATTTAAATATAAAAATCATTAATATCTTACTTTTATTACTAAAATAATATTTAAACGCCTAGATTATCTCTATTTAACAGGTCATAACTTTAAATCCTTATTCTTATAAATATATTTAATTTCTATATATTTGTTTTAAGTAAATAGTTTTCTCGTTTAAAGTGTTAAAAACTTAATAACAATTTTGATATATTAAAAAAGTAACTTTTTTATTTCTTTTTCCCTAATCATTTACGTACTTCTGCATTTTATTCTTTCGAAAAAAATAATTTGCTTTTTAAATAGTATATGCAACAATACAGGTAATATATTCTAAAAACTTCAAATAAAAGGCTATTAACACAGAATAATAGTTAATTTAATGGGAAGTATTTAAGAACCTTGATTTTCTATAGAAGAAATTAATTAGTAAATATCTCCAATTAGCGATATTAATTTGCTCATTACTAGAAACGTAACAATATACATTGATGCGGAAATGTCTTTATTGTAAAAAAAAAGAAAACAATTTATCATAAAACTGTTAAAGTACAACTTCCTCTTATAAGACTTATAGAAAGAATAGGTGAAATGTACATATGAAAAATCGCGTTGTTCAATTACTATTTGTTTTTACAATTGCAGCAATTATGCTCATAGTCTTAAATAAGTCCGTCATTTCCTTATATACCTTAATCGGCATACTATTGCCTATCACAATTATAGGGATTTCCTTCGTTATTTTTATTGAAAATCGTTCCCCACAAAGTACATTGGCTTGGTTTTTAGTATTAGCTATTCTCCCTGTTATCGGTGTACTTCTGTACTTACTATTCGGAAGAAGTCGTTGGAGAAGAAAGAAACATTTATATCGTTCAGAAGAAAAAAGGAAGTTATTCCGTGAAATTTTAGCAGGAAGAAGTTTTAATTTAGAACCCTCTTCCCCTTTAAATGAACGATCCACCTATTTGACCCAAGTTATACAAAAGTTTGGCGGTGGTCCTGTTGCTAATGATACAGCAACAAAACTCTTAACAAACGGAGATGAAACATTTACTGAAATCCTACAAGCGATTGAAAATGCTACACATCATATTCATATTCAATACTATATTTATCGCTCAGATGAAATCGGTACTTCAATTCGAGATGCCTTAATAAAGAAAGCAAAGTCTGGTGTGATCGTACGCTTTCTTTACGATGGACTTGGCAGTAGTAAATTACGTAGGCGTTTCTTACAACCAATGAAAGAAGCAGGGATTGAGGTAGTTGAATTTGATTCTATTCTTTCACCTTGGCTATTAGAAACCGTCAATTATCGTAACCATCGTAAAATTGTAATTGTAGATGGGACGATTGGTTTTACAGGTGGACTCAATGTCGGGGATGAATATCTTGGTCGTTCGAAGAAGTTTCCTATTTGGCGTGATAGTCATTTAAAAATAGAAGGAAAAGCATTATATAAACTGCAGGCCATTTTCCTAGAAGATTTTCTTTATGCCACTAGCAGTTTAAATGCGTATTCTTGGAATCAATTTATGGATAGAACTTACTTTCCAGGTCAAGGAATTCATCAGGCAGAAGGTGCCGTACAAATCGTTGCAAGTGGACCTAGCTCAGATGATACAAGTATTCGGAATGCTTTATTGAAAATTATGGGCTCTGCAAAAAAGTCAATTTGGATTGCCACTCCATACTTCATTCCCGATCAAGAAACATTAACATTATTACGTTTGAGTGCACTTTCCGGAGTAGATGTCCGTATTTTATATCCCGGAAAAGGTGATAGTATCATTAGTGATCAAGCATCCCAATCATACTTTACACCACTCCTAAAAGCAGGTGTCTCCATTTATCGTTATAAAGATGCATTTATGCACGCTAAAATTGTCCTTGTTGATGAAGAAGTTGCATCAATTGGTACAGCAAATATGGATATTCGTAGTTTTGAGCTTAATTATGAAATCATTGCGATCCTATATGAATCTAAAACGGTTTTGGATATAAAAAATGATTTTGAACAAGATTTTAAAGAATCCATAGAAATTACATGGGAGTCATTTCAAAAGCGAAGTATTCAAAAACGCATGCTTGAATCTCTTATGCGACTCATTTCTCCTCTACTGTAAATGAATAAAAAGACTGTAAACAGACTCAATATTTTTTTCGAGTTTGTTTACAGTCTGAAATGAATTGGTTGATGAGCGTGGAGACTAGGCGACATAATAAAGTAAAAGGATTCACACACAGTTTTGTGTATGAATCCTTTTTTGCTCTTTGGAAGGTGGATGTCGATAAAAATTAAAAGTTGGGTGATAAAATGTGAAAGTTGGGTGATAAAACGTGAAAGTTTATCGATAAAATTTAAAAGTTGGTCGATAATTCCTAAAAGTGTTTCGATAAAAATTAAAAGTTTGGATGTCATTTTGTTAAAACGTGTCATGTGAATTGGTTGATTTGCCGAAGAGCCATACTTTATTTAATTTGACACAATAGTTTTACAACAACATGAAAGAGGCTGGGACAAAAGTATTTTAGCTAAAGTAAAACCCGAACAAATTTGCAAGACACTCATACGGTGTTTTGCCATTGTTCGGATTTTCTAAATATAGTGCTTAATTTATTTGAAAGTAATTCGGCTTTCACAAAGAGCTAATTAGTTATGTCCCAGCCTCTTTTTTAAATCAATTATGCCTCGCCATAATTGCGTCCGGAATCGGCTTTGTGCTTAGGCCTGCACGAGGGCCGACACGATGTCGGTCATTTCGGTAATGCCACAGGACGTAGCGTTCTTAGATTGAGTTCCTTTATTTCAGCGGGTGTTTGGACACCCGCTGAAATAAGTTAAAGCTCTCCTGTTTTTAATTTTCCATGCCATTCTTTTAAGAACGGAATGTCTCCTTCTTGAATAGCGCCTGATTCATTAGCTGCTTCAATTAAATAATCGAAATTTGTTAGAGATACATATTTTATGCCTGCCTCTTCAAATACTTGTTCAGCACGTGGAAGGTTGTATGTGTAAACGCAAACAACGCCTAGTACTTCACAGCCTGCAGCGCGTAAGGCTTCTACAGCTGTAATGGATGAGCCACCTGTAGAAACGATGTCTTCTACTACTACGACTTTTTGGCCTGCTGCGTATTTTCCTTCGATTTGGTTACCACGGCCATGCTCTTTTGCTTTAGAGCGTACATAAACCATCGGTAATTCTAAAATATCACTTACCCAAGCTGCATGTGGAATGCCCGCTGTTGCTGTACCTGCTACGATTTCAGTTGTACCAAAGTTTTCTTTAATAAGAGATGCTAGACCGTTTGCTAATTGCTTACGAATTACAGGGTCAGAAATTGTCAGACGTGTATCACAGTAGATTGGGGATTTAATGCCTGATGCCCATGTGAATAGTTCTGTTGGATTTAATTCTACTGCTCCTACTTTTAACATAGCGTGTGCGATTTCATTTTGTAATGTCATATTTATGCCTCCCATAATTCACTTACGATTTTATATGCTGCTACTGGATCTTGTGCACCTGTAACGGCACGTCCAACGACAATTAACGAAGAACCGTCACGTTTTGCGCCGTCTGGTGTTGCAATGCGCTTTTGGTCGTGTGCGTCGCCACCTGCTAATCGGATACCAGGTGTCACACGTAAGAAATCTTCACCGCATGCTTCAGCAATAGCTTTTGCCTCATGTACGGAGCAGACAACACCATTTAAACCAGCTTGTTTTGTTAAGCTTGCATAGTGTAATACAGACTCCTGTAAAGATAAAGCAATTTTTTGCTCTGCCTGCATTTGCTCTTCTGTTGTAGAAGTCAGCTGTGTTACGGCAATTAATGCCGCACGTTCACGTCCTGCCGGAGTACCCGCTTCAAGCCCCTCAAGCGCTGCCTCCATCATTGGACGTCCGCCCGCCGCATGAACGTTAACTAAATCTACCCCTAATTTTGCTAAGCCCTTCATAGCAGAGCCAACTGTATTAGGAATATCGTGTAATTTTAAATCTAGAAAAATATCATGACCTAGATCTTTTACCTTGCGTACAATATCCGGTCCTTCCTGCATATATAACTCCATACCAATTTTCACGAAAAGAGGCTCATTAAAGTGCTTTAGAAAGTTAAATACTTCTGCTTCTCCAGGGAAATCTAGTGCAAGTATTGGTTTTGTATTCATGAGCGATGGCTCCTTCCGATAATTTCTGAAATATGCTCTACTCCTAATTTATCGAGCTTTGCTGGTAGTTCATCGATAATATTTGGACAAACGAAGTGATCGACAAAGTTTGCTGTTCCAACAGCAACTGCAGATGCGCCAGCCGACATAAAGTCTATAACATCCTGCGCGTCAGTCACGCCACCCATCCCAATAATCGGAATATTGACAGCCTTATACACCTCATAAACCATACGAATCGCAACTGGCTTTACGGCAGGACCAGATAAACCGCCTGTACCATTAGCAATCACTGGTTTACCTGTACGCTCATCTAAACGCATACCGATTAGTGTATTAATCATTGTAATGCCATCTGCACCACCTGCTTCAACAGCTTGTGCAATTTCTACGATATTCGTTACGTTAGGCGACAATTTCACGTATACAGGTACTTCAGAAACAGCTTTAACAGCTTTAACTAGCTCACGTGCAGTTGCAGGGTCTGTACCAAATTGAATACCACCACATTTAACGTTCGGACAAGAAATGTTAAGCTCTAATGCTTTAACATTTGGTGCAGTTGAAATACGACGTGCTACTTCCACGTAATCTTCTGTTTCCGTACCAGCAACATTTGCAATGATTGGCACATCATATGTTTCTAAAAACTTCAATTCTTCATTCATTACTTTTTCAATGCCAGGGTTTTGTAAACCAATTGCATTCAACATCCCTGCTGCTGTTTCTGCTACGCGGGGAGTTGGATTGCCGGGACGTGTTTCCACAGTCGTAGCTTTAATCATAATAGCGCCGAGCTTTGATAAATCATAAAGCTGTGCATATTCGCGTCCAAAGCCAAAGCAGCCGGAAGCAGGCATTATTGGATTTTTTAAATCTAAGCCTGGTAATTGGATAGTTAAACGACTCATAATGCCACCGTACCTTTCGGGAAAACTGGACCGTCAGAGCATACTTTGACATAGTCTTTTGCCACTTGATCTGTTGTTTTACATACGCATGCGAAACAAGCACCGATCCCACAGCCCATACGCTCTTCAAATGATAAATAACCTTCTTTTTCTGGATAAAAGCCTTCAAGTGCTTTTAACATTGGTAGTGGACCGCAAGAATAAAAGACATCGAATTCAGGTGCTCGTGACTCTAAAACATTTGTGACAAAGCCCTTTGTTCCTTTAGAGCCATCAACCGTTACATAATGTGTTTCTCCAAGGGCACAGAATTCTTCCTCATAGAAGCATACATCTTCCGATTGAAAGCCTAGCACATGAATTGTTTTAACACCACTTGCGTTCAATTGCTTGGAAAGCTCATGTAAAGGAGGTACTCCGATTCCTCCACCAACTAGTAGGGCTGTGCCTCCCTCTTTTACTGCTTCTACCGGGAACCCATTACCGATTGGACCAAGAACATTGACAAGCTGCCCTTCTCGATTTGTCGCTAACACTTTTGTTCCGCGACCCTCCGCACGATAAATCATTGTAAATTCGTTGTTGTCTTTATCTATGTTTGCAATACTTATTGGTCGACGTAAAAGCGGCTCCAATGAATCTGACACCTTTACATGGACAAACTGGCCAGGTGTCATATCCTGAACCAGTTCTCCACGAAGTGTCAATTCGAAAATGTTTGTCGCAATTTGCTTTTGAGAGACGACCGTCATTTTCTCTTGACGAATCATATTAATGTACTACCTCCGCTTTTGGCATTTGTTCTGCTGTGAATGTCATTGATTCAATAACTCGGACCATCGCTTCCGCTGTGTCTAATGAAGTTAAGCAAGGTACGCCATTTTCTACAGACTCACGACGAATTCTGAAGCCATCACGTGCCGGCTGCTTGCCTTTTGTTAAAGTGTTGACAACAAGTTGTGCCTCACCGTTTTGAATTAAATCGATTAATGTTTGACCTTTTGCACCGATTTTGCCAACTATATCTGTGCGTACGCCTGCAGCTTCAAACGCTTTAGCTGTACCTTCAGTTGCGACAATACGATAGCCTACTGTTGAGAAGCGTTTTGCAAGTGCAATTGCTTCCTCTTTATCTTTATCGGACACAGTGAATAATACTGTGCCTTCTGTACGAATTTCCATACCTGCTGCAACTAAGCCTTTGTAAAGTGCTTTTTCTAATGTTGCATCTTTCCCCATTACTTCACCTGTTGATTTCATTTCAGGCCCTAGTGTAATGTCAACACGACGTAATTTAGCGAATGAGAATACTGGCACTTTCACGAAGACACCTTTTTGTTCTGGCGCTAAGCCTGTTGGATAGCCTTGTTCTACGATTGATTTACCAAGAATCGCTTTCGTTGCAATATTTGCCATCGGAATGTTTGTAATTTTACTTAAGAACGGTACTGTACGAGATGAACGAGGGTTCACCTCGATAACGTATACTTCGCCCTGTGAAATTACATATTGAATGTTCATTAAGCCTATGATACCAAGACCTTTTGCAAGGCGAGTTGTATAATCCACTAACGTATCTTTTTGTGCCTGTGTTAATTTTTGTGGCGGGTATACAGAGATAGAGTCGCCAGAGTGAACCCCTGCTCGCTCGATATGCTCCATAATACCTGGAATTAAGACATTTTCACCGTCACAAATGGCATCTACTTCAATTTCTTGACCTGTTAAGTAGCGGTCTACTAATACCGGGTGATCCGGAGATGCTTCTACTGCGTTCTCCATATAGTGTTGTAATTCCTCTTCGTTGTAGACAATTTCCATTGCGCGTCCACCTAGTACGTATGAAGGACGAACTAGTACTGGGAAGCCTAGACGTTCACTAATAGCAAGTGCTTCCTCCGCTGATACAGCTGTTTGACCTAGTGGCTGCGGTATGTTCAAGTCGCGTAATGCTTGCTCGAATTTGTCACGGTTTTCTGCACGGTCGATATCTTCAAGAGATGTACCTAGGATTTTCACGCCATTGGCAGCTAATTTATCAGCTAGATTAATAGCTGTTTGGCCACCGAATTGTACAACTACTCCAATTGGTTGCTCAAGGTCGATAATATGCATAACGTCTTCGATTGTTAATGGCTCGAAGTATAATTTATCTGAAATCGAGAAGTCAGTGGATACTGTCTCTGGATTCGAGTTAATAATAATCGCTTCGTAGCCCGCTTCTTGAATTGCCCATACTGAGTGTACTGTTGCGTAGTCGAATTCAACCCCTTGACCAATGCGGATTGGACCAGAACCAAGTACAATAACTGATGGCTTGTCTGATTGAATCGATTCGTTTTCATCTTCATATGTGCCATAGAAGTATGGTGTTTCAGATTCAAACTCCGCTGCACATGTATCAACCATTTTATATACAGGGATAATGCCATTTTCTTTACGATATGCATATACTTCTTCTGGTGTTGTTTCCCAAAGTTCAGCAATTTTCTTATCTGCAAAGCCTAGACGTTTTGCTGTACGTAACATATCTTTATCGTTTTTATGGTCAGCAAGTGTTTGCTCCATATCTACGATGTTTTTGAATTTATTTAAGAAGAATAAGTCAATTGCAGACCAGTCATGGATTTGCTCAATTGTTACACCACGACGCAGTGCTTCTCCGATAAAGAATAGACGCTCGTCACCTGCTTTACGGATACGTTTTTCAATCCAAGAATCAGAGTTTTCTTCTGCATGTTTTAGCTCTAAGTGAACTTGACCTGTTTCAAGAGAACGCACTGCTTTTAGCATAGCTTCCTCAAATGTACGACCAAGTGCCATTACTTCACCAGTCGCTTTCATTTGTGTACCAAGATTACGCTTTGCTGATTCGAATTTATCGAACGGCCAGCGTGGAATTTTCGCCACGATGTAGTCTAGAGCTGGTTCGAAGCAAGCATACGTAGAACCTGTTACAGGGTTTTTGATTTCATCTAATGTTAAACCAACCGCAATTTTTGCTGCTAGCTTTGCAATTGGATAGCCTGTTGCTTTTGAAGCTAACGCTGATGAACGTGATACACGAGGATTTACTTCAATCACATAGTAATTAAAGCTATATGGATCAAGTGCTAACTGTACGTTACAGCCACCTTCAATTTTTAATGCTCGGATAATATCTAATGAAATATTACGTAGCATTTGGTTTTCTCGATCTGAAAGTGTTTGTGTAGGTGCCACTACGATAGAGTCACCTGTATGAATACCAACTGGGTCAACGTTCTCCATGTTACATACAACGATTGCGTTGTCGGCAGCATCACGCATTACTTCATATTCGATTTCTTTATAACCAGCGATTGATTTTTCTAGTAAACATTGTGTTACAGGGGAGTATTTTAAACCAGATGTAACGATCTCCTCTAAATCTTGATCGTTGTAGCAAATACCGCCGCCTGTACCACCAAGTGTGAAAGCAGGACGAACGATTACTGGGTAACCAATTTTCGCTACAAAGTTTTTCGCTTCGTCTAAGTTATGAATAATATCTGATTCAGGAACTGGAGCACCTAGCTCATACATTAAATTACGGAATAGATCGCGGTCTTCTGCTTTATGGATCGCTTCTAATTTTGTTCCAAGAATTTCAATACTAAGCTCATCTAGAATTCCTGATTTATCTAATTCAATGGCCATGTTTAAACCAGTTTGACCACCAAGTGTTGGTAGGATGGCATCTGGACGCTCTTTACGTAGAATTCGTGATACAAACTCAAGTGTAATTGGTTCAATATATACTTTGTCGGCAATTTCTGTATCTGTCATAATTGTTGCCGGGTTTGAGTTTATTAAGATAACGCGATAGCCTTCTTCTTTTAAAGAAAGACAAGCTTGTGTTCCTGCGTAGTCAAATTCTGCTGCTTGTCCGATAACGATTGGACCTGATCCGATTACTAAAATAGTTTCAATATCTGTACGTTTAGGCATGTTGTTTCCCCTTCCCTGCTTCTACTTCCATCATTTCGATAAATTCATCAAATAGGTAATTTGAATCCTCTGGTCCTGGTGATGCTTCTGGGTGATATTGCACCGTGAAGATTGGATATTTCTTGTGACGTACACCTTCACAAGTGCCGTCGTTTAATGCGATATGTGTTATTTCTAAATCTGTATCTTTTAATGAATCAATATCGATTGCATAACCATGGTTTTGAGATGTTAAGTCTGTACGACCAGTGCGTAAATCTTTTACCGGATGGTTACCACCTCGGTGACCGAATGGTAATTTGAAGCTTTGTGCACCACATGCTAGCGAGAAGATTTGGTGGCCAAGGCAAATACCGAACATTGGCACTTTTCCGATTAAATCGCGTACGGTTTCAATGCCTTCTGCCACGTCTTCAGGGTTACCTGGTCCGTTTGACAGCATAATTCCATCTGGATGCCACGCTAATATTTCTTCTGCCGAAGTATTGTAAGGGACTACAAGCACATCGCAATCACGTTTGTTTAACTCACGAAGAATACCGTGCTTCATACCATAGTCAATTAATACGACGCGTTTGCCACGACCTGGTGATGGGTAAGCTGCTTTCGGTGATACTTCACGAACATGGTTTGTAATCGCTGGTGTTGCCTGTAATTTTGCTACGATTTCATCCACATTCACTTCTTCATCAGCCGCTGTTAAAATAGCTTTTACAGACCCTTTACTACGAATAATGCGTGTTAATTTTCGTGTATCGATCCCTTCAATGCCCGGGATATCCTTTGAAGTTAAGTACTCATCTACCGTTAAATCACAACGGAAGTTTGAAGGTGTTTTTGCTAATTCACGAACTACAAACCCACGAATAGCAGGTGTGATCGATTCAAAATCATCACGGTTAATACCGTAATTACCGATTAAAGGGTAAGTTAACGTTACGATTTGTCCGTAGAATGAAGGATCTGAAATGGTTTCCTGATAACCTGTCATCCCAGTTGTGAATACAACCTCGCCTTGTGAAGCTCGCTCACTACCGAACGCTGTACCTGTAAATACTGTGCCATCTTCTAAAATAAGTAAACGTTTTTTCATTACTCTGCCTCCTGGTATACGATATTACCTTCAAAAATTGTAAGAACTGGCCATCCTTTTACAGCCCAACCATTGAATGGTGTATTACGTCCTTTTGATACAAAGCCCTCTGCATCAATTGTTTGCTCTTTATTTAAATCAATTAAGATCATATCTGCCGAAGCACCAACTTCTAATGTGCCGTATGGTAAATCAAAAATTTGAGCTGCCTTTACAGTCATCCAGTCAATCAACTGTTTTAACGTCCATTTTCCTGTTTCTACAAACTGTGTGTAAAGCAGTGGGAACGCTGTTTCGAAGCCTACAATGCCAAATGGAACACCAACCATACCACAGCATTTTTCTTCTACTGTATGTGGAGCATGATCTGTAGCGATACAATCGATTGTGCCATCTAGCATAGCTGCGTGAAGTGAGTCTTTATCATCTGCTCCACGTAATGGAGGATTCATTTTCCAGTTTGCATCATCCGATGGGATATCCATTTCTTCAAGTAATAAATGGTGTGGGCAAACTTCTGCAGTGACACGAATTCCTGCTGCTTTCGCGTCACGTACTGCACGTACAGATTCCTTCGTTGATACATGACATACGTGGTAGCGTGCTCCAGCTGCTTCGGCTAGTAGAACATCACGTGCAATTTGAACGGATTCACAAATCGATGGAATTCCTGGTAAACCAAGCTCTTTATTACGCTTCCCTTCATGCATCACACCGTCGTAAATTAATGAGTTATCTTCGCAGTGTGCGACAACTACCATATCGTGCTGTGCTGCTTCCTTCATTTGCTCATACATTGTTGATGCAAGCTGGATCCCAACACCATCATCTGAAAATGCGACAGCCCCATGTTCTTTTAATTCTGCAATATCTGTGCGAACCTCACCTGAGATATCTTTTGTTAATGAGCCGTATGGAAGTACTCGAATAACTGCACTTTCTTTAATAAGACCGTTAATCAACTGCATATTTTCTACTGAATCTGGCACTGGTTTTGTATTTGGCATCGCACAAATTGTTGTGAAACCGCCCTTTGCTGCTGATGCTGAACCTGTAGCAATTGTTTCTTTATGTTCGAAGCCTGGCTCACGTAAATGTGTGTGAACATCGACAAAGCCTGGTGCAACAACTAAACCTTTTCCTTCGATTATTTCTGCGCCTGCTACATTTACGTTTTGACCTATTGCAGTAATTTTGCCAGCCGCCATAGCTATATTTACTGTTTGTAGCTCGCCTTGTTCATTTAGCATTTGTACATTTTGAAGAACCTTTGTCATGTTACTCTCTCCCCTTTAAAATTGTTTCAACAATAGCCATCCGTGTATATACACCATTACGAACCTGCTCGAAAATTCTAGAACGCTCGCATTCTACTAGCTCTGAAGCAATTTCTACATCACGATTGACCGGTGCTGGATGCATGATAATTGCCTTTTCTTTCATTTGTTTCTCACGTTCAATTGTTAAACCGTACTCTTCATGATAGCTCTCTTTTGAGAAGCTTTTATTTACCTTATGACGTTCATGCTGCACACGAAGTAACATAATCACATCGCTTATTTCGATTAAATCATCCCAAGAATGATGCGCTTCAAAACTGCCTGCCCACTCTTCTGGACAAAGGAAATGAACATTTGCCCCTAATTGCTGTAACGCTAAGGCATTCGATTTCGCTACACGGCTATGGCATATATCTCCAGCGATTGTCACATTTAACCCTTCAAAAGAACCAAACTCTTTTTTGATTGTATAAAGATCTAATAATGATTGAGACGGATGCTGACCAGTGCCGTCACCTCCATTAATAATGGATACATTGATGCCTTCAAGTAGTTCATTGTAATAGGCATCTTCCTTTGCGCGAATGACTACTGCATCCATACCAATCATTTCTAACGTCTTTACCGTATCGTACAATGTCTCCCCTTTAGAGACGCTCGAAAAGCTACCGTCAAATGGGATAACGATACAGCCAACTTTACGCTCTGCCATTTCAAAGCTTGTCTTCGTGCGCGTACTTGGTTCAAAAAATAAATTTGCGACGTTGTATGGACGAGATAACGATGATGCTTCACCATTCTCAAAAGCTTGCGCACGATCTAGAATGTGGTTAATTTCTTCAATTGTTAAATGTTCCATCGATAATAAGTTCTTCATTGTAACCTCCGCAGGGTGTGTTTCATAAACGTTTTGTAACGTTTTGTAACGTTTTGTAACGTTTTGTAACGTTTTGTAACGTTTTGTAACGTTTTGTAAAAATAAAAGCCCCGTTGATGTCATCAACGAGGCATAAGGAGGCTCGACAAACTACAGCAGGATACGCTCCTACTTTTAGCCTGTCTACAACTTCCCTTTCTTTGCCTCTCTGGACAATTCATTAAAAGGTACTTCTATGAATCTTTATTTTGATTGTACGGTACTGGTATTTTCGCTTCTTTTTTACCTGGTAGGATGGCATTTAAAAGAACACCGATAATCGCTGCTAATGCCATACCTTCGATACTTAGTGATTCTGAAATAACGAACTTCGCACCACCGATACCAATGACTAAAATAACAGAGGCAATGACCAAGTTACGACTATTCCCAAAGTCGATATGATTATCAACTAACATTCGTAATCCACTTGCTGCAATTATACCGAAGAGTAAAATCGAAACCCCACCAAGTACGGCTGTTGGAATTGTTGCAATAACTGCCATTGCTTTCCCGAAGAATGATAGTAAAATTGCTACGACTGCTGCTCCTGCAATAACGTATACGCTGTATACACGAGTGATAGCAAGAACTCCAATATTTTCACCGTAAGTTGTTTTCGGTGGACCACCGATTAATGCACTAATAAATGTTCCGATTCCATCCCCTAAAAGTGAACGGTGTAATCCCGGCTCTTTAATATAATCTCGATTAACAACTTTACCTAATACTAACTGGTGACCAATATGCTCTGAAATAGTTACGATAACGATTGGCACCATTGTTAGGAGTAGTTTTGTTGTGATTTCAAAGTTATAGTGAACACCTGGGATTAAAAACTCAGGCTTTGCAAAGAATTTTGCTTCGGCAATTGGTGAATAATCTACAATCCCGATAATCATTGAGTAAATATATCCTACGATTAAGCCAATTAAGATTGGCATTGTGCTTAAAATACCTCTAAAGAAAATCGTGAAAATAATAGCTGTAAATAATGTCACTAACGCTGCTGAGAAGTGTAAAAAGCTATATTTGTCATTGACATTCATCGCCATATTAACCGCTGTCCCTGATAATCCAAGACCAATTACCATAATGACAGGTCCTACTACAATCGGCGGTAAAATTTTCATAATCCATTTATAGCCGCTTTTCCAGATGATAAGGGATACGATACCATATGTAATCCCGACTGCCATAGCACCAATCATCGCATGACCTGGATTTACACTTGAACCATCTTTATTTAAACCACCTGCTACAAGTAAAATCGGTGCAATAAAGGCAAAGGATGAACCTAAATATGCTGGTACCTGAAATTTCGTAATTAATAAGAAGAACAGTGTAGCAATTCCGCTTGTTAAAAGGGCAATCGCTGGACTAAGACCTACCAACTGAGGAACTAAGATCGTTGACCCAAACATGGCAAACATGTGCTGGAAACTTAATGTCACTAGTTGGACTGGGGTCGGTTTATCCTTAATATCTAATACTGCATTTGACATAATGTTTCCTCACTTTATAGTTAGTCTTCTTTAAAAATGATGACACAATCTTCTCCGTCTACCTCTTGTAAATTTACGACAATACGCTCTGTTCCAGATGTTGGTACATTTTTGCCAACATAATCAGCTCTTATTGGCAGTTCTCTATGGCCTCTATCGATCAGGACTGCAAGTTGAATTTGTGCAGGTCGCCCTAAATCCATTACTGCATCAAGTGCTGCGCGTACTGTACGCCCTGTGTAAAGTACATCATCGACTAAAATAATTTTTTGATTGACGACCACATAATCAATATCTACTTGCTCAACATGTGCCTGTTCATTATCATGCTTTGTCGTTAAATCATCTCGATAGAGGGTGATGTCTAGCTCCCCCGTACGGATTGGTTTGCCTTCAATTTTTTCAATTTGTTCTGCTAGGCGTCTTGCAAGAAAGGCACCTCGTGTTTTAATACCAACTAAAATACATTCATCGATTCCTTTATTGCGTTCAATAATTTCGTGTGCAATGCGTGTTAACGCTCTTGCCATAGATGGGCCATCTAATAGCTCATTTTGTGCCATGTAAGTTTCCTCCTCTCTTTTATTTATTGTTGGTCATGTGTCCATAAAAAAACCTCTCAAGGCGAATGGCCTGAGAGGGTTATATACGTGTTTAAATAGTATGTTGAAAAATTTGCAGCACAAATTTTTTGCAACACATTCACATGTACCTTCTCAGCCTCTCTGGACTGTCATTAAAGGTGAATATTTAGTTAAGTTGTTCATTCACTTTCGTTAGTATAGACCTTCTTTTACTATACGTCAATGCATATTTCTTAAATCATTTAATAATTGTTCATAATCAGCAGGAATTGGTGCTTCAAACTGCATATATTCGCCAGATGTAGGATGATCGAATCCTAAAATTCCTGCATGTAATACTTGTCCACCAAAGTCTATTGTCTTTTTCGGACCATATTTTGGATCACCAACAAGAGGGTAGCCAATATAATTCATATGCACACGAATTTGATGAGTTCGTCCTGTTTCTAAACGACATTCTAAAAGAGTGAATTCGCCAAAGCGTTCGATAACTTGGAAGTGAGTTACTGCATGCTTCCCTTTATCGACAACTGCTTGTTTTTGACGATCTTTTTGATCGCGTCCAATCGGTGCATCAATTGTTCCTTTATCATGTGCAATATGCCCGTGAACTAGCGCAGTATATTTACGTGTTACTGTTTTATTGACTAGCTGATTCACTAACGATTCATGAGCTGCATCATTTTTTGCAACCATCAATAATCCTGATGTGTCCTTATCAATACGATGGACAATTCCCGGACGCATAACGCCATTAATGCCTGACAAATCCTGACAATGATACATTAAGCCGTTTACAAGAGTACCTGTCATATGTCCAGGCGCTGGATGGACAACCATGCCCTTCGGTTTATTCACAACAAGGACATCTGCATCTTCATAAACAATATCAAGGTCTAAGTTTTCCGCAATAACATCTAATGGCTCTGCTTCAGGTACATCGATTTCTATAATATCTCCCACTTTTACCTTATACTTCGCCTTTACAGTCTCTCCATTTACTTTGACAATGCCCTCGGTAATCCAATTACCAATTTGTGTACGCGACCACTCTGATTGCACACTTGAAAGCGCCTTATCAATGCGCTCTCCCTGTTGTTGTTCTTCCATTGTATATAATACTTGCGTCATTGTTTCACCTGTTTCTTTCCTTTTTTATCTTCAACGATTAAGCCAATCATTAATATTACTACCGCAAATGTTAAAGCTGCATCCGCAATATTAAAGATTGGGAAATCATAATTAATTACTGGAATTAAGACATTTACAAAATCGACCACTTCACCTCTAAATATACGGTCAATAAAATTACCTACAGCTCCGCCTAATAAAAGCATTAAGCCAACTTGAAAAATAGGTTTACCCTTAGCTTCTTTATGATAAAAGTATAGGATGGCACAAATAACGCCTATCGTGACAATGCTAAATAACCACATTTGTCCTTCTAACATTCCCCATGCTGCTCCCCTATTGCGATGAGACAATATCCCAAACCACGGATCCCATACTGAAATTCGTTCACCAAACTCCATATTTTTCACAATTAGCCATTTTGTCCATTGATCTAAAATAACCACGAATGCGGCCAATCCATAATATTTATACACAGACACTCCTCCGTTCGCTCAACATCTAACCTATTCTACCATAACAGCCCATCTCAGAATAACTAATATAGCATGAAAATATGGCTCAACACCAATATGTAGGGGTGATTTTTGCTCCGATTCGGCGCTTTCTTTTGGGCGTTTGCTGAGCTATCCGTTGTTTTTGACTTTTTATCCGTCACTTTCGGCTTTCTATCCGTCGCTCTGACTCTTCTTTCCGTCGCTCTGGTTTTCATCCGTCACTTTAACTCTTCTTTCCGTCGCTTTCGTCCTTCTATCCGTCACTCTGACTCTTCTTTCCGTCGCTCTGGTTTTCTTCCGTCACTTTGACTCTTCTTTCCGTCACTTTCGTCCTTCTATCCGTCGCCTTGGCCTCTCTATCAGTCGCTTTCAACTGAAAAAGTCACTCCATTACAAAAAAAGAATCTACTGACCTCATGACAAAGTAAACAACGCAAGCCCCCATCATCAGGAGCTTGCGTTATTAATTACATAGAATACAGATTCTTATTTTTAGTTTGCATTACTGTTTGCTTTTATCAATTATGCCGAGGCATAATTGCGTCCGGAATCGGCTTTAGGCCAACAGATGTTTTTTGCGCGAAAGCGTAGTGCTAACGCAGCGGCAGCAGCACGAAGTTGGCCACTCAGTCGTTGCCACAGGACGTGGCGCTCTTAGACTGAGTTCCTCTATTTCAGCGGATGTTTGGACACCCGCAGAAAAGTGACTTAAAAAAAACCCATTCATCTCATCACCTATAGAGGTGGGCGACTACTGTACCTGTCGCTACGCTTTCGGTACAAAAGACTTTTGCTGAAAGAAGTTAAACGTAATACTTTTCTACAACTTCTGCACAACGCGCACACACTGTTGGATGTGCTTCATTTGAGCCGATTGTTTCAGAAATAGACCAGCAACGCTCACATTTTTCACCTGTTGCCTTTTCTACAATAATCGATGCATGTTCTAGAGCTAAAGCATCTGCAGGTGCAGCTTCAATTGATGCTACTTCAAAGGCAGAAACGATTGAAAGCTGTGCAAAATCAATGCTTGCATCATTTAATAATGCCGCCACATCTTCTTTCGCATAAACTGTCACTTTCGCTTCAAGTGATTTACCGATTGTTTTTGCATTACGAGCTTCCTCTAATGCTTTTAAAATATCATCACGAACATCAATAATTTTCACCCATTTTGCACGTAGACTTTCGAAGTTTTCATGTTCATCTACCTCTGGGAAGTCTGTTAATTGTACAGATACCTCTTCTACAACACCTTGAGCACGTAAGTAAGACCACATCTCGTCACTTGTATGAGGGATAATAGGTGACATTACTTTTACTAATGTCATTAATGTGTCATAAATAACTGTTTGCATCGCACGGCGATCTTTGTTGTCATGGCCTTCGATGTACACAACATCTTTTGCAATATCTAAATAGAATGAAGATAATTCTACTGCAACAAAGTTATTCACTGCATGATAAACAGCTGCGAAATCATAGCGATCATATGCAGCACTTACAGTTTTTAATACATCCTGTAGGCGCATATAAACGTACTGATCCATTTCACGAAGATCCTCATATGCTACGCGATCTTTCGTTGCATCGAAATCAGCTACATTTCCGTGTAAGAAACGGAATGTATTACGGATTTTTCGATAAACCTCAGATACTTGCTTCAACATATCCATTGAAATACGAACGTCAGCTGTATAATCTACAGAAGCAACCCATAAACGAAGAATATCTGCTCCGTATTGATCCATAACCTTTTTCGGGATAATTACATTCCCTAAAGATTTACTCATCTTACGACCTTCACCATCTAGCACGAAACCATGTGTTAATAGTCCCTTATATGGTGCATAGCCATTAATAGCTACAGAAGTAATTAATGATGAGTTGAACCATCCACGGTGTTGGTCAGAGCCCTCTAAGTATAAATCAGCTGGATATTTCATACCACGTTCTACTAGCACACCTTGGTGAGAAGAACCTGAGTCAAACCAAACGTCCATAATATCGTTTTCTTTTGTAAATTCACCGTTCGGGCTACCTGCATGTGTGAAGCCTTCAGGTAATAATTCTTTTGCTGTTTTTTGGAACCAAATATTTGACCCATGTTCACGGAATAATGCAGAGATATGAGCAATTGTTTCTGGTGTAATAATTGGTTCACCATTTTCAGCATAGAAAATTGGAATTGGCACACCCCATGCGCGCTGACGTGAAATTACCCAGTCTCCACGGTCACGAATCATATTATAAAGACGAGTTTCACCCCAAGCAGGTGTAAATGTCGTTGATTTTACTGCGTCTAGTAACTCATCACGGAATGCATCTATTGACGCAAACCATTGTGGTGTTGCACGATAAATAACTGGTTTTTTCGTACGCCAGTCATGTGGATAAGAGTGTGTAAAGAAGTTAAGCTTTTCTAATGCGCCTACTTCTTTTAATTTTTCTGTGATTAATTTGTTTGCATCATTGTAGAATACACCTTCAAAACCAGGTGCTTCATCTGTATAGCAGCCGCTATTATCAACAGGGCTAAGAATTGGTAGACCATACTGCTTACTAATATGATAGTCATCTTCCCCGTGTCCTGGTGCTGTATGAACACAGCCAGTTCCCGCTTCAGCAGTTACGTGCTCTCCAACCATCACAAGAGATTCACGGTCATAGAATGGATGCTGTGCAACAATTCGATCTAATGCTTCACCTTTAACTTCTTGAACAACTTCATACGATTCCCATTCAAGTTCGTTAGCAACTGTTTCTAATAATTCTTTTGCAACGATGAATTTTTTATCGGCAACTGCAACAACCACATAGATAAATTCAGGGTTTACAGAAATCCCTAAGTTTGCTGGAATTGTCCAAGGAGTTGTTGTCCAAATGATAATTTTAGTATCTGCTGGGACAACATCTTTAGCATCTTTAATCGCAAAGCTCACATAAATAGAAGGTGATTTAATATCTTTATATTCAATCTCTGCTTCTGCAAGTGCAGATTCAGATGATGGAGACCAGTAAACTGGTTTTAAACCTTTATAAATATAGCCTTTTTCAGCCATCTTTCCGAATACTTCAATTTGGCGTGCTTCAAATTCAGGTTTTAATGTAATATATGGATTTTCCCAATCACCACGAACACCTAAACGGCGGAATTGAGTACGTTGGTTGTCGATTTGCTCGTAAGCATACTCTTCACATAATTTACGGAATTCAGCAACAGACATTTCTTTGCGCTTTACACCTTTGTTCGTAAGTGCTTGCTCAATTGGTAAACCATGTGTATCCCAACCCGGAATATAGTTTACATGGTAGCCAGTCATAGAGCGATGACGAGTAATCATATCTTTCAGCACTTTATTTAAAGCATGGCCGATATGGATATCACCATTTGCATATGGAGGGCCATCGTGTAACACATACTCAGGGCGTCCTTCTGTACGCTCCATCTGTAATTTATTAATGTCCATTTCATTCCATTTTTCTTGCATCTTCGGTTCATTTGCCGGTAAGTTTCCACGCATTGGGAAATCTGTTTTTGGCATTAATAAAGTATCTTTATACTCAACCATTTTTTCAATTCCTCCTTTATTTTACAAACAAAGAACATATGCACTTAGGCGCACATTCACATAAGACAGTTATTAGGCTTATCACCATAACGTAGGGTTGCAACTGAGCGCTTTCCTGGGGGGCGTCCGATGAGACGCTAATCCCCGAGGAGTCACCACCCTCGAGTTCTAGTTATTAGCAAAATCAACACGTTTTAATAACGGAAGTAGTTCAATCATAGAATTTATCCATTTCACACGAATAGAAACGGAAGTCTTCCGCCATTTGAACATAAAAAAGCCTCTCAATCCCAAAAAGGGACGAGAAGCTTATACTCGCGGTACCACCCTAATTGTAGCACAAAAATGTACTACCACTTAAAGCACGTTAACGTTGTGCGTCACGAAATAACTTACTTCATTCAGTTATTTAGCTCCGAAGTGATGTTCATTGTTATTTGCTTGTTTGGGCTCACACTATCCCCAAATCGCTTAACTACGCCTAACAAATACTGTCTTCGTCTCTGCCTGTTTGCATATGTGTTCAAAATAATTACTATTACCATAGTATATGAAAATCAAACAATCACGTCAAGCTTCACTTATTGCGTTCCAATGTCTACATAATAGCGATTAAACTTGATCGGCTTCCTGTGCTTCTTCAACAGATGTTTGGATTTCAGTAAGGTCAATATCATATTGTAGCAAATGGTCCCAATCGTCTGCATTTAATAAATCCAGCTGTGCCTCTACAAGCATTTTAAAACGATTACGGAATACCTTTGATTGCTTTTTCAGCTCATCAATTTCAATTGTCACTTTTCGAGCCTTTGTTAAAGCCTCATTGATGATACGATCAGCATTTTTTTCTGCTTCCTTTACAATGAGTTTAGCCTCTTTTTGGGAATTTCTTCGCACTTCGTCAGCTGCCTCTTGTGCAACAACAATTGATTTTTGTAACGTTTCCTCTAATGAGTTAAAATGTCTTGCTTGCTCTAAAGAAATTTCTAATTGTCTGTCTACTTCCTTTTTTTCACGTAACAAAATTTCATAGTCTTTAATAATTTGATCTAAAAATTCATTTACTTCATCTTCAGCATAACCTCTGAAGGATTTAGTAAACTCCTTATTATGTATATCAATAGGTGATAATGGCATACGATCCTTCTCTCCTTTACATGTAAATTCGTACTTTCTATTATACAATTGTTCCAACAACTTAGCAGTAAAAATTAATGAAATTTACTTGATTTTCAGCTTTTTTGAGTCAATCGACCGATTTGTAAACGAATTTTATCTTTTTTTGTACGGCCTTCAGTCATCATAATTTTTATTCGACCGCTACCGCGTACAGATAAAATATCCCCTTCTTGTAATTCAAAAGCAACTGTATCCCGTTCAGTCCAATTGATACGTACCTTTTTACCTGTAATTAATGCTTGTGCCTTCTGACGAGAAATTTTTAAAACAGTGGAAATAATAACATCTAAACGCATAGAAGAAACAGTATGAGACTCTTCTAGCCACTCTTCCTCGTTTTGAAGCAATGGCTCCGTCTCTTTAATCGATTCTACATGTACCTTTACTTTGCCGATGCCTGTTAAATGTAAGCGCACATATTCCGCTACCTCATTCGCTACTACAAATTGTACTAGATAGTTATTGACACGAATATCACCGAATTTGCCACGATCCAATCCTAAAGATAATAAAGCTCCAAGAACATCTGGATGTCGTAGTTGGACAAATTTCACAGGATATTGAATTGTAAATACTGTAAGCTGAAAATCTTCCTCCATAGGCTCATAATAAGTAGGATAAATAAGCATGCGTTGTCTTTCTGCATCCTCAAAGAGCCCAGCACTAGCTATTTTTAAAGTGTCATACTGTCCAATTATCGATGCAACAATGAAGCGCTGTCGAGGATCTAGAAAATCAGTAAGCTTTGGAGCATATCGATCCTCTACCTCATGCTGCCAGCCCACAACCTGTTCAATAAAAGGCTGTTCATCTTTCCTAAAATGCTGTATTAAATGCTCCATGTAACTCCACCTCTATTATCTCTCTTTTACTTGTACAATTTCATTGGTATTTTAAGGATTTATAAAAAATAAGTGGGGTTGATTTCCGTTCCGGCTGCGCACTTTCCTGGGGGGCGTCGGGCTAACACGATGTTGGTCACGAAGGCGTTATCACAGGACGTGATGCTTTTAGCCTTCGTTCCTCTATTGCTGATCCCAAGGAGTCGCCCAGCCTCTACTCCAATCAACTTTATACATAGTACTACTCATGCTTATGAATTCTTGGGAATCACCACTAAATTGTTTATATTTAGTATTCCCCATAAATAAAAAATCCCCACCGTTCGTGAGGATTTCTTTTAAGCAAACATATCGAATATTTTAAAAATAACAATAAAAAGCCCTTTTTGAATATAATTAAGGAGAAATATTGCTACGATAGGTGAAATATCAATCATGCCAATTGGTGGGATAAATTTTCTAAAAATCCCGAGATAAGGCTCACATAATTTTGCTAATATACGTCCAACTGATGAATTTTGAACAGCAGGCACCCAAGACATTAACACATATGCTACTAACATTAGTGAATAAACATAAAATGCTATTGACACATATTGCCAAATAAATAAAAAAGTCATATAAACTACAATCCTCGCTATTAATTATCGTCTAAAATAAAATTCGAAATTTCGCCAGACACTTCTACATTATCAGGTGTGCATAGGAAAATGTCTTTACCGATTCTTTGAATATCACCGCTAAGTGCATAAACTGTACCACTTAAAAAATCAATAATCCGTACTCCTTGCTCTCGTTCAATACGTTGTAAATTGACGATCGTTGCACGCTTATTTTTTAAGTGTTCAGCAATGTCCTGAGCTTCGGCATAAACTCTAGGTTCAACTAATACAACTTTTGCACCTTTTGAATTCATTGCTGCCTGCAAACTTACAATGTTGTTTGTAGGTGTTGTACTCTGCGGAAAAATCTCCTGAACCGGTGCCTTTCGCTCCTTCATAACTTTTTTAGGCTTCACTGATTGAATCTGTTGCTGTTGTTGTACGGGTTGTTGCTGTTGAATAGGAGCTTGCGTGATTTCTTCTTCTAGTTCTTCCTCTAGATAAAAGAAGTTTTTAATTTTATTTTTCATGCTCATCCTGTTCCCCTCTTTCATTTCCAACAAGAGCCGTTCCAACTCGAACAAATGTAGCCCCTTCTTCTACCGCAATTTCAAAGTCATTAGACATGCCCATTGATAACTCGGTACAAGGTGCGTGTGCGAATCCTTGCTCGGCTATTTGCTGTTGACATTGTTTTAATTGCTTAAAAACAGAGCGAATAATTGTTTCTTCATCTGTATTTGGTGCCATTGTCATTAAACCAACAACTTGAATTTTTGTAAAACTCTTTAATGATTCAATAAAAGGCAGGACTTCATCAATCGATAAACCATGTTTTGATTCTTCGCCTGATACATTAACTTGTACAAAACATTTGACAGGTTTGTCTGCTCTTTTTTCAATTTCTTGCGCTAAACTCAAACGATCTAATGCATGTAAATAATCAATACTGTTAATAACTTGTTTGACCTTACGTGTTTGTAAAGATCCGATATAATGCCAATGTACATCAGCTTGAATCGCCTCAATTTTACGATTTAAGCCTTCAGGACGGTTCTCTCCTAAATGAATAAGCCCCGCATCAATTGCTTCTTGTGTTCTTTCTACAGAAACTTCTTTTGTCACTGCAATAATTTGGACATTCTCAGCTTCACGATTTGCACGTTTTTTTGCTTCTAGTATAAGATCATTAATTTTCTTCAAATTTGTTAAAATTTTCGTCACTGTTTTTCCCAACTTTACAACAATAGTTTCTTTTATTGTAACAAGCAATGCTTGAATTATCAATGAATAGCCTGACCTATGTGAAAGTACATTTTACCCCACCAACGCTTTAAAATTGCTTAATATGCATAGAAATTTTGCTCTTTAGGATAAAGCTTTTACTAAAATGACGTCCTTTCCTACTACAAGTACATCTTTCATATACACTTTCCTAACAGATTCTTCCCCGCGGAAAAGGCCTAGATATTTACGGGGCTCTGCAATCATAAAAGCCGTTACATAGCCTGTTTCTTTGGATACCTCTGCATCTACCACAAATCCTAAAAAGCGTCCATTGCCTGCTTCAATAACTTCTTTTTGCTGTAACATTGAGAAACGCATTTTATCCCTCCCTAAATCAATTACTCTCAACATCGTTTTATCTCAACAAACTATGTTTTCTCTATATATTTATGTGTTTATTGTTGTTTAAATGAAAATGAAATGATTAAGGAATCTCTCTTTGGCAAAACGTGTGGTTGATTTCCGTTCCGACTGGGCGCTTTCCTGGGGGCGTCCAGTCGGAACGGAAATCAACCAATTCACATGACATACGTTTTAAAAAATAACATCCAACTTTTTAGTTTTATCGGAACACTTTCAGGAATTATCGCCCAACTTTTAAATTTTATCGATAAACATTCACGTTTTATCACCCAACTTTTAATTTTTATCGACATCCACCTTCCAAAGAGCAAAAAAGGTTCATACACAAAAATTGACATAAATAAAATGCGCACCGAGAATTCGGATGCGCATTGTTTTTTACTTATAATCTTTCTGCATTGTTTCAATTGCATTTTTTTCTAGACGAGAAATTTGCGCTTGAGAAATCCCCAATTCTTTTGCAATTTCTGTTTGTGTCTCACCGTAATAAAAACGCTTTGCAACAATCATTTGTTGACGATCATCTAACTTTTGCAAACTTTCCTTTACCGATACGTAGGCAACCCATTGATCTTCAGATACATCATCATCACGTAATTGGTCCATCATATAAACAGCGTCTCCACCGTCTGAATAAATGGGCTCCTGTAAGGAAACTGGATCTTGAATGGCATCTAAAGCAAATAAAACATCTTCCTTTTTCATGTCAATCATTTCAGCAATTTCTTCAATCGTTGGTTCTCGTAAATTATCGGTTATCCATTGCTCTTTTGCCTGCATCGCCTTATACGCAATATCTCTTAGAGAACGAGAAACACGTAATGCATGATGATCACGCAGATGGCGACGAATTTCACCAATGATCATCGGTACAGCGTATGTTGAAAATCGTACATTATGCTTCAAATCAAAATGATCAATGGCTTTCATGAGGCCAATACAGCCTACCTGAAATAAATCATCTGCCTGCTCACCCCTGTAGGCAAATCTACCGACAATACTAAGCACTAACCTTAAATTGCACATTACAAGCTCTTCCCTAATCTCAGTTTCTCCAGCTTGTAAACGAATGAATAGTTCCTTCATTTCCTCGTGCTTTAAAATTGGCAAAGTCGATGTATCTAAGCCGCAAAGATCTACTTTAGTTCGCATATTCGATTCCTCCGGATGTTATTCTCTGACTAAACCGTTACATCAGTTTGTCCGAGAGAAACAAGAATATGCACAAAAGCTACGACCAATTTTAGGTAGGGTAAATTTCCCTCTCTAAGATATTGGCTGATTCAGATTTTCACGTAAATCTTGAATAATTTTCTTCTCTAATCGGGAAATATATGATTGCGAAATACCTAAATGATCAGCAACTTCTTTCTGAGTCATTTCAATTTTTCCATTGAGACCAAAACGACATTCCATAATATATCGTTCACGCGCACCTAGTAAATTAATGGCATGAAACATATGTTGACGCTCAATTTTCTTCTCTACATTGTCTAAAATAATATGCTCTTCAGTTCCTAAAATATCAGACAATAACAATTCGTTTCCATCAGCATCGGAGTTTAATGGTTCATCTAATGAAACTTCACCCTTCATGCGACTTGTTTTACGTAAATGCATCAAAATCTCATTTTCAATACAACGTGATGCGTATGTGGCAAGTTTAATATTTTTATCAGTATTGAACGTTTCAATCGCCTTAATTAAACCGATAGAGCCAATACTTATTAAATCCTCAATCGGCGTTCCCGTATTATCAAAACGTCTAGCAATATAAACAACAAGACGTAAATTACGTTCAATTAGTGTATCTCTAGCTCGTAAATCACCATTCATAAAGGATGCAATGACTGTAACTTCTTCTTCTCGACTTAATGGCACTGGCAATGAATCATTTCCCCCTATATAGTACGTTTCACGACTCCGAAACTTACTCCAAAATTTTTTCAAGCTAGCAAGTAGCCTAAGAAGCAATAGTTCTCCCCCTCTATGAGTTATTTGAAAGCGCTGAAAAATGTAAAATTGCTGCTGTGCTATGTGGAAAATTTTTAGCCTTTTTTGTTAAAACGATATATTCATTCGTTTTCACTTGTGAGTGCTCCCCCTTTATATGCCACTCATCAAAGCGGAAACCTAGTACAACCGATTGCTGTTGCACTGTATTGACATGAATAAATCGAATATAACGCTGATAATCTTCTGAAAACATGGATACATTATACGGATCAGTTTCTTGCCATTCTAACAATGATTTGCAAAATGCTGCAGGTAAATGTGGGCGTAATGCTGCATAAGAGACAAAGTGAACTGGTTTTCCTGATAGTGGCTCAATCGCTTGATTCCCCGTATCTACAAATGCAGAGAGTGGTATCTTTACATCAAAGATTTTTAACGTCGTAGCAAACACAAACTGACCACTTAACCGCTCAAGCTTTACAAACCCCCATTGCTTATAAAAAGCAACAAGATTACCAACAGCTAATAGTAGGCAAATAATTATAAAATGGACAACAGAAAGATTCTTTAAATACGGTTGTAATGCTGTTAATAATCCACCAATAATGATTGTTGCTGTTAAAACGATCGGTCCTTGTTTTTGAAAGCTTCGAATCTTGAAGCGAAAAGCTATCCCGATTAGTAAGATAAAGCTCAGTACCGTCGTCAACAGCATTTGACCACCTATTACAGCTACAAAACTACTACAAATAGAACTCATTAATAATCTCGTGTTCTTTACAAAAATCCCTGTTACTTTTGCCGTAAACTTGAGTATCGCTAGATTAAAAAGTGTATTAATGAGCACCAGCCATTCTCCATACATAACAGCCGCCTCCTACTTACAAAGTTAGCATGTTACACCCACAAATATTGTCAAACAATCGCATCAATTCATTAAAATGTTTTGACAAAATACATCTTTTCCTTACACATTCGAACATAATTAATTTTTTAGACCCTGAAAAATATCAAGGAAACTTTTATGATTGTTGTAGCTCTTTAAATGAGGATGATTTTTGTTCCAGGCTATTTTACGTTCCTAGCAACATAATAAAGTAAAAGGATTCACACACAGTCTTGTGTATGAATCCTTTTTTTCTCTTTTGAAGGTGGATGTCGATAAAAATTAAAAGTTGGGTGATAAAACGTGAAAGTTTATCGATAAATTTAAAAAGTTGGGCGATAATTCCTGAAAGTGTTTCGATAAAACTAAAAAGTTGGATGTCATTTTGTTAAAAGGTATGTCATGTGAATTGGTTGATTTGCAGAAAAGCCATACTTTATTTAATAGGACAGCCTGACATATTAACAACATAAAAAGCTCGTATTTCACATAATGTAAAATACGAGCTTTTTAGAAGGTTGGATGCTGATTTATCCACGATTTTTACGGTTACGTAAAAATGCTGGTACCTCAAGCATGTCATCCTGCGCATAATTTTGTTGATTTTGACGTGGTTGCTCTTGCTGTACGTGCACATCTTGACGTTGTTCACGAATCGGAGCTTGCTGTTGCTGTACAGCTTGTCTATTTGTATTTAACGTCGGTCGTGTAGTATTACGCTGTTGCTGTAGAGCTTCCTCTGAGAAACCAGTCGCAATTACTGTCACAATTATTTCATCTTTTAGATTTTCGTTAATAACAGAACCGAAAATCATATTTACTTCTTCATCTGATGCTGAAGCTACGATATCCGCAGCCTCTTGTACTTCAAATAAGCTAAGATTCGAGCCTCCTGTAATATTCATAAGGACACCTTTAGCACCATCAATTGATGATTCAAGTAAAGGACTTGAAATAGCTTTCTTAGCAGCCTCTGCAGCACGGTTTTCACCTGTAGCAATACCAATACCCATTAACGCTGAACCTTTGTTAGACATAATTGTTTTTACGTCTGCAAAGTCTAAGTTTATAAGACCTGGCGTTGCAATTAAATCTGAAATACCTTGTACACCTTGTCGTAAAACATTATCTGCTTCACGGAATGCCTCAAGCATTGGCGTAGATTTATCGACAATTTGTAATAGCTTGTCGTTTGGAATGACGATTAAAGTATCAACAGACTCCTTCATGCCACCAATACCACCGATAGCTTGAGTTTGTCGTTTGCGACCCTCAAACGTAAATGGACGCGTTACAACACCGACTGTAAGAGCTCCTAAATCGCGAGCAATTTGCGCGATAACTGGCGCGGCACCAGTACCAGTTCCTCCGCCCATTCCAGCTGTAACGAATACCATATCTGCACCACGTAGAACTTCTTCTAATTGTTCGCGGCTCTCTTCTGCAGCTTTTTTCCCTACTTCAGGATTTGCACCTGCACCTAATCCACGTGTAAGTTTTGTACCAATTTGTAGCTTTATTTCTGCTTTCGATAAATTTAGCGCCTGTGCATCTGTGTTTACTGCGATAAAGTCAACACCTTGTACACCATGTTCTATCATTCGATTGACAGCGTTGTTACCGCCGCCACCAACACCAATGACTTTTATTACTGCAAGTTGATCAACACTTGTATCAAATTCTAACATTTCTTTTTCCTCCCACGGTAACTCGACTCTGTATCATTCATTACGCATTTAAGATCAATTATGCCTCGGTATAATTGCGTCCGGAATCGGCTTTGTGCTTGCACAAAGAACTCCTTTCCGATTCCGTGACATCCGCCGGAGGCTTTAACTTCTTTCAGCAAGTGTTTGGACATCTGCTGAAAAGTAGCTTAAATCCGCATTCATTTCACCACCTATAGAGGTGGGAGACTTCTGCTGAAAGAAGTTAATCAAAAAACTTATCAAATAATTTTTTTGCTCTTCCGATTACGCTTCCTTTTGATTCTGAAGGTGCAGCATATTCTTGCTTTTTAGGTGTGGCTGCAGGAGATCCTACAACTGCATATTCAATAGGCTGCGTATTAATACTTTTTCCATAAAAATCATCTTCTAAATAGGCGTAACGAATAAGTCCAACTGCCGTCGTAAATGAAGGCTCTCTAACGCCAATATAGTCAGGTGTATATATTCTAACACGCGTTTGCAGAATCTGGCGTGCCAGTTGCGCAATACCATCAAGCTTTGCAACGCCACCTGTCAAAACAACACCGCCTGGTAAATCCCTAACACCTAGACGGGCTAACTCGTCGATGACTAACTCAAATAATTCTTCCAAACGAGCGCCAATAATTTCTGATATAAAGCGCTGGCTGTACTGATCTGTTGAATCTGTCCCTACAACCGGTACTTCGAAGAGTTCATCATCTGATGCGTCATCATAATAGGCATGTCCAAATTGATGTTTAATTTGTTCTGCCTGTTCTGTTGGTGTTTTTAAGACGATCGAAATATCTTTCGTGATATGATCGCCACCAACAGGAATGACACCCGTATGTGTTAACAGTCCCTCTTCGAATACTGTGATAGTAGTTGAACCGCCTCCTAAATCAACGAAAGCGGTACCTTGGTTTTTTTCATCCTCCGTTAATGCAAAAAAACCTGCTGCTAATGGTTGCAAATATATTTCTCGAATACTTAAACCTGCACGTTCTACACAGCGTAGAACATTGTGTAAAAGTGTTTTGGAAGTTGTGATCATCGTGGCATCCATTTCTAAACGAATACCAATCATACCTCGTGGATCTTTAATCTCATCTAAATTATCCACAATAAATTGTCTAGGAATAATATTCACTAATTCACGTTCAGGAGGTATTGACATGACTTGTGCAGATTCTACTACTCTATCTAAATCATCATCTGTAATTTCTCTATTTTCACTATTTACAGCGACAACACCTTTAACTAGCTGTAACATCGTCTGGTTAGCCGGAACTCCTAAAACGACTTCATTTATTTGATATCCTGTCATTCGTTCAGCTTGATCTATTGCTTTTCGAATCGATTGAACTGTTGCATCAATATCAACAATTGCACCTTTTCGAACTCCATTCGATTTTACATTTCCGACTCCAATTACATGTAATTGACCGTCGCTCATTTCACCTATTAATACCTTGATAGAGGATGATCCTATATCAAGAGAAATATATAAATCTTGCTGATTCAATTCACTGCACCTCCTTGAAAAAATGCTCTTATTCTCATTCTATTGTAAATTCAGCATAATGTCTAAGCAAATCGAGTATTTTGCTCAATTTTTCTCTCATTCTATGGAATTTTTGTTCCTTTTATGACGTTTCTCATCCAACCGAGTTAGTAAAATACGCCTAATTATTGCTATATTCTGGAACAATCGTACTCCAAAAGCAAAAATGGCAGCTAAATACAAATCTATCCCTAAATACACACCTAAAAAGGCTAACCCCGCTGCCAGAATTATATTAAAAAAGAATCCTGATACAAATACTTTATCGTCATATACTTGCTGTAATTGAGCACGAATACCGCCAAATAACGTATCTAAGGCTGCTAAAACAGCTATTGACAGATAATTTTCATATATAGAGGGTATTTGTATATTTGTTAACAAGCCAAGGGCAAGTCCAAATACCAAACCTAAAAATGGTAGCCACATATATTATTCTCCTTTTTCCACCTCTGTTAAATAATCATTTGTCAATGGCTGATCAAATGCTGGGATTGTTAAATGCTCAGTTGGTTCCTCAATTATTAAATTAAAGTTATCCAAATAAAAGGAATCGATAAATGTTGAGGCTTGTAACGAATTGTACATTTTTTGAGCTTCCTTAAATGAGCTTGTCCCAACATAAATTTCAAAGGGTGGTGAGGACAGTGGTACACTGTTCACTGTAGTCTTTCCATTTATGTCTCGAATGGCTGTCGTCTGGACAACGCGATTTCCATCTATCGAGACACTCGCTGCATTGTTTTTAAACAGAGCATTTAGTAATTGGGTTAGTAAATCAGGTGAAATTTCTTTGATTTCATACCCCATTTCTACTAATTCGGGCGCTGGTTCAACACGAATTATAACTCCTGGCCCTGTGACTTCCGTTAGCCCTGCCTGTAGCTTTAAATGATGGAGCGTTTCATATAATGCTGACTGTAAATTTGCTTTCTCAGATTGCTCATAGCGACCCACTACTTCATTAAGTGAGCGAATTTCTGCTAATAACGTGGAATGCCTTTGCTTTTCTTCTGCTAATTCCTCTCGTATGGCCCAAATATCTCGTGTATCTCGCTCAGCTGGTTGCTTTATGGTATTGTATTGTACCGCTATCATCAAACCGATAATAAATAGCACGATCGTTATTCGGGTATACATATTTTTTTTCAAAATAGCCCCTCCTAGACGTATCGTAACCCCTCATAGATTTACGCATTAGATCTTGAATTATGCAAAAATACATGCTAAAAAATAACTAAATTTCATCTGTAAATATTGACTAGAGAGCGTTTAACTTTCTACTTTTGCTTTTGGCATTGTAAGCTTTTGATCTGCTTCTAATGATACAACAATATTGTCATTTAATAATTGATCCACAACGCCACCATTTAAGTTTAAGGAAGCTATTAATGTTGCGGAATCTCCGACAGCCTCGATGACGAATGGAGCTGGATGCTGCTTGCCATCAATAGTAATGACAGGTCCATTGCAGCGTATATAAGAATTCGCCAAAACTCGTTGACCATTAATAGCAATTGCTTGAGCACCGGAAATTTTAAGCTCATTAAGCAATTTAAAAATATGGCTTTCATGCACGATATAATCATTAGGATTAGCAGATTTTGGATCGTAATCACCATCTTGAAGAGTTATACGTATCCCTTTTCCTTCTGAATTTAAATCGCCTAACAACAAGCGTAAATCCTCCGCTTCTTCAACAAGCTTTGAATAATCCTTTTTGCTAGCGACAAATGACTTTTCATACTTGCGAATTTTTTCTTGTAAAGCATTCGCCTCATCTGTCAATTCTTTATTACGCTCTTGCTGTGCAATTAACTCCTCACGATATGAATCCTCTTGCTCGAAAAGCTTTGAATTAGTCGAAGAACCTGCATCTCGATTATCTTTTGCCTGGTTGTAGGAATAGCCGATGATAAACCCCATAGTTATACAAACAATAAGCAACTGAAATTGTTTTCTTGAAAAGAAATTTTCTTTGCTATTCTTTTTCTTGTTGTTCATCTTTTTTCACTTCCTGGTTGGCCGCATCTTTTTCCATATCAAGGTTTGCTTGGTTATACTCATTATTGAAAGGGCGATAATACGAGCCGACCTCTAAATCGATAACCCCCTTTTCCAAATTTGGAATTTGTGCTACAAGTGAAGGGTAATGATTTAGCTTTTCTGCTAAAGTTTGAATAACAGCACGAACTTCGTAGCCGTCGTTCATGTAGAGCCTGATTGCATTAGGATTTGTTTCATTACTGTTTGTATTGACTTGAGAAATTAATGCTAATACTTCTGGATTTAGTTGTGCTAATTGCTTTACAAGCTTCTTAATTGTCTTTTCGCCAGTTATGCCGATAAATACAGGTGCATCAATCGGGATGTCATCCCCAGCTTGTTCAAAGCGCTTGCCATTTTCAAGCAATGGATAATAAGTACCGTCACCAGCTAAGTACGCAACTTTTTTCCATTCCTTAATTTCTATTGTCACGCCTTGAAGCCAATTACGTTTAACATGTGCTTCTTTCACCCATTTATCCTTTAGCAATAATTTCTCTACGTCATCTACTTTAAATCCCCACATTGACTTCCCAGTTGCAAGAGTACTTGCCTTCAAATAATATTGTTCTTCTACTAATCGAGCACCGTTGACTGTTATTTTGTTGATTTTACTGTAAGGAGATTGAAAATAAAGGAGTACTGCTAACACGATAAAGAAAAGTAATATTAGCACTATAAATTTCCGATTTGTACGCTTTTTTCGTCGCTTTTTTAGCGTAGGTATGCGATCTTCTATGTCAATTACTTTCTCCAAAAAGTACTCCTCCTTTATATTTATTTCGCTAATTGATAAATAATACCTATTATTAGCCACATTGTTACTAAAGATGTTCCTCCATAGCTGATAAAAGGCAATGTGACTCCTGTTACAGGAACTAAGCCAATTACTACTGCTATATTTAGAAATGCTTGTACGGCCAGCATTGTTACAAGTCCAATGATCGCGTAATAGGATGTTCTTGTTTTAGCCCGCACTGCAAATTTATAGCCTGCATAAATCGCCAGTACGAAAAGTGCTAAAATAACAAGTCCACCAAACATGCCAACCTCTTCAAGAATTATTGCGTAAATAAAGTCATTTTGTGGTTCAGGTAAATATAAAAACTTTTGCCTACTTTGTCCAAAACCATGCCCGAAAATCCCAGCAGGGCCTATAGCCATTAACGATTGTACAGCCTGAAACCCACTTCCTAAAGGATCGACCCACGGATCAACAAATGCCTGAATCCGCTTTAATCGATATGGCGCTGTGACGATCAAGCCTACTAACCCAGCAATCCCAGCAACCATAAACATCGCATAAAGCTTTAAAGGATACCCTGCCACAAAAAACAATAAAAACACAGAAACAACGAGAATAAAAACTGAACCAAAATCAGGCTGTAGCATAATAAGTACAACTGGCAATAATAAGATCAATCCATGCCGCCAATTAATAATCGAAGTACCCGTTTTATGCTGCGCTAAAATATGGCTCATGTATACAATGACTGTAATTTTCGTTAGCTCTGCTGGCTGAATTGTTAAAGGACCTACACCAATCCAGCTTTGAGAACCATTTCGTACAAGTCCAATTCCTGGTATAAGTACAAGGACTAGTAAAATTAACGAAAATATATAGGCCATTTTCCAAAAGGACTGCTCTTTCAAAATATTTAATCGAATCGTGATTAAAAACACTACAATGGCTACGGCAAAGTATAGACTTTGCTTCATATAAAACGGCATTTTCCCACTATAATGAACGGCACTCCAATAGGTACCTGCAGAATAGACAAAAATAATGCCGATTATAGAAAGCATCAATGTTGTGACGAGCAATAAATAGCTTTCTTTCCCTCTCAGTAATGCCATCCTTCCAAGTCAAGTATATTCTAAAATAATTACAGGCTCATTACAGCTTCATTACAGCATCAATAAAAACATCGCCTCGTATTTCAAAGCTGTCATATTGATCCCAGCTTGCACATGCTGGAGATAATAGAATAACATCGCCTTCTGCTGACATCGGCGCCGCATAATGTACTGCATCCTCAACATTTTGGGCAATGACAGTTTGTTGTACACCACATGATTTCGCAAATTCTACAAAGCGTAGTCCTGTTTCTCCAAAGGCAACAACACCCTTTACATGGCTCATGCATGGACGTAATTCTTCAAACGAATGTCCTCGATCTAAGCCACCTGCAAGTAAAATAACAGGTGCTCGGAATGCATCTAAAGCACTTTTTGTAGCTAAGCAGTTTGTTGCTTTTGAGTCATTGTAAATCTTACGTCCGTTCCATTCACGCACGAACTGAGTACGGTGACGAACTCCTCCAAACTTCGATAAAACTTCTTCCATTTTAGCTTTGTCACAGCCGACTAAAATACAAGCTGCGACAGCCGCTAAAATATTTTCTAAGTTATGCTTACCAGGCAAAGCGATATTTGCTCGATCTAGATACGGCTCACCTTGCCAGTAAATTGTTGTGTCATCCGCACTAATTCCTTCATTCGTACGTCCGTTAGAACTAAATGGTACCTTTTTAGCATTTGATTTTGTTGCATAGCCAACAACAATTGGCTGATCAGCATTGTAGATAAAATAATCGCTTTCATCTTGATTACGTGTAACACCAAATTTTGCCTCTGCATAGTTGTCAAATGTCCCATGATAATCAAGATGCGCATCATAAAGATTTGTTAATATAGAAATTTTTGGCTTAAATGTTTTAATCCCCATTAATTGGAAAGATGATAACTCTGTAACAATTACATTATCCTTGTGTGCTTCTCTTGCAACACCACATGCAACTGTTCCTATATTCCCTGCAATTAACGGTTCTAAACCACCGTTATTCAGCATGTCGAAAATTAATGTTGTCGTAGTTGTTTTACCGTTAGACCCTGTAATACCGATAAACGGCGCTTCACTAATTAAATAGGCAAGCTCAATTTCTGTCCAAACTGGGATTCCACGGCTTATTGCATCTGCTACTATTTTGTTGCTATAAGGAATCCCTGGATTTTTCACCACTAATTCAAAGCCTTCATCGAGTAAATCCTCTGGATGACGCCCACAAATAACCGTAATTCCTTTTTGCAATAGACCTTGCGCATCTGGGCTTTCATCAAATGGTTTTGAATCATTGACCGTCACAAAGGCGCCAAGCTCATGTAAAATCTCAGCTGCAGCCACACCACTTTTAGCAAGACCTAAAACAAGGACTTTTTTATGTTGTAAATCTGTAAAGTTTCTCATAAGAACGCCTCCGATAAAACTGCAATCAATGCTACTGCTAAAGCAGTTGACCAAAAGACAAGTACTACCTTCCATTCTGACCAACCTGATAATTCAAAATGATGATGAATAGGACTCATTTTAAAAATACGTTTTTTACGAAGTTTGAAGCTACCTACTTGTAAAATAACGGATAATGTTTCAATAACAAACACCAATCCAATTAATAACAGTAAGAATTCTACTTTTTCTAAAACAGAAACCATGGCTAAAGCTCCACCTAATGCTAACGAACCCGTATCTCCCATAAATACCTTTGCAGGATTCGCATTGAAAAGTAAAAATCCTAATAATGCACCTGTCACCGCAAATGCAAATAAGGCAATATCAGCTTGATCTTGGAATAGAGCAATAACACCAAATGCTGCAAAGGCAATGGATGCAGTACCTGCCACAAGTCCATCTAATCCATCTGTTAAATTCACCGCATTCGAGAAGCCAACTAACCAGAAAATTAAAAAGGCTATATAGAAATTACCAAGATCGATCGTCCAATCTGTCAATGGTATAGCAAGTGTTGTATCAAAAGATCCTACATGTAGTAAGAAATAAGCCAAGACCGCAATAACAATTTGACCGATAAGCTTTTGAAATGATGTTAGTCCTAAATTACGTTTAAAAACAACCTTTAAGCTATCATCTAACAAGCCGATTAACCCAAACCCTACTAATACTAATAACAGTACGACGGTTTGTGTTGTAAATAAATCTAAAAAGCTACCTACACCAACAGTAGTGAGGATAATGGCAAGTAAGAAAATAATGCCGCCCATTGTTGGTGTACCAGCTTTTTTCATATGGGATTTTGGTCCCTCTTCACGAATACTTTGACCGAACTTTAATCGGCGAAGAAGTGGAATACTAATTGGTGCCAGGATAACTGTTACTATAAAAGCAAGAGCTAAAATGGTAAGCGTTGTTGCGAGTTTCATTGAAAAATCTCCTTTAAATCTTGTTTCACTTTCTTCTTAAAGAAAAAAGCACAAACTTTCATGTATTTATTACTACCCTTCATAATAATAGTGGTTCTTTCCCATTTTTTAAAGGTAAAGTTAAATTAGTTTTCTAAATAAAGATGAATGGTGCCATCTTGTTTGATAACACTATCCACTTCAGGCAGTTGATTGCCAATTTTAGTCCCTTCTCCATGCCATACAATACGGAATGGATATTGTTGCTTGGCAATATCGTCCTTCGTTTGACCAATAAAACTTGGTACCTTCACAGTGATTGGGTCACCCCAACGATAATCCTTTTCAAGCTGTTCCTTCGATTTTTCAATGCCAACAAAAGGCGCAACATCTTCAATAATTTGACCAACGATTGGAGCTGCTATCACACCGCCAAACTGTGTTCCCTTTTTCGGGTTATCTACTGCTACATAAACGACAATTTGCGGATTATCCGCAGGTGCGAAACCAATAAACGATACGATATATTCGCCGTCTTTATAACGGCCATTCTCTACCTTTTGTGCTGTACCTGTTTTGCCGCCAATCCGTAATCCATCTCGGTAAGCTTGACGTCCTGAGCCCTTCGCTACAACAGATTCTAATGCACCTCGAACCTTTGCAGACGTCTCCTCACGAATAACCTGTTTTTTAACTTCCGGTTTAGTCTCTTCTATAACTTCTCCAGTATTAGGATTAAGAATTTTCTTCACAACATATGGCGTATAAAGCTTGCCCCCATTTATTGCTGCGGCTACTGCTTGCACTTGCTGAATTGGTGTAACGGCAACACCTTGGCCAAATGAAGTTGTGGCCTGCTCAACAGGTCCAAAAGAATCCTTGGAAAATAAAATCCCTGAAGCTTCGCCAGCGATATTAGACCCTGTTTTTTCACCAAAACCAAAATCTTTAATATACTGTAGTAGTTTTTCATTACCTATTCGCTGACCTAATTCAATAAAGCCTGGGTTACAAGAATTTTCTACAACTTCGAGGAAGGTTTCAGAGCCATGACCCTCACGCTTCCAACAACGTAATCTTGCTCCAGCAACCATTGAATACCCTGGATCATAAAAAGTATCCTTCTCTAAATCCACTACATTTTCTTCTAAAGCAGCACTAAGAGTTATAATTTTGAACGTTGACCCGGGCTCATATGTCATCCAAACTGGTAAATTCCGATTGTAGATAGCAGGCTCTACCGTTTGATATTCTGCTGGATTGAAGGTTGGATATGATGCTAACGATAAGATCTCGCCAGTGTTTGGATTCATGGCAATCGCCATTGCTTGGTCAGCATCATAACGCTCCATTGCCTGTGACAATTCACGCTCGACGACCTGTTGTACATCTACATCTATCGATAGCTCGATTGTTGCGCCATCTTCACCAGCCTTCCAGGCGCTCTTTACGTTCGGTAAATTATTCCCTTTCGCATCTGTAAAGATCCGTATTGCCGAAGAATTGGCCTGTAACAGCTTATCGTATTCATATTCAATTCCCGCTAAACCTTGTGCATCATAACCTGTGAAACCTAAAAAACGGGATAATAGTGTACCGTATGGATAATCCCTTGAATAATCGACACCACTATATAATCCCTCAATCTGCATACCTTGTAACTCCACTGCTTTTTCATAGGGAATATTTTTCCCTTCAGGTGCCAGCTTTACTAAGTATGCTTTTTTCTTCATTTTTTCCAAAAGCTTTTGTTCATCTACTCCCAAAACTTGTGCAATTTTCGCTGCTGCCCCTTCAATATCCTTACTTTGCGAAGGCATGAAATATAAAGTTGGCGCAAGCTTATTTGTGACAATATTTTTCCCCTTACGGTCCGTAATATGCCCTCGCTCATTGGCAAAAGGAATTTCTCGGTCCCAGTTCTCTTCGGCTTTCTTTGTCAGATCTTTTTGATCTAATACTTGCAAGAATAACAGCCTAATAATAATCGCAGCGGCTACAAACATAAACAATACGTATAAAATACGCAATCGCTTTTTGGAATGGATAGAAATCCACTTCATTCGACATCACACCTTGTTTTTTACAACGTATGAAATAAAGTGGGCTTCTATTCAGGTTTATTCAGTTGTTTCACCCTCGGGTGGGGTCTCTACATCTTGCTTAAAGCTTTCAGCTGGCGTTTTCAGCTTCACGACAATCGGTGAACTATCTGAAATTACAGTACCTGCCGAGACGCTCTGACTAGCTACAAAGCCCTCTCCAACAACTTCAATTTCTAAATTTGCCATTGTCTTAAAAGCAAGTACATTGCGTAACGACCAATTGGTGAAGTTTGGTAATGTTACATCACCTGCTGTTTTTAAAAACACAAAATTGCCTTTAACAAGTTTTTGAGGACCTTTTGGATATTGGTCAATAATTTTACCGCCACCACCTACAATAACGGGCTGTAGACCATCGTTCGCAAGCTCTACTTGTATAGCCTCAGCACTTCGACCTGTGTAATCTTGTATTGTAGTCTCGTCAACATGCTTTACATCTTCTGGATTAACGTTTAAATACTTTAAACTATTTAACATAACTGGGTTAAATATTTTTGAAACTGGTACAGAACCAAGTTCACCCTGCTTTAACTTTGGTCTTTTTACCGAGACATACATAATGAGCTGTGGGTTATCTACAGGAGCCATTCCTAGGAATGAATACAGATACTCGTTTTCATAATATTTGCCATCTGGCTTAGGAATTTGAGCAGTACCTGTTTTCCCTGCTACTTCGTACTCTTCAAGTATATAATCCTTCGCCGTACCATCCTTAGCTGTTAACGTAGATGCAAGGATTTCTTTTACCTGTTTTGCAGTGTCGGCTGAAACTGGTTTTCCCTTGACAATCGGCTCATGCTTTTGAATAGTTTTTCCTGTCGAAGGATCAACGATACGATCTATTACATAAGGTTGCATCATTTTCCCATCATTCGCAATCGCTGTTAATGCTTGAATTAACTGAATCGGCGTTACCGTAGAACCTTGACCGAACGTTGTTGTCACTCGTTCTACTGGATATTTCGATAAAAGTGTACCCGACGCTTCATTTGGTAAATCAATGCCTGTTTTTTTGCCAAACCCAAATCGATCTAGATAGTCAAAAAAGACATCCTCACCAATAAGCTTTAATAAGTGTGCCATTGCAGTATTGGATGAACGTTGGAAGCCTTGTAAATAAGTAATCTGGCCCCAACCAACTTTATTGTAATCTTTAATTACACGATCAAGGACTCTGTATTGACCTGACATATACTTTGCATTTGGTTCCCACGCCCCTGTATCAATAGCCGAAGCGAGCGTGAACGTTTTCATCGTCGAGCCTGGTTCAATGGTCTCTTCAATAGCCTCGTTCAGCCATTTCATATTATCGCCTTCGCGTGTATCAGGATTAAACGTAGGCCGCTGAGTCATCGCTAAAATTCTACCTGTTTTCGGATCTGCCACAATAGCTGTCATCGATTCAGGGTTATATTCCTTTTCAACCGATGTCATCGCTTCCTCTAAAAAGCTTTGAATTGTTTTATCAATTGTTAAATAAATGTCATCACCATTTTTCGCAGGTGTCACCATTTTTTCACTATTCGGCAATAAATAATGGAAAGCATCTGTCTCATACTCAACCTTACCGTCTTTTCCGGTTAGTTCTTTGTTATAAGTAAGCTCAAGACCCATTTTTCCTTTTGTCGTGAACGTACCATCTTTATTTTCCTCTTTTAGCGCGAAACCAATTAAGTGCGAGGCAAAGATACCATTTGGATAATAACGTTTTAAATCGTTTATAAATAAAATCCCTGGTAATTTCTCCGCTTTGATTTTACTCATAGTGTCATGACTTATTCCACGGCCCGCACTTCCAAATTCAACTTGATAAGGCTTTTCGCCTTTATCATTTACTCTAGTAAGTTGTTTATAGATTTTTTCTTCATCCATAGGAATATATTCTGCTAATATTTTCGCAGTTTTTTCTGGATCAACTACATGTCGAGGGTTTTTTTCATCCGTCGTGGCCTTTTCATTGACGATTGCGATTATTCGATAACTAAGTGTATCCTCAGCGATGACTTGTCCATTTGTATCATAAATTTTCCCACGGCTTGCTGATATTGCACTTTCTTTGCTATATTTCGCAGCTGCCCTAGCCGCAAGCTCTTGTCCTTCCACTTCACCTGTCGCCTGTAACATAAACATTCTTGAGAACAATAGAAAAAAGAGCCCTCCATAAAAAATTAATAATAGAAAGGCTCCCCATTGGAATCGAAATCTCTTTTTTTTCATTCTCCCGGCACTACCTTTACATTTTTCTCATTTTGAGTTAAACCGAGTTCTTTAGCTTTTTTCCATATGTTTTCGTATGTAGAAAGTTCACTTACACGAACTGTCAAGTCAACATTCTTTTTAGCAATCTCTTCTGCTTCTGCTTCGATTTTTTGAATGTCCATGCTTGTTGTTTGAATTGCTGCTTGCTTATTTAAAGCTAGTACTGATAATACAGCAATAATGCTAACTAAAACTATTAGCATTGTCTTTTCAAACTTCTGGTTCGTTTTTTTGCGACGTATGATAGTGGGTTGTGGGCTAGGGGGTGTTATCGGTTGTTGCACTTGTTGTTGCTGGTGCTGCCTTACACGAACTGCTGCCATTTACTCACGCCCTTTGTCGTTAATTTTCTCAACCACTCTAAGCTTTGCTGAACGAGAACGATTGTTTACTGCTAATTCTTCATCAGAAGGAACAGTCGGCTTTCTCGTGATAAGCTTTAAAGTCGGCTTCATGTCATCGGGAATCACCGGTAAATTCGGTGGTAATTCCGGTAATGATGACGCTTCCTTAAAAATAGTCTTGCATAGGCGGTCCTCCAAAGAATGGAACGTAATGACACTAATGCGTCCACCTACGTTTATCATATCAATCGCATCGACTAATGAATCCTCTGCCGCGCCTAGCTCATCGTTAACAGCAATTCGTATTGCTTGGAATATGCGCTTCGCTGGATGTCCACCTTTACGGCGAGCCGCTGCTGGAATACCCTCTTTAATAAGTTCTACAAGTTGGCCGGTTGTTTCGATCGGCGCCACCTTACGTGCCTCTTCGATTTTACGAGCAACTTGCTTTGAAAATTTCTCTTCTCCATAACGGAAAAATATACGTACTAAATCTTCATATGCCCATTCATTCACGACATGAAAAGCTGTCAGTGTTGCCGTTTGATCCATGCGCATATCTAGCGGTGCATCATGGTGATAACTAAAACCTCGTTCTGGTGTATCTAGCTGTGGTGAAGATACGCCTAAATCATATAAAACACCATCAACTTGCTCAATACCAAGCGCTAATAGCTCTTCTTTTAAATAGCGGAAATTCGAATGAACAAATGTCACACGCTCAATATACGGCGCCAATCGAATTTTTGCATTGTTAATAGCTGTCATATCTTGATCAAAGCAAATTAAACGCCCTTTTTCAGATAATTGTTGTACTAAATATTCACTGTGTCCTGCTCCACCTAACGTACAGTCCACATACACACCATCAGGATCGATGTTCAACCCATCAACTGTTTCTTTTAATAGCACGGTTGTATGATCGAACATACCACTCGCTCCCTCCAGGCCTTAACTAAAAAAATTAAAAATCAAAGCCAATCATATTTTCTGCAATTTCATTAAAGGATTGTTCCGACTCACTAAAGTAAGCCTCCCAAGCATCTTTCGCCCATATTTCAATTCGATTCGAAACTCCTAACACGATACATTCTTTCACAAGATGTGCATATTGCATAAGAGTTGAAGGAATATTAATACGCCCCTGCTTGTCTATTTCTACTTCCGTTGCTCCAGAAAAGAAAAACCTTGCAAAAGCACGTGTATCCTTTTTGGTCATCGGTAAGCCCTTTAATTTTTCTTCGAGTTTTCGCCATTCATCCATAGGATAGCCAAATAAACAATTATCAAGTCCGCGTGTCACAACAAATGTTTCACCTAAGGCGTCACGAAATTTTGCGGGCACGATTAATCGTCCTTTCGCATCAACAGAGTGTTGATATTCTCCCATGAACATGCTATTCACCCCACTTTATTAAATAATGTACCACATCCCCCCACTTTCCTCCACTTTTTTTAAAAAAAACTTGACATTTTAACACTCAATGTGTGAATAGACCTTTAACAAATTATTGAATCCATGCTAAATGACATAAAAAAAGAGCTACCCTTAGTAGGATAGCTCTCTATTTACTATTTATGTCGACATTGTTCATCAAATCAACATTGTATTAAATTGTTAATTGGGTATAAAGTTACAAACATTGGAATTATAAATAAATTAAATAGTGGTGATCGCCAATGCTATAATTTTGTTTCAGCATTTCAGTAATTAACATAGGTCCAAACTCATTGAAATATTGATAAGGATTATAAGTTCTTTCCTGGAATCCTTCATTTGGATATAACTCATTTTGTAGCGTCATAAATTTTCGAATTGTCGTTTCATGCTTGTTTAGAACAGTTTGTTCAACCTTTTGATGTAAATACTCAAATTGCTTTAGATGATTCTCTTTATTTTTTACAAGAATTTTATCTAGTAATAAATGTTGCTCTTCTAAATAAAGTTGAAGTGCATCATATTTTTCTAAAAGCTCTCGTTGCATCATCTGAATTTGACGTGTCACCTCAGTATCTTGTACTTCAGCAATAAACTGTTCTTTAAGCTGCAATGCTTTCCCATCCCAAACTTCAGCAACATTTAAACGATATTCACGTAAAAGTTGTTCTACGTGACGTGTGACAATCGTGATATGAAGACGTGGAGCAAAAATCGGCATTTGTAAGCCTAATACCGCAAATGCATCCTTCAATGTCGCCCAGTACGCAAGCTCCCCTGGTCCACCAACAAACGCTAGCACAGGCAATGTCATTTCCTGCATTAACGGGCGCGTCACAACGTTATTACTTAGCTGCTCAGGATGTTTTTCAGCAATTCTTAAAACTTCTTCACGAGATAGCTTGATATTTGCAGCTAGATTTACAAATTGCTGATTTTTTCTTTCTAAAAGATGTCGCTCCCCATCTTCTACATAGAATAAATTGGCCGCTTCATTTGTTGCCAAAATAGGATTGCCATAGCCTGCACGTTCAAGCTCCACTTCTTTTTCTGTTACCACTTTAGCAATTTCTTCATTTTTATGAATGATACGGGTAAAATTCTCACGTTCATATTGACGGAATTTAAAGTCCGCTGCATCAATCATCAATAAACCTTCATCTTTAAACAATTGGTTCATAAGTTGCGCAAAGAAGTCCGTAAATGTGTCACACTTATTAAGAGTATCCGATAATTGTTTAATAAGCGTTTCAGTGAATTCTGTTTCACCCATATCTTTCGCAATAGTATTTATTAATTGTGTCATTGATTCTTTATTTATACTTGTTTCAGAAGCCATTGTTTTACGTCTTGAACGTTCACCGTAAGCTCGTTTTTTAATATCATCACCATGTACTGTATACGTATGGTTAATTTCCTCTAAATCATGATCTTCACCAGCTATCCAAAAAACAGGAACAACCGGTCGCTGAAGTTTTACACTTTGCTCTTTCGCTAATGCAATGACCGAAATCGCCTTATGCACCGAGTAAAGAGGGCCTGTTAAGATACCCGCTTGTTGTCCACCGACAACTGCAACAGCTCCTTGCTCTAGTTGTTGCAAATGTTCATTCGCTTTCTTTGATATACCAAGCGGCTCCATAAATTGACGTATGATGGCTGTTAATTCTTTTTGATCATACACATGCTGATCTAAATATTGCACTCGTTTTTCAAAAGATTTATCGTTATATTCGTATTCAAAAAACTCATGGATGGCAGTATTCGACGACCAATAATCTGCTAGCAAACGATTTTTTATGGGTACTCGGATTGACTCCAGTTTCATTTAACACAAACTCCTCTACTCACTAAATCATCTTCTTACTCTTCATAAGCAAACTTGAAATAATATAAATCCCTTTACTGTTACCCTTAGAACGTTTATTCAAAATGACATTCCCTAACAAGTTTCGGAAAAACATAATACGATTTTTGTTAGATACTCAAACGTTGTTGTACATTGGAATTTTATTTATTTTTTTGCACATATAGAGTTATTACTAAAAAGCAATATTTAATGCTATTATTTTAACGCTTATGGCTTCAACATGAAAAGAAAATGCTTAGACTGCCTGTAAATATTCTATAACAGATCGAATAACACCTACTATACAAATAACAATATACGCCGTACTTAGTACTAAAAATTGAAAGCGCCAAATTTTCCTAAGTAGCGATTTCACTTCAATTTCTTTTTTTGTTTGCCAATCAATATATGTAAAAATCATTGCCATCATTATCGCCAATGTTACTAATAGTGCACTAACATTGACATTCCATAGTACACCAATTGCTAGTGGTACTGAAAAAAACAAACACAATGTTGTCACGTCCGATGCCATTCCAAAAGCATGAGTGCCTCGAATTTTAACCTTTCGACTAATTAAATAGACAATCACAAAAAGGAGGATTGGACAAAAAATAATGATACTTATAACAATATGTAAAAAATCTTTCAACGTCTTTCACCGCTCTCCTCTATTGCAAGTACTTGGTAATATAAAGTACGTAAAGTAGGCAAATTATGACCATTCGCTAGAGCTTTTTCTAGTATTACTCCTACAATCGTGTCAATTTCACTTTTTCTCCCCTGTATCCGATCCGCTAGCATAGATGATGTATTATTTGCTGTTTTTTCACATAAGTCTATCACCTTGAATAAAGGTATAGCTTGTTCTATACCTTCATAAGCATCCGTTAATTCTCGGTAGATAGTTTGCATTAACAAAAACGCTTGTTTATTCGTTACTAATTCACCATTCTTCACTTGCAATATAGCCGTTAATGGATTAATCAAGCAGTTGAATACAGCTTTCTCAAATAACATTTGTTCAGCATTAGCAACCAATTCAACTGGATATAAGGAATTTCTTACTTGTAACAAATCGTTAAACGCATCACTATTCCCTCGCTCTATCGCAATTTTGCAAACTCCTACACCTCTATGTTGTACAGTTGACTGATTTATCATTTGAGCACCGAATGACACAGAACAAAAGGCAATATTTTTTTGTGGCAATCGTAGTGCTTCGTCAAAATGCGCTAAACCATTTTGCATAAACAACAACGATACTGTACTAGGTAACGCAGATAATTGTTCGTAAAGTTCTTGTAATTGACCGTATTTAACAGCTATTACAATTAAATCTTGCTGTGATAGCTCCACTAATTTCGTAGTCGAAGCAATTTTTTGTATAGTTTTCGTTCCATCAACATTCACTCGTGTTAAATATTTCTCATTAAGTTCATCTACTTGTCCCTGCGTTCTTGTAACCAACGTTACAGACATACCAGACTCAGCTAAAAAACTTGCCGTTAACTGACCTACAGCCCCTGCACCAATAATCGCTATATCCACAATACATCACACCTCCCACATTTATAATGGACAATCTAACATAAGATAACGCCCTCCTAAACAGTTCTACCGCAATTACACCCTAGCCGCTACCGTGACATCCGCCGGAGGCTTTAGGCCAACAGATGTTTATTGCTGCCGCTTCGCTTTCGCACAGATAAATTACCACAGGACGTGGCGTTCTTAGACTGAGTTCCTCTATTTCTGCGGATGTTTGGACACCTACTAAAAGAAGTTAAATGGTCCTTTTTGTCCCTTTCTACAGAAGGAGGTGCCTTAGAATAATCTCTAAGGCACCTCCTATGCAGGTTCTTTTATTATACAGGATTGACTAAGTGTTTACGATAATATAAAAATTGAAAATTTAATCAGTGGTTTTTTCCCATTGATTATCAATCTTCACCAATCGGGATTTTACGGACCATAACCTAACTTCTTCTTTGTTTTTACTGAATTTCAAGGTAGGAGCTTTGTATCTGACGCTTTACTTTCGGTACAAATCAATTACCGTCCGTTAATGCAGGATAAATAGTTGTTGAAACACTTAGCGCAGCATTATGTTTTCGTTCAAGTTTACATTTTTTCTAAGTACCTTACTCTACAATACTTTTACCTTTCGTCGGCTTCCATATTCTAATCTTTCATTAAAGAATATCCTTGCTGCAACCATTTCACTAGTTTATCGTGCTCATTTTGTAATTCACGGTGCCTTACTTCGAGACTTTGATAGGCTTCTGTTAATTCATCAAAACTCGTTAACGCCAATTTCAAATGGCTTCGCATAGATTGTTGCGGCTGATTCCGCACAGCTAGTAGTGACTGACTATATTGACTACGTAATGTTTTATTCCAACGGAAACCACATGCTTGTTTTGTACGACCTAGTTCAGTAGCAGCCATTTCAAAAGCTTCTAACTGTGTTTTGCCATTTTGCACATTATGCAACACAATTTCTGCTAATCTTTCATCGTCTTCCTTCGTCCATTGATCTTTTCTTTTTTTCAATTCCATAATCTATCACCCTCGCATTTTTTACTACTATATGCATGAGCGAGCAAAATAGAATCATGGAATTCAAAAAGACAGTGATTATGTTTTGCTATAATCACTGCCGTTATACATTATTTATTGTTTTTCTTTGTTAGGAAATTAGCAACTGCCTCGTGGTGAGCTTCACTTTCCCACAATTTCGCACATGTACGAACTTCCTCCATAACACGTTCATACATATTACGCTCACGCCACTTACGAAGCTCAATTTCTTTATAAGCCTTATGAACAGAAGGGTGAATTTTACGCATATGTTCGATAAAATCATTCAACGCCACTTCTTTTGAACCTTCAAAAACACGCATCGCCCAGCCAATTTCATATAGTAATTCTGCTGGATAAGGCTTCGCATCGACTAGCATCTTCATCGCACGATCATGGCGAAGTCCTCGTTCGAATAAGTATGTACCGCCTCCCCAGCCGCTCGTAATTGCTAATGTCCCCTGTATAAAACCACACTTCGCATGACTTGCCACTAGACGAAAATCACAAGCTGTTGCAATTTCACAACCTCCACCAACTGCTGTTCCATTAATCAACGCAATCGTTGGTACAGGCAATGTTGCAAGGTCATATAATATTTTACCCATCTTACCTAACATCCCGAACGCCTCATCCTCTGTTTCGAGCGAATGAAATTCAGATAAATCGCCTCCTGAGCAAAATGATTTATCCCCCGCACCCGTCACGACTAAAAAACGTACATCATCATGATTTCGAATATATGTGATGACTTCTTGGAGCCCATCCATAACCTCATCATTAACCGCATTCCGTTTTTCTTCTCGATTAATCGTAAACGTCATAATACCTTCTTTATTATCAATTATGTAAGCCACACTATTTCCCCCTTTGTCCCGATGGATAAATTGTATCACACAATTATTATAGTACTATATATCTTTTCATTATTGCCGAAAGATTCCGTCTTTTCTAGTCAACAAAAAGGCTAGTAAAGAGCCATGGTCTCTCTACTAGCCTTTTAAGTGAGCAAACACTGTATTATTTGCTTACTACTTCTTTACCTTTGTATTGTCCGCAAGCTTTGCAAACACGGTGTGATAATTTTGCTTCCCCACAGTTTGGGCAAGCTACCATACCAGGTACAGATAGTTTGAAATGCGTACGACGCTTTCTTTTTGCAGTTTTAGAAGTTCTTCTAAATGGTACAGCCATTGATGGCACCTCCTTACAGATCGTCTATTCGTCTGTTTGATCAAAATACTTAGCTAAATTAGCTAGTCTTGGATCCACTTTTTGTGTGTCAGCTTTTTTGTGTAGTTCAACGTCTTCATCTGTTGCGTAAGACCAGTTTTTACCACCTTGCACTTGTCCTTCGGTATTCTCCTTGAACACTTGCAAAGGTATTTCAAGAAGCACTAACTCCTCGATAACCGGCTTCATGTCGATTACTTCACCATCAATATAGTGAAGTTCTCCGTCATCTTCCCCTCGTTTATCCTCGTCAATCCAGCTGAAAACTTCAACTGTCTCAACTTCGATAGGAAACTCAACATCTTCCCATGTGCGTGCACATGGTAGTGTTAACGTCGCTGTCACTGTTAGCTGACATGTCATTTGCGATGCACCGAAAGTACATAGCCCTTTTACATGAACGGGCGAAATTGCTCGAATATCCTGGTTTCGCTCCATCACCTCGTCCAACTGGACATAGGCATCGATTGGCATCCCGTTTTGGCGGTATTTAGATAATTGATGAATTGACCATTTCATTCGTTTAATCACCTCGAGACAACAATGTTGATTATATAATGTGTAAAAATAGATGTCAAGATAATTTCTTGTCACCACAATAAAACCCACCTATAATTATATATTATAATAAGTGAATTTGCTCCAAATCGTTCTATAATAAGCAAAAGGCTCCAAATTCACAAGAACGAGAAGCAAATAAAATTGATTAAAGGGGGCTTAAATTTGCAAGCAGTCGGAATAGTTGTTGAATACAATCCTTTTCACAACGGACATGCCTATCATTTACAACAGGCAAAAAAAGTAGCACAAGCGGATATTGTCATCGCTATCATGAGTGGGGATTTTTTGCAGCGTGGTGAACCAGCCATGGTCGATAAATGGACACGCACAAAAATGGCTCTAGCAGGTGGTGTTGATATGGTCATTGAGCTACCCTACGTTTATAGTACCGCACCTGCAACTGATTTCGCGAAAGGAGCAATTTCCTTACTATCTGCAATTGGTTGCGATTCTTTTGCCTTTGGAAGCGAAGATGGTTCCATTCAACCCTTTATGAATACGTTTCAGCTCATTAATAGTCATCGCACTGAATATAACGTTCTTATTAAAGAAAGCCTTAAAACCGGTGCAAGCTATCCTAAAAGTCTACATTACGCCTATAAACAGCTTTCTCAAAAGTTCCCTGCTACATACATTGATTTGGGACAGCCAAACAATATACTTGGTTTTCATTATATTGAGGCTGCCAAGGCGCTAGGTAGTAACATTAAGCCTTTAACGATCCCTCGCATTGTTGCAGGTTACCATGACGCTTTACAAGAAGGTGCATCAATTGCTAGTGCCACAGGAATACGCAAGGCTCTAGCAACAACCAACGCTCTACAAAGTGTGCAAGATTTTCTCCCTAAAGCATCGTTTGATTATTTAGCTGATTGGCACGAAAAATATGGTAAATTTGCAAATTGGGAAACTTTTTGGCCATTTTTACAGTTTACACTTATTCGTCACACACCTAATGAACTTACGCGCTATGCTGAAGTAACAGAAGGCATTGAGAACGCTCTTATTAAAGCGGCGAAAACAAGTCATTCATTCAGTAGTTTTATGGAGAAAATTAAATCCAAGCGCTATACTTGGACAAGACTTCAACGTATGCTCACACACATTTATACCGGGTTTACAAAGGAACAGTTGCAAAGCTTTGAAGCCCCATCCAGTATACGCTTACTTGGTATGAGTAAGAAGGGACAAGCCTACTTAGGGATGCATAAAAAAGACATACCTTTACCTTTAATCAGTCGTGTTGCAGCTATGGATGACGCTATGCTCGCTGTAGATATTCATGCAGCAGAAGTATACAATTTAAGTATAGAACACGGAACAAAAGAGCAAAGTCTTCCTAAAGATTATCAAACACCACCGATTCGGTTTTAAGCAATAGAAGACCACAATAAAAGGATGCCAGAAATTCTTCTAGCATCCTTTTATGTCGTTGAAAAAAATGGTCAAGGAATGTCGTGGCGCTTTAAATGAGGGTGATTTACATTCCAGGCTACTCGCTTTCCTGTGGGCGAGCGTTGAGCCGCTTCCTCCGCTTACGCTCCGTGCAGGGTCTCACCTGTCTCGCTTTCCCACGGGAGTCGAGTAGCCTTCCATTCCAATCAACAATAGTGTAGAACTTATATAAATTTTGTGCATTTCAAAAGTAAACACTATGACTACTCATCATAATCAAACAAATTCGACTTATTACAGTGACGCAATTGTACATCTGCTATTACTGCCATATGTATAAACATTTGTTGCCATCGTTGCACTTTCGCATAGAAACACCTTGTTGCTGCTACTACGTTAGAACTACGCTTTCACACAGATAAAACCCTGTTGCCGAAGTTTCTTTTTATCACAATTATAGTGACCAGAAGATACATGCTGAGTAAAGTGGTTGATTGGAGTGGAGGCTGGGCGACTCCTCGGGGATCAGCGATAGAGGAACGAAGGCTAAGAACATCACGTCCTGTGATAACGCCTTCGTGACCAACATCGGTGCTGCTGTCGCTTCGCTTTCGCGCAAAAAACATCTGTTGGCCCGAGACCCTGCAGCGAAGCGAAGTGGCTCATCGGACGCCCCCAGGAAGCTTTGCTCAGTGCGAAAGCGAAGCGTCAGCAACAAAGCGCCCAGTCGGAACTCATCTTTTTTATTTTCTTATTTCGGCTGTAACTGTTTTAAATATTCGATTGCATCATCAACCGTTTTAACCGGAACTATTTTCATTTTTGTTCCAATATCTTTAGCAGTCTTTACTGCTGTAGCATAATTAGATTCCAGTTCAGGATATTTAGCTTTCATTTCTGGAGAAATTTCATCATCTGGTGCAAAAAAGATTTCCATACCATCACGATCAGCAGCAATGACTTTATAGTCTATTCCACCGATTCTTCCAACAGAGCCATCAACCAGCATTTCCCCTGTCCCCGCAATAGCATAGCCTTTCGTTAAATCTTCATCGAGAAGTTGATCCAAAATTTCTAAAGTAAACATTAGTCCAGCAGACGGACCTCCAATATCCTCGGTTTTCATAGATACATTTGGATTTGTTTCAATAGATTTACTTTCAGTATAAGTAATACCTAAACCAGCCCTTTTCTCTTCTGATCCAGGGATTTCCTTTAATGTAATTGTTACCTCCTGTTCTTTTTTATTACGTATAAATTTAATTGTCACGTTATCTCCAAGCTGCTTTGGCTTTAAAAGATCTACAAGCATTTGTTGGTTTGTAATTTTTTGTCCGTCAACTTCAATAATTTCATCACCAGCTTTTAATAAATTATCCGAAGCACCGCCATCAAGGACATTTAATACAAAAACACCGTTAAAAAGAATTTTTGTTGGAATGTCGGCTCTCTGAAAAGCTACATACTTTGCATTAAATTGAGAATCAGACATTAATTTAAGCTGCCGAACATTATATTCCTCTTCATCCTCTAATGGATTTCGAACTTGGGAAATATCCATTAATTTTTGATATTTTTGTGTTTTCGCCCACAGATATGAAAAAGGCGTAGCTTGCTGCATAGCCACTGTCATTAAACTCATGGAACCTTCATCTTCAGTGTGGCTATTGTCCACGTTAACAAATTTACTGACATCATAAGCACTTCCTGGCTTCATGATATAAGCGTCTAGTCGGTATAACATTAAAAAACAAATCACGACTAATAACACTGCATAAATACTAATTTTTTTCTTCATTAGAAAAACACCTCCTAGGACGCTCACAAAACCATACGTTCATGTTTTTGCCTTTTTTACATATATTGATTTTAGCATTTGCCTATGTGAATGACAAAAAGTTGAAACGAGATGATAACATGTATGCGATAATTCAAATAGCGATTTGCATAGTTCTTATTCTATTACTCTTGTTATTCCCACAAACTGCTCATAACGGTACTGATTTAGGTTTAAATCTTTTTATGGAGGCCCTTTTCCCGTACTTATTACCTTACCTTATTTTAACGCAATGGCTTCTCCGTTTAACGGCTCCTATGCGAACGAAAACAAAAAGAGCTTCTTTATACGTACAAGCCTACATTATTAGCGCACTCGGGGGATATCCATCTGGAGCAACAACCATTGTTTATTTAAAAAACAGTGGGCAACTACATCCTAAAGAAGCAAATTTTTTATTAGCCGTATGTCACGCACCAAGTCCTCTTTTCGTGCTAGGCTTTGTAAGCCTTGATTTATTACACAGTAATACGTTCGGATGGATGTTTTTATGTTTACTACATAGTTTTAATATTTGTTGTTTAATAACTGGTTACTTCTTATTTCGTAAAACGGATCCTCCTAGCATCTCCATCCACAATACACCTTTGCATACAGCACCATTTTCTGAAAGCATTAAAGAAACAGCACCGACAATACTATTAGTTGGAACTACAATAATTTTTTTCACTACCATCCAAACGATTGTCCAGCAAGGCTTAGATTCACTGCTACCTAAACTTCCCTATACAGCTGAGCTTTCCATAGCTGCAATTCTTGAAGTTACAAATGGCCTTAAAATGACTGTCTCAGCTTTTCCGAATCTTTCCTATTTACCATTACTAGTTGTAATGTTGTTAACCATGCAAAGTATAAGCATTCACTTACAAATTTTTGTTATTGCGAAATCAGCCAAACTTTCCGTTCGACCATATATAAAATTCCGCCTACTTAGCATAATCATTGTACCCACTATTTATGCTCTTTTTTTCTTAAAATAAATAATCATCTACCTCCTCATCTTTAGAGTAAAGATGAGGTGATGCTTTTTTAGATTGGAGTAAAGACTGGACTTAAGAGCAAGCACAACAGAGGAATTCAATCATTTTTCTACTATACTAAATTTTATGAATTGTAACAGTAAATAACAGTATGACAATTCCTAAATCCATCTTTTTATCAAAGAAAGAGGCTGGGACATAACTAAATGGTTCCTTCGAAAAGTCGAATAATTTCTAAATTAACAAAACACGATAAATAGAAAAACCGAGCTATTCCGAAACACTTCATAAGCGTTTCATTGAATAGTTCGGTATTTTTGTTGGCTGAAACACTTTTGTCCCAGCCTCTTTTTTGGTTTATTTATTAAAACCATACTTTTCTTTCAAAGCTTCTACAACACAAGCTGGAACAAGCTCGCTGACATCACTACCGTATTTCGCAACCTCTTTGACAATGCTTGAGCTTAAGAATGAATATTGATTTTTTGTCATGATGAAAAACGTTTCAATGGTTTCATCAAGAAAACGGTTCATCGAAGTAATTTGCATTTCGTATTCAAAATCCGAAACAGCACGTAAACCACGGACAATCGCTTTTGCTTTTTTTTCCTTAGCATAGTCTATTAATAGCCCAGACGAACTTTCAATACGTACATTAGGCAATGTTTTAGTAACTTCAGCCATTAAAGCCATGCGCTCTTCTACTGAAAATAATGGGTGCTTGGATGAATTATTTAAAACAGCAACATAAACTGTGTCAAATACATCTGCCGCCCGTTTAATAATATCTAAGTGACCAAATGTCACCGGATCAAAACTTCCAGGAACTACAGCAATCTTCTCTGACAACTTATTCTCCCTCTTCCTCTGTGCAACGATCAATTTCGCCTTGGCGTAATTGTAGCTGTCGCTTCGTTTACACTCCGCTTTCGCACAAATAAACTGAAATAATCGTTCCACCATATGTTTCTTGTCTTTTTAATACAAAGTCCCCAAATCTTTGTGGTAATTCTACTTCTTTTGCATGCTCACATAAAATAACGCCATCATGTTGAATTTTATCATTGTCGACAAGAATCTGCACTAAGTCATAATATTCTTTGTGATGGTATGGTGGATCTAAAAATACTAATTTAAACGTTATATCACGTTTTAATAACGCTTTCACAGCACGTTTCGCATCTATACGAAATAGCTCAGAACAATCCTCATAACGACATTTTTTTATGTTTTCCTGTAGCACTTGGAACGCCTTTGCATCCTTTTCGATAAAAATAGCGTGCTCAGCCCCTCTACTTAAAGATTCGATACCTAAGCCACCGCTCCCTGCAAATAAATCGAGCGCTATACCGCTTTCAAAAAATGGACCAATAATATTAAATATGGATTCCTTTACTTTATCAGTTGTTGGTCTCGTTATATTCCCTGCAATCACCTTTAATGGCATCCCTTTCCGTTCTCCTGCTACAACTCTCATAGGCAAATCACCGTACTTTCTTATTCCATATATCAATTTCGCCTTGGCGTAATTGTTGTTGCTGTCGCACAGATAAAACATTGTTGCTGTCGCTTCACTCTCGCTACAAAAAACATGCTAAATGAAAATAAAAGCATTTTTGCAGCGAAAGACGAACCTTCGCTGCAAAAAAATTATTTTTGTTCTTGTTCTTGAGTTAACATCTTGATATTAATACGACCATCACTTTTTTGTAATTCTACTAAAAATAATCGTTGTAGCCAAGCTTCTTCAACATAATAATTATTGGCAATTTTAATAATCGGTTCTGAAATAGTAGAATATCTACGTTGATTAAATACATAAAATCCTGGTTCTTTCGGGAATCGGAAAGTACGATTATCACCATTGATATAATATCCATTTTCACCTTCACCAGCAGTATAGCCTAGATAAGGCAACAATGTATCAGCAGTGTATAATACTTGTCCTTCATAAAGAAGTACATGAACATCTTCTCTTAAAACGTCATTAACGTAAACACTTCGATCATCCTCAAATAATAGTGGATATGTGCCATTTTCTTGAGCCGCATTCAACTTAAAATAAGATGTTTTAGCATCTAACACTCCAGATAAAAGATCGTCCATTGATGCAGGGGAAATCGTCTCTTCCCCAAGTTTATTCAAAGTTTCTAGCCATGCTGACTCTTGATTAGCTGTCATATATTCTTTTAACGTCTTCACGATTTTTTTTGCTTTATCTGAACCAATCGTATCCTTCACTAAATAGGATGCCACAACTTCCGACAACCATGTTGGTGAATCTTCAAACTTATATTGGGACTTTATTTGTGATAGTATAACTTCTTGTTCAATAGCTTGTTCAGTTAGCTCTGGCAAAAATAAAAGTCGATCATCATGTTCTTTCACGGGATTCTTTTCTTGAATAATAGCAATGTGTTGATCATTCAAAAACTTTAAATTTTCCAATGATTTCAAGAAATCCTTCGAAATAGCTCCCGGGGCATAAATAGATAACACAGGGGTTTGCTCTTGTACTTTTAAATTACCCGTTTGCCAATAAATATCACGAACTGTACCATATCCACTAAACATTGTATAGTTAACAAGTGATAGTTTTTGCTGACCTACTAAAGGCAAGCCCGTTATCCACTGACCAACAACTTTACTATCAGTTGAAATATGTACAACGGAATAAGATGCTTCACCATTCGTTAATGTGGCGAAAACATTTTGGATGAGCATTTTATCTTTTAAGCCACCCTCAATTGGAATTATGTATGAAACAGATTGTGATTTAGTCTCTCCTTTTTTAAAATGTGAGACTTCTTTTGATAAGCGATCACAGCTTTTTTCGTTATCAATAAAGCAACTTGGATTTACCGCATTTTCTGGCCACTTTATCTTCACTTTTTGGTTGGGTAAATTTTTAAAATGTTGACGAATATCCAAGCTATTTTCTCGATAGACAATTTCTATCTCTTGAGAATAATGGAATTCACCATCGCCTGTTTCTAAGTCAGAAGAATAAGCATGGTACTGGAAAAATATCGTTCCGGTAATGATTAGTGCTAGAATAGAAAAAAAACTCATTGTAAATTTCATGTGCTTGACCTCCCGCAGCATGATACTATGTGTATTGGAAAGGATGTGCAATTATTATGCCACAACAATTTATAGAATTAGGTGAGGGCTATGGTGATGTTTATGAGCTACTTGAAATAGTGAGAACCAATCAAGATCGCTTCCACCAAGCCTTTATACTAACATCCACTAAAGAAGAAAAAAAGGTTGCCTCTTTAGCAGTCGCTTTAAAACCAGTCGGTGAAAGTAAATTCATGCCGATTTATATTTGTCGAGAAGGCATCCCTTATAATGAAGAGCAGCCTTCACAGCGACAAAAAATATTTGAAGAAAGTATTAAACGACTAGATAGAAAAGCGGTTGTTGTAGAAATAAAGCACTCTTCTATATTTTCGGAAGCAAAACTATTTTATCAATACTTAATTGGAATAATGAGACTTCATCACTACATTCCAGCATTAACATAATATTATAGACCTACTTTATAGTCATATTCTTTCGCTTTATCTGGTTTAGCATTTTCAAACTCTGTTTTAACAAATGGACGATAAGACTTTACAACGTCTTTCACGAATGGAAGGCGTTGAAGTTTTGTTGTCATTGATTCAATTTCCTCTCGCTCGCAATAAAGCAATACATATTTTTGCCTCCGAGAAATATAAAGAACATGACCATATTTTCGAAGAGACTTCGCATGTTTTAATTGATGGACGTAAACGATTAGTCCTTGTCGTTCGTTCATATAGTATTCCCCTCATTTCTTACATAAAAGAATACCATAGACCGGAAAATGATAGCAACAGAGTTTAGCTGACAGAACGCTCAATTTTCCGTTATAATGGAAAAGCATACAACGTTGACTAAGAGTTTTACATTCACTTATGCAAGTTATAGAGTACTAGTTAAAGTTAGAACTTTTTGTTTGCTCGCTGAAATTTAAAAAGTGAAATTGCTGGTACTATTTATATTAATTTAATTGTTAAGGAGGACGAATATGGGTAAGAAAACAAAGATTGCGCTTGCAATCGCAGCGGCAAGTGCAGCTGCTTGGGCAGGTAGTAAAGCTATTTCCAAACCTCAACAACGAGAAGGTAAACAGGCATTACAATTTGATCACCCAATTATTCTCGCACATCGTGGCGGTGCTCATTTAGCACCTGAGCATACAATGCCTGCTTTTGAAAAAGCCGCACAGTTAGGTGTTGACGGTTTTGAAATAGATATTCGCTTAACCAAAGATGAGGAAATTATCGTTTTCCATGATGATACTGTTGATCGTACGACAGATGGCTATGGACTTGTTGCAGATATGACTTTAGCAGAAATAAATGCATTAAACCACGGTTATCAATTTGAAGATTTGGATGGGGAATTTCCTTATCGAGATGAAAAAATAGATGTTGTAACATTACGTGAACTATTAGGAACTTACCCAAACATGTTGGTAAATATTGATATTAAAGATGCACCAGATACGTATGAAGGAAGTTTAATGCCTTCTAAACTATGGCGTTTAATTGAAGAGCTTGGTGCTGAGAATCGAGTAGTTGTCACAAGCTTTCATGGTGAACAGATAGATCGTTTTAATTTATATGCGCAAAATCAAGTAGCACTCGGTGCAGGTGAATCAGATGTTCGTAAAGCATTCGCTTCTTTCTCGAGCCAGTTCGGACATTTATATCATCCAAAGGTCGATGTATTCCAAATACCGCCTAAATCAGGAGTCATTACATTAGAATCTCCGAAGTTTATCCAGTTTTTAAACAATTTAAACATCCCTGTTCATTATTGGACTATCAATGACGTAACAACAATGAATAAATTAATTCACAACGGCGCAAAAGGTATTATTACAGATCGACCTGATATCGCTGTAGAATTACTACAAAAATAAGAACATAGGAATGGAGCCTTCTCTCCATTTTATAATGGTTAACACATTGATTGGTGAGGGCTTCTTCTAACAGCCCTTACTTTTTATTAATTTCTCTACCTATATAATTAGCAGGTACCGGGATAAATCTAATTCTCTTGCCCACACAGTTAGCTGCCCAATATGATGAATTTCATGTGCAATAACATGGTGTAAAATTTCATTTTTTGTATAAGTATTTGTATCCCAAGAGACCTTTACAATCGCATCGCTAAAACTCTCGTAATACTTCAAAAATTCAATAATTTCTCCTCGTAATTCAATTGAGAGATTTTTTACCCTTCGTCTCTTACTTGCCAGTTATACTCAAAAAAATTTGATCATGTGGCCTTCACCTCTTCATTTTTTCAGCAGATTTTATTCTAGTAAATACCAATAAACAGTAGGGCTGAAGAAAACCCCGCTGTTTAAGATGTCACTTTATTGTAAATGACGTAATACCGCATCTGTTACATCGCGTAATGTCGCTTTTCCTCCCAAATCACCTGTTTTAATACCTTCTGCTAATGTTGCTTCCATCGCATTTAGCACTTTTGTACCAAGCTCATGATAGCCTAAATAATCAAGCATCATTTTACCTGTCCAAATTTGTCCAAACGGATTTGCTATCCCTTGTCCTGCAATGTCAGGGGCAGAGCCATGGACTGGTTCAAACATGGATGGATATTGTCGCTCTATATTTAAATTTGCAGCTGGAGCAATTCCGATACTTCCCATAATTGCACCACCTAAGTCGGTTAAAATATCCCCAAATAAATTTGATGCAACAATTACATCAAAGTTTTCTGGTTTCATCACTAAAAAGGCAGCTAACGCATCAATATGATTAGATACTTGTCCTATGTTCTCGTAATCTCTACCTACTTTTGAAAATACTTCATCCCAAAAAGGCATACTGTATGTAATTCCATTAGATTTTGTGGCACTTGTAACATGCTGGCGTCGAGTTTTCGCCATTTCAAATGCATATCGCATTGCACGCTCTGTTCCCTTCCTTGTAAAAATAGCATTTTGGATAGCAACCTCATCCTGTCCACTATGTATTCTGCCACCACTCTCAGCATACTCTCCCTCTGAGTTTTCACGTACAACAACAAAATCAAAGCCATTTGGGTTACGTAAAGGGGAAGGCAAACCTTGAAGTAGCTTTGCTGGGCGCACATTAATAGATTGCTTCATCTCGCGGCGGATTTTAATAAGTAACCCCCATAATGAAATGTGATCTGGTACTAAATCCGGCATGCCTACAGCACCTAAAAAGATTTGATCGTAACCTTTTAAAATTTCAATACCATTATCAGGCATCATTTTACCTGTCTCTAAATAATAATCACAGCCCCATGGGAATGTTGTCCATTCAAATTGAAAGCTGCCATCTAATTGAGCGGCTTTATTCAGCACTTCTATCGCCGCTGGTACAACCTCTTTACCAATCCCATCTCCTGGTATAACGGCAATTCGATAAGTCTTCATCTGTTAATCCTCCTTTAATTTATATATCGCCTATTCAATTACTATACAATTTTTCCACAATAATTACATCCTGATGTTTATGGCTGTCGTTACAACATAGCATAGTAATAAAAAAGACTGTATAGAAACTCAACCGAGTTTGCATACAGTCTAAAAAAGTATTACCTTGTTTATGCAGAGCAAGAGCAAGAACCGCCTGAGCCACATCCTCCACCACATGAAGAACCTGCTGCAAAGAACGGATTACTTACAGGAACTTTTACCGCTTCTGAAACAGTTTTCCCTATAAGTAAGCTTATTTGATCAAGCAAATCTTGAAAATCATTCTCAGCAATTCTCAAAGCCGAAACCTTTTCATTTAAATCGAGCGCGCGCTTTTGCTGACGAATCGATTTCATAATTGTATGATAGTCCGGATGATATTTTCCGAAACGTTGTACATCTTTATACTGCTCTTTCATGCGATTAAATGCGTAAATAGCTTCAACTATTTGGATATCACTGTACACAGCATCATACGCTTGCTGCAGCATTTTCGCAGGCTCAGAGGAAAGAATCATCTCACAAAGCGCATCGGCCTCATCCAAAATGATTGCCCAGTCAGAGGTCATCATCATTTTTAATTCCCCCAATCTCTTTCCCATCATAACAGATTTTATGGTAATTTTACATTATTGATAATTTTTAATGAAGGAGTTTTTTAATTGGTACCATCATCTAAAGGACAAATAGAACAATTACTAGCAGAGATTTTACAACATAGTACAGCTGAAGATGAGGAAGTTTTACTACATTTATTGTCTGGTCTTCGCGATAAACAGGAAGGGATTCATCGACGTTATATTAATGCTGCCTTACACATGGTTGGTAAATTTGAGACTGAAGTTAGTGAAGTTCGTATTCCCATTACACCCGTAATCCATAATACCATTAAGGTACCACACGGTGGGATTATTGCAACAATTGCAGATGCAGCAATGGGAGGACTTGCTTCGCGTTCCGTACCAGAAGGCTACAATGTTGTCACAACAAATATGAATATCTCTTATATTGCTACAACGACTAACAAGGAACTAATCGCTCGTGGACGTTTCGTACATAAAGGGCGTCAGACACTTGTGATGGAATGTGATATCGAGGATGAGACTGGACGAAAACTTGCTATTGCGACTGGTTCTTTCTTTGTCATTCAACGCCGTCCTCAGACATAAGATTTAGAAAGTAATCTCGAATACATTGTTGATCGGAAAAAGGGAATTTTTGATTTTTTATTTGTTGGGTCTGTTCATGCCCTTTTCCGGCAACAAGTACAATATCACCTTTTTCTGCCTTTGCTAATGCTTGATGAATAGCAACTTTTCGATCTAGATAGATTTCATAATATTGCTGCTCAGTAAAACCGGCTACAATACTTTCATTAATTAAAATAGGGTCTTCATCACGTGGATTATCAGTTGTTAAAAAAATGACATCCGCATACTTACTAGCGACTGCTCCCATCGCAAAACGTTTCGCCTTATCTCGATTTCCCCCACAGCTAAATACAAGATAAAGGGTTTTCGAGCGATCAAAAGTTTGCAAAACAGCCTGTAATGCCTCTGCAGTATGTGCGTAATCTACGAACACATCAATCCCAAATGGATTGTCTATTTTCTCAAGTCTTCCTTCTGGTAGCCTTAACAACCACATATGCTCTGCTATCTCTTCAATTGAGAAACCTAGACGCCATAATGTCATTAAGGCAGCTACAGCATTTTGCACATGATATTTACCGATAAAAGGGATTTCTACAATATGCTCACTCGATGATGTTTGTAAACAAAGTACCGTTTTCCCAATTGATTCACTGACAATTTGGATATGTAAATCATTATGATTATCAAAGCCAAATGAGCAGGATTTTTTCTTATCATAAATACCAACGGAACGGCAAAAATTATCATCTCCGTTTAGCACTAGCTTTTTCGATAAATCTGCCAACCTTTTTTTCGCACGCTTATATGCCTCAAGTCCTCCGTGATCTTCTAAATGATCCTCCGATAAATTTAAAAAAACGCCACAATCGATATCACAATGATCAAGTCTATGTTGCTGTAATCCCATTGATGAAGCTTCTAAAACAACATGTGTAACACCATTTCGTACACATTGCTTTAAAATCGGATGCAACTCTTTTGCCTGTAATGTAGTTAATTTCTCATACACTGTTTGTTGTTTCTGTTCATTGATGAAAAATCCTACAGTTCCAATAACTGCAACGTTTTTATGTAGCGCTCTTAGCAATTGGCTCACAAAATGACTCACTGTTGTTTTACCATTTGTACCTGTAATCGCAATGACGGTTAATGCTTCTGCAGGAAAGGCTGAAAGCTTTGCACTCGCATACGATAAAAATAGGGATGTATTCGGAACCCAAACAAAAGGAATATTTTGATCGGTAATAGGTAGTGAAATACTTTCCTCTGATACTATAGCGGCTGCACCCCGAGCTAATGCTTCTTTGACAAAACGACTTCCCGATGTTTTTTTACCCTTACGTACAATAAAAATATCCCCAGGTTTTATTGCCTGAGCATAATCCTCAACGCCTGTAATATTTGTGCGAATAGATCCTCCGGTTACGCTACATGGCCAGTCTTTTAATAGCTCAGCTAATTGCAAGCTTCATTCCCCCTTTCGGTTCTCTATCATATGACGGCGTATGTACCGGTGTGACGAAAAATGTAGGCGCTCATTGTGCTTATTTATTTGCTTATCTATTTCGCCTAAAAATAAAAAGACTGAGGATAAACTTGATTTCGCCAAGTTTATCTTCAGTCTTAAATTTCTATTTATGGTGCTGATTCATGAATATTTTCTACTGGTTCCTCAGAGTCTTTATTCTCACTATCCAGCTCCTGAGAAGAAGATTCTAAAAATATTTGCGTATAATAGTTTAAAAATACTCCAGATCCCACTGTCGTATATTTATCATTTAAAATGACTTTTCGATGCTCAGGTGAATTAAGCCAGCCATGCATTGCTTCGATCGCATCAAAATAATCAGTCGCAAGATTTTCATTCGCCTCACTATATTTGATTCCATGAGTTTCCAATCTCTTTTTAAAATCTCCATTTTTTGGTGATTCATGAGCAAGGAAATTTTGAACCTTCATATCTTCACTATGCATTTTTGCAACTTCTTCTAATGATTCATCCATATTTAATGGAGCTAAATCATGTTGAACTCTTGTTACATTTATTAAATCGTCAAGCTCTGTAGCACTCGCTTCATTAATTTCCTGCTGTAAAAAGGAAGATGGTGGTGTTGGTATAACTAACTCGCCTTGATAAGTCATTTCATAAGGTTGATGAAGAACAAGCGTTTTACTATTAGTAAAGCGTATTCCTTGTAGCTCACCCGTTTCTCTATCTATATAAAGTTGTGCATAAAGCCCATCGAATTTTACAAGCAATCGTGTCTGCATATCTTCTTCACTCATTGAGAAAACGAAAATATTTTTACCGACATTCGCAGTTACTTCATAATCAATGATTGTCATTCGGTATATATCATCGCGCTTCTGACCAACCTTAAAAGGGTAAGCATCTAAATCTTTACCTGCAATGTAAACTTGTGTCACAACATTATTTTCAACGCCTACCATGAAAAATGTAGAAGCATTTGTATTATAGATCCACCAATCATAACCAAAGGATGATGGTTCCTTTCGTACTGGTTTACCGTATTTCTCCAAAACTACCTTTGCTCCTTGACCGATTAATGTCGACATCCCGCTTTTAGGACGTGTTGTTGCCCCCATTTCAGGCTGCTTTAATTCGGTTTTGGGAATAATATTTGAATTGGCATTCGGGCCTTTTAGTGGCTCGTTTTCACGTGGTGTATTAAAAAACATAAAGCCAATCAACGCAATTGCAGCACATGCCATAAAAATGCGAAATAAAGCTTTCATACATGACTCCTTCTTATCACATTATTCTAAGTTATTATATCAATTGTAATTGGGTTGACACAATGTTGTCATTGCAACAATGTCGAATATGCTCTATTATAAAAATGAGCGTATACTTTGGTACGAGAACCTAAAGGAGGATTATAGATGTATTTTGAAAATACTAACCTTGAAAATTTAACAGCTGATCAAGAACTTATTGTAAGTGTCATGAAAAACAATGGTTTAGAATGTGATGGCGGCTGGGATTACGAGCGTATGACATTTGATAAGCGTTTCGATACTCGTGAGGGACGTTATTACCTACGTGTATTCGCATATGCAAAATCTGGTGATGTTGGTGCACACGATGCAATCCTAACATTAATGAAACCAGCACTTGGTAAGTACTACTATCCACACGGCGTTGAGTATGGTGATGATGAAGTTTTCCCAGCTCATCTTGTAAAAAAATGTGAAGAAATCTTAAAAAAGGTTAAATTAGACCTACAAGCTTTTGAAATTCATGCATAATTTTAGATAGTTATTTCACGGTGCATACATGTCGATTAAACATCGAAATCATTTTATAATTTATCAGGCAACAGCAAATTGGCAACAGTATGCAGTGCAATAGCTAAATCTGAAAAGACTGGTGGTCCAGTCTTTTTTATTTTGAGTAAAAATTTTATTTCTTCTCATACTAACTATATCTTTTACATGATGTAGGTGAGATAAATGTTACAATTTTTCAAACACCCTTTTTTTCGCCATCCGATCATCGTTATAGCTGTCGGAATCGCAATTCTCTGGTTTATATCCCTGTCATTACCAATACTGCTTGCCTACGTAACTGCATTATTATTGGAACCTGTCATCATACGAATTAGTAAACGGTTCCGAAAAAAACGCAAAATAGTCGCATCCATTTTTTTTATGTTCTTTTCAAGCATGACATTACTATTATGTATTCTCATTATATTTATAAGTTGGAAACAATTTTCAACATTTATCATTCATATTCCAGAGTACCTCAATCAGCTATCAGCACTATGGATTGAAATACAATCCAAGCTTTCCAACTATACTTATCATTTGCCCTTAGATCTTGTTATACAAATTCAACTTATGATAGCACGAGCTCTATCTTCAATCGAGAAATATGCTCTTTCTTTAACAAATATGAATGTTTGGTCATCTTCACTTACGTATATAACTTCTCGTTTGTTTGACATTTTTGTTTATTGGATTGTCTTATATATGTTTCTTTTAGAATTACCAAATATTAACCGTAAAATGTTAGCGCCTATTTCTTTTCATTATCATCAAAAAATACTATTTATTGGACAGCGCGTAAAACTTGCTTTATTTGGTTTTATGAAAGCACAATTTTTAGTTGGTATTTGCATTTTTGCTATAGCTTTTGGAACCTTTTATTTTCTTAAAACACCATTCCCACTTATTTTATCACTCTTACTAGTCATTTTAGATTTCATTCCCTTTTTAGACTCATTTATTTTGCTTCTTCCTTGGGCAATATACAAAGCCTTTACAGGTGAATATATCTATGCTGTTATGTTAGTCGTACTAACGATCTTACAATTTTTAGTTCGACGTATGATTGAGCCTAGAGTTATTGGAAATAAGGTTGGGCTCTCCTCACTAACAACTTTTATTGCAATGTTTATAGGTTTTAAAATGTTTGGATTTTTTGGTATTTTAATCGGTCCTTTACTCGTTGTTGTTATCCTTTCCCTATTTAATCAAACATCCATAAAAAATCTCCCTCCTTCTCAAAAATAAGGAGGGAGATTTTTTTTTATCAATTATGCCTTGGCATAATTGCGTCCGGAATCGGTTTGTGCTTGGGCCTGCATGTCCGCCGTTTATTGCGTGAAAGCGAAGCGACAGCAACAAGGTGTTTTGTCTGTGCGAAAGCGAAGCAACAGCAACAAGGTGTTTTGTCTGTGTGAAAGCGAAACGACAGCAGCAACACGATGTTGGTCACTCAGGCGTTTTCACAGGATGTGAAGTTCTTAGCCTGAGTTCCTCTTTTCAGCGGATGTTTGGACACCCGCTGAAAGAAGTTAAAAGCCTAGTATAGCTTTAATGACAGATGTTGTTTCACCTGGTTCAAACATTACATATAGTAACATGTATACTAAAACTCCGGTAATAGCTACGAAAAACCAAATAATACTTGTAATCGGTCCAATACGACGGTGAAGCTTAAGATTAGTCTTCAAACCAGAGATGATACTAACAATACCAAATACTGCTCCAGTTGTCGCCAGAGTAATATGGAAAATTAAGAAGAACGTATAATATGGTTTTAAATCTTCTCCGCCACCAAACGCTGTGTTACCAATAAAGACTGTACGTGAAGCGTAAATAATAAAGAAGATAAGTGCTGCAACTCCTGCTGCAAGCATTACTTTTTTATGAGCTTCTACTTTCTTTTTTATAATTAAGCCCCAACCAATAGCTACAAGTATCGCACTAATAACGATGAATGATGTACTTATAGTAGGCAAAATTTGCAATTCCATTGACAAAACCCCTTATACAAATTAAAGTTTCTATTTTTATAATTAATGTTGCTGCTGACTTTCCCATTTCTTTTGATGCTCTTTTAATGCATCAGCAGTAATTTTTTCCGGATCCTTTTGTTCTGAACGATACCATTTAATAAAGATTGATCCAAGTAATACCCCAAAAATAAGCTCTTGTAAAATCTTCATTAAAACACCGCCTAGTTGCTGATCGGCAACAGCTGACATATTTGTAAAGAGCTCTGGTCCGGAAAGAGATAAACTAGATAATGTAGAAGCTGGTACACAAAGTTCCATTGCTTTTAACCATGCCTCACCATTTGTATATGTTTCATACATAGCGTCTGATGCAAAAATAATTAACGCACAAGCAGGTGTAATTAATACCGCATTAGCAATGATATAGCCTAATTTATACAAAGGTTTCATTTGTGGACTATTAGGCATCTTTTGAATCAAAGGCCAGTACATTAAAACTGCAGAAACGAATAATACAAACGTATATGTACTATGTAAAGTTTCGTTTAATTTAATGTAGTCTAATACTGCAGGTAAGTGGTAAAAAGAAAATAAACCAATAAACACAAATACCGCAACGACAGGGATTGTAAATGTTTTAAATAAAGTTCTAACTACCGGTGCTTCAATCGCAACTTTCCATACCCACCAAGGAATCCCCTTAATTAAGAAAATCGGTACAAGTAACAATAAAATAGCCATTTGCACCATATGCATCGTAAACATAATGTGCGCCATTAAATCTATTGGAGATCCTTTAATAATATAAATCGTTACCATTGTCAGTACAAAATAAATAGCCTCTTCCTTTTTCAAAGGCTCACTTACTTTAAAATCCTTGCGCCACTTTGTTGTGACTAGAAAATAGATGACTGTTATAAAAACAAGAACCCCTATTAAGTATGGGCTCCATAAAGCTTGGAAACCAAATATACTAAGTGGCATACAAAACGCACTCCTTTAAACTTCAGTACTCCTATTATAGAACGCTTACACTTATTCTGCAATGAACGAAAGGTGAACAAATTACTATCTATCGTTTACCTTTCTTACAAGATTATTGTATCTATAGAAAAAATATTCAAAGTATAATAACCCAACATGAATTATATTATTTTTTGCTAGCTCATCATCATAACGTGGGGTTGATTTCCGTTCCGGCTGGGTGCTTTCCTGGGGGCGTACGATGAGCCGCTTCACTCGCAAAGCTCGCTCCAGGGTCTCATCTGTGACGCTAATCCCCAAGGAGTCATCCAGCCTCCACTCCAATCAACTGATTCACATAGCATGTATCCTCTGCCATGTCACTATAATTTAAGTAATAAAACTTAACTTTAGCAAAAGAGTTTGTCTGTGTGAAAGTGAGACAGGCGAGACCCTGCACAGAGCGGATGTTTTCTGTGCGAAAGCGGAGTGTTAACGAAGCCGCAGCAAAAGCGGAGGAAGCGGCTCGACGCTCGCCCACAGAAAAGCGAGTAGCCTGGACGAAAATCACTCTCACATGAATTATTTTATTTCTTACCGGCTCATTCACTATAACGTGAATAGAACCCAAAAAGAAAAGCACGTTCCTACTGAAAGTAGGGAACGTGCTTCTTTGGTGATTACCACCAAATAATTGTTAAAAAAGCTAAGAAGAAAGTAAATGCGATTAATATACCCATCCACATGAAGAAGCCAATTACACCACCGAAGTGTGTTTTTTTGTCTTCTAAGTGCATGAAAGCGTACAGTTGAAGAACAACTTGAACACCAGCAAGCAATAAAATGAGTGGTAATATTAAGTATTTAGAAAAATCAGCTGCAACTACTGCGAATGCGATAAACGTAAAGAAAATCATAATCGCAAAGTTAATTACTTGTTTACGCATATGAACGGCATTATGATGACGATCATACTCGTATTGTGCCTGAGACTTAGCAACTATAGGTGTATCGTGTGAAGACATATTATCCGATCACTCCCATCAAGTATACTACTGTAAAGATGAATACCCAAACTACGTCGATAAAGTGCCAGTATAAAGCAGCCACGAAGTATTTAGGTGCATTGTATAAGTTAAGGCCACGCTTAGCATTACGAAGCATTAACGTAGAAATCCACACAAGACCTAATGTTACGTGGAAACCATGTGTACCAACTAATGAATAAAACGCAGTTGAGAATGCAGATTGGTCAAATGTAAAACCAAGACCCACATAGTGATTGAATTCATAGATTTCAAGACCTAAGAATCCAAGACCTAAAAGTACCGTAATACCAAACCAAGTTTGCATAGCTTTAAAGTTAAAGTTACGCATATGGTAAATTGCATAAACAGACGTTAGTGAAGATGTTAATAATAACATCGTCATAGCGAAAGCTAAAGGTAATTCAAACAAATCTTGTGTTGTGAACTCCATGCCAGCAGGCCCTTTGTTCTTAAGCGCTAGGTAAGTAGCGAATAAACTTGCGAAAAGTACAACTTCACAGGCAAGGAAAATCCAGAAACCAACAACTTTATTTTTCCCTTCCATCGTAGCTTGTTCAGGATGGTCTGGCCAAGTATGAGGAGTAAATTTAGTATTGAAATCCATTATTTATTTCCTCCTTTGCCGTAAAGATGTTCTTCAATTTCAAGAATTTCTTCTTTGTGTAAGTGGAAGCCGTGATCGTCCTTAACAGAACGGAAAATCATAGCACCAAATGTAATTGCAAGACCTGCAATTAAAATATAAATTGACCACGGTTTATCTGCATCTGGATTATAAAGAGCACCGAATGCCGCGATAAACATACCGATAGAAATAACAAATGGGATAGCTGAGTTATTTGGCATATGAATATCACCGATTGGCTCAGCAAATGTCACTTCTTTATTACCTTCTTGTTTTTCAATCCACCAAGGATCTAAACCACGAACAAGTGGTGTTTGACGGAAGTTATAGAATGGGATTGGTTGTGGAATTGACCATTCTAAAGTACGTCCATCGCCCCATGGATCGCGACCTGCTGGTTTGCCTTTGATTGACATTAAGCAGTTGATTACCATTAAGATAACCCCTACACCCATCATTAATGCACCGATTGTAGAGATATAGTTGAACTGATCCCAACCTTGACCTTCCATGTAAGTGAATACGCGACGTGGCATACCCATTAAACCTAAGAAGTGTTGAACGAAGAACGTTAAATGGAATCCAATAAAGAATACCCAGAACGTAATTTTACCAAGTGTTTCGTTTAACATACGGTTGAAGAAAATTGGCCAGTAGAAGTGCGCTGAACCAAATAACGCTGTTACGATACCACCAACGATTACGTAGTGGAAGTGAGCAACGATAAAGTAAGAATCGTGTAATTGGTAGTCAAGAGGTGCAGATGCTTGCATTACCCCTGTAACACCACCCGCAACGAATGACGGGATGAAGCCAAGTGCATAAAGCATTGGTGTTGTAACTTTAATAGATCCGCCCCAAATAGTTAAGATCCAGTTAAATACTTTCATACCTGTTGGAACGGCAATTGCCATTGTTGCAACAGCAAAGATTGCGTTGGCTGTTGGCCCAAGACCAACCGTAAACATGTGGTGAGCCCAAACCATGAACCCTAAGAAACCGATTAAAATTGTTGCGAATACCATTGAAGAGTATCCAAATAATCGTTTACGAGAGAACGCTGGAATAATCTCAGAGAATAAACCAAACGCCGGTAATACTAAGATATAAACCTCTGGGTGTCCGAAGATCCAGAATAAGTGTTCCCAAATAATTGTGTTACCACCCATAGTATGGTCAAAGAAGTTACCACCGAACATGCGGTCAAATAACATCATTAATAAACCAATTGTTAATGGAGGGAATGCGAATAAAATTAATGCACTTGAAACAAGTGCAGTCCAAGTGAATAATGGCATACGCATGAATGTCATACCTGGAGCACGCATTGTAATAATCGTAACGATAAAGTTAAGACCTGATATTAATGTACCTGCCCCTGATATTTGTAAACCGAGAACATAGAAGTCAATACCATGTCCAGGAGAATATAAAGATAATGATGCATAAGATGTCCAGCCCGCATCAGGAGCGCCACCCATAAAGAATGACAGGTGAAGGAATAATGCACCTAGGAAGAATAACCAAAACCCTAAAGAGTTAAGAAACGGGAATGCTACGTCGCGCGCACCAATTTGTAATGGTACAAGCATGTTCATAAATGCGAATAGTAATGGAGTCGCAGCTAGGAATAACATTGTCGTTCCGTGCATTGTTAATAATTCATTGAAAAAACCAGCTGAGATGAAATCGTTATTTGGTTTCATTAATTGAATACGCATTAATAACGCTTCAAAACCAGCGATAGCGAAGAACAATGTACCGGCTAATAAATACATTACTGCTAACTTTTTATGGTCAACAGTTGTAATGTAGTCCCAGACAGTTGCTCCAAAGCCCTTTTTCTGTGTGTATGAGCTCACAACTTTTACCTCCCTCAAAGTTTGTTACATAAAACTTAAAATTATTTCTCAACAGATAAGCCCATGATATACGTTGCTAGAGCTTGAATTTCTTCGTCAGTTAAGTCGCCATAAATTGGCGCAGTACCATCTGCATTCATCATTAAGTTACCTGGTTTGAATTGCCCAGGATCCTTAATCCAAGCTTTTAAGTTTTCTTCATTATGTTCTAAGAAACCAGCAACACGGTTACGGTCACCAAATGCAGTTAAGTTAGGACCTTGTGAACCTGAACCGCTTGTACCAGATACAGCATGACAACCCATACAGCTCTTAGCAAATGTTGCTTCCCCAAGATCAGCTGAAGTTTTGTCTGGCATTTTTCCATCTGTTGCTTTCATTGAAGCTACCCATGCATCGAATGCATCTGGGCTTAATGCTTTAACTTTGAAGTCCATTAGAGCATGTGAAGGACCACATAACTCAGCACATTTACCATAGAATACGCCGTCTTTAAGGTCTTTTGATTCTTTATCGAATTCTAGATAGAACTTGTTTAAGTTATCTACGTTCGTATCCATTTTACCGCCTATAGCAGGAATCCAGAATGAGTGCTTAACATCGGCAGCTTTTAAGTTAAAGTAAACTTTTTGACCTGTTGGTACAACTAATTCTTGTGCAGTTACAATACCTTGGTTAGGGTATTCAAACTCCCACCAATATAATTTAGCAGTTACATTTACTGTAAGTGCTGTTTTGTCACCGTTTTCATCTACTTCGTCCATTGCAGCAACATCTGCAAATTTGTAAGTAGCCGTAACAACTGGTACAGCTAAGATTAATAATAAAATAATTGGAATAACTGTCCAAATTATTTCAAGAGTGTGACTTCCTTCTACTTGCTTAGGAATAACATTTTCGCCAACTTTTGAACGGCGGAATTTTAAGAATGCAAGTAAATAGATAACGGATACTACTACTACAACTAACGTCATAATCCCAGTAGCTAGCATTAATAGATTGAATTGTTCTTTACCTACTTGACCAGATGGTTTCAGTGCAGAAATATAATCTTCACCACAACCAGAAAGGAAAACCATCATCACTGCTAGTAGTGAAAAAAGACTCCATTTTTTAAGCCCTTTCATCATGCTTAATTAAACCCCTCTTTCTTTGTTGTATTTTCATGTGTACCTAGGAAATAAGTTCTGTCTATATGAATTCTTTAGGAAAAGAAAGAATTCCTAAATTTAGCTAAACAACGCAAAAATTATGATGGATACAAATAGTATGGTCATATGATTCAACGAATAGATAAACATTTTATTTGCCCATTTCATATCATCTTTTGTAGTAAAGCCTTTAAAAGCTAGAATCAACCAGCCCAAGTTCAATGCAGTGGCAAGAATTAAGAAGCCTACTCCAAGCTCTGGTAAAAGGAATGGTAATGGTAATAATAAAAGAATCCAGAATAACATCGAGTACTTTGTACGTTTAAATCCTTTTACTACAGGTAGCATTGGTATATTAGCTGCACGATATTCCTCAGTACGTTTCATAGCAAGTGCATAAAAATGCGGTGGTTGCCATGCAAACATGATAAGGAATAAGGCAAGTGCTCCAGGACCTAATGCAGGTTCAACAGCTGCAAACCCAATAACTGGTGGAATCGCCCCTGAAATACTTCCTACAACCGTGTTACTAACATGCTTCCTCTTTGACCACATTGAGTACAGAACGACATAAGCAAATATTCCTACTAGTCCCCACATGCCGGCCGCAAACGATGCCGCAAATAACAAAATTTCACCTACAATTAAAAATGAGAGGGCAATAGTCAATACAAAATTCGGCTTAAATCTACCCGTTACTGTCGGTCTACCCTTCGTTCTTTTCATGATTGGATCAATATCCTGATCAATAAAGTTATTCATTGCGCCTGAGCCACCTATAATTAATGCCGCACCCAGCATGGTGAACAATATGACATCGAGCTCTTGCAAGAAGTGTCTACTAGTAAATTGAAATGCCAGCCACATCCCTGTAAACGTTGTGACAAGATTCGAGTTAACTATGCCAATTTTTATTAGTGCTAAGAAATCTTTTACAACAGATGTTGATGCTGGTCCACTATTTCTAGTAGCCGTCAGTGCACGACCGTTTGACATGATACCTCTCCTTTCATTTTTGTAAGCATATTCCGCTACCAATTACTATAGCGAAATTTGCGATTGATTTCTAGACATTAAGTGAAATTTAGATGAAGTTGTAAAAATTAACTTTGTCTAGAAAAATAATTAAAAACAACATATCTATAGTAAAACATTTTCTAAAATGAATTGTGAAGGTTAGAGTACGAAATTATGAACAATTTGTGAAATGGAATCGACATCTAATACTCCCTACTCTTTACAAGTTGTTTTTTACCTGTATTTTCGATATCATCTAGTAGCAGAAACATTACTTTCATGTAATGTTCATAGATAAAGTAGGTGACTCATTTTATGCAACACAACAGGTATATGAAATGGTTTGCTGTTGCCGCTACAGTTGGAATGCTCCTTGTTTTACTAGGTGGAGCACTTGTTACCAAAACAGATAGTGGCTTAGGCTGTGGTCGAAACTGGCCAGATTGCAATGGTTCTCTTATTCCAAAAGAAATTACACCAGCAGTCTTAATTGAATTTTCACATCGTCTTGTAACTGGGGTCGTATCTCTTTCAATTCTTGCGTTAACAGTTTGGACATGGCGTAAACTCGGTCATATTCGTGAAGTAAAATTATTAGGTTTCTTAGCGATTTTTTTCTTAATCGCACAAGCTCTTATTGGAGCAGCTCAAGTGTTGTGGGGACAAGGTGATTTCATACTAGCACTCCACTTTGGGATTTCTCTTATTTCCTTTGCTGCTGTTCTCCTTCTTTCTATGATTGTATTTGAAGTCGATCGGAAATTTGATGCTGACAACGTTTTTATTGGAAAAAAATTACGTTGGCATACGATTGCTGTCACAATTTATTCTTATTTAGTCGTTTATACAGGGGCGCTTGTTCGCCATACAGACTCTAGCTTAATATGTCCTGACTGGCCATTTTGCTATAACGATACACCATTCGCAGCTTTTAATAATATGTATGAATGGGTGCAAATGGGACATCGCCTAGCTGTTCTTATCTTTTTCATTTGGATTGCATACATAACTTGGCACGCTGTAAAAGAATATAAACATCAACGTGTTATTTACTATGGCTGGATTATTGCCTTTACAATAGTAATTTTCCAAGTGATTGCTGGTATGCTAGTAGTCCTAACTAAATTGAATTTAACAGTCGCATTACTTCATTCATTATTTATTTCAATTCTATTTGGTCTACTTTGCTATATGGTAATGCTAGTTGCACGTAGCAATTATAATGAAAAAAACAAATAATAGTAGAAAAAGATTCGCCATATTTTTGGATGGCGAATCTTTTTATTTCCAAACGCTTCTGCCTCAATAAAATGTAAAATAATTTGCAAGTTTATTATTGAAAAATAGTAAATTGATAGGCACATCATCAAAAGTTGGGAATGGCATTTGTTAAAACGTATGTCATGTGAATCAGCCGGAACGGAAATTAACCCTACATTATAGTGAAGAGCTATAACAAAATAAAAAAGGTTATTAGTATGCTATAAAAGCCATCTAATAACCTTCTTTTTTATCGATTATTCAATTTCAATTAACAAATCACCTGTTGAAATGGCGTCACCCGCACTAGCGTGTACTTCTTTCACGATACCGTCTTTCGGCGCTTGAACAGTCGTCTCCATTTTCATCGCTTCGGTAATTAATAAGTGATCACCCCGTTTTACAGGGCTTCCTTTCGATACGACTACCTTTAAGACCGTACCTGGCATCGTTGCTCCTATTTGATTTGGATTGCTTGGATCTGCTTTTAATGCCAGGCTGCCATCTACTTCGACAGTCATATCTTGAATGACTAGTTCACGGGATTGACCGTTTAGCTCAAAGTAAATAACACGTGTACCATCATGCTGCGATTCACCAATGGAAACAAGTTTAATAATCAGTGTTTTTCCTTTTTCGATCTCGACTTCGATTTCTTCGCCTATTTTTAATCCGTAAAGGAATGTTGGCGTATCTAATACCGAAATATTACCGAAGGAGTTCACTGTTTTTGCATACTCTTCAAACACTTTCGGATACAAAGCAAACGCTAGCACATCCTGTTTCGTAACGGCACGATTTAATTTTTCCTCTAGTACCGCCTCTAATTGCTCAAAATTCACAGGCTCTAGTAGCTCGCCAGGACGTACCGTAATTGCTTCACGATCCTTTAACACTACCTTTTGAAGTGCCTCTGGGAAGCCACCATGTGGTTGTCCTAAATAGCCCTGGAAGAACTCAATCACAGAATCTGGGAAGTCGATAGTTTGCCCTCTTGTCAGTACAGAGCTTTCATCTAAATCGTTTTGTACCATAAATAACGCCATATCACCGACTACTTTCGAAGATGGTGTTACTTTGACAATATCGCCAAATAGAAGGTTTACGCGGGAATACATGTGCTTCACTTCTTCCCATCTGTCCCCAAGACCCACTGCTTTGGCTTGCTGCTGCAAGTTACTATATTGGCCACCTGGCATCTCGTGGACATAAATTTCAGAATGTGGGCTGATCATGCCGCTTTCAAAATCCTTATAATACTTACGTACATCTTCCCAGTAGTACGATAACTTTTCAAGCGCATCAATATCGGCACGAACCTCACGCTTACTGCCCTTCATTGCATAGTACAGGGAGTTTGCACTTGGCTGTGACGTTAAGCCTGCCATCGAACCGAGCGCCGTATCAATGATATCCACTCCTGCCTCGATCGCCTTGGCATATAAATAAATACCATTGCCACTTGTATCATGCGTATGCAGATGGATCGGCAGACTTGTCGTCTCTTTTAATTCGGAAATTAAACGATACGCTGCTTCTGGCTTCAATAATCCAGCCATATCTTTTATCGCTAAAATATGGGCACCTGCTGCCTCTAGCTCCTTCGCCATTTCCTTATAGTATTGAACTGAATATTTTGCTCTTGTTTCATCAAAAATATCTCCTGTGTAACAGATCGCAGCTTCAGCAATTTTACCAGATTGACGTGCAGCATCTATGGCTACTTCCATTCCTTTAATCCAATTCAAGCTATCAAAAATGCGGAAAACATCAATGCCTGATGCCGCTGATTCAGCGATAAACTCTCGAATTAAATTGTCTGGGTAGTTTGTGTACCCAACTGCATTTGCACCACGCAATAACATTTGGAATAGCACATTCGGTACTTGTTCACGCAGTTTGGCAAGGCGCTCCCATGGGTCTTCTTTTAAGAAACGATACGCCACATCAAACGTCGCGCCTCCCCACATTTCGAGTGAGAAGAAATCATGCATCATGCGCGCTGTTGCGTCTGCAATTCCGAACATATCCTGTGAACGTACACGTGTCGCAAGAAGGGATTGGTGTGCATCTCGGAAAGTTGTATCCGTTAATAGCACATCCTCTTGCTCTTGAATCCATTTCACAAGCCCGTCTGCTCCTCGGGCATCTAAAATTTGCTTTGTCCCTGCTGGAGGAATGATTAATTTATCGACTTTTGGGATGCTCGGCTGTACAAAAATTGGTTTCGCCTTCTGCTCTACTCCTGGGAAGCCATTTAGCGTCACATTGCCAATATAACTTAAAAGCTTTGTCCCACGGTCCTTGCGCTCAGGAAAAATAAATAGTTCAGGTGTTGTATCGATAAAGCTTGTATCAAATGCACCCGTTAAAAATTTCTCGTGTGTTACGACATTATTTAAGAATGGAATATTCGTTTTCACGCCACGAATACGGAACTCTTTTAAATTTCGATCCATTTTTGCTGCGGCTTCTTTAAACGTCATTCCTGTTGTTGAAATTTTCACTAGTAATGAATCATAGTACGGTGTTACTACTGCCCCTTGGAAGCCATTACCGGCATCTAAACGAACGCCAAAGCCTCCGCTTGAACGGTACACCATAAGTTTCCCTGTATCTGGCATAAAGTCATTCGCTGGGTCTTCCGTTGTGACACGTGCTTGAATCGCATAGCCGATCATTGGAATATCCGCCTGTTGTGGAATGTGTATTTCCTCACTGTGAAGACCGTAGCCTGCTGCCACTTTAATTTGGGCGTGCACAATGTCAACACCCGTAATCATTTCAGTAATCGTATGCTCTACTTGAATACGAGGGTTGACCTCGATGAAATAAAAATCATCGCCAGCAACTAAAAATTCTACTGTCCCTGCATTTATGTATGAGACATTTTTCATTAATTGAACCGCAGCATCGCAAATTCGGTTTCTTAAATCTTCCGAAATTGAGTTAGATGGTGCGATTTCAACAACCTTTTGATGACGACGTTGAATCGAGCAATCACGTTCATATAGATGAATGATATTACCCTGTTGATCGCCAATAATTTGGACTTCAATATGCTTCGGCTTAATAATAGCCTTTTCTACATACACCTCATCAGAGCCAAATGCTGCCTTCGCCTCTGATTTAGCACGTTCATAGGAGGAAGCTAGCTCCTCTTCTGTATGAACAAGGCGCATTCCACGACCACCGCCGCCAAGCGCTGCCTTAATCATAATTGGATAGTCATGTGAGCTAGCAAAAGCCTCTACCTCTGTTAAATCAGCTACTGGACCATCTGTACCAGGAATAACAGGAATACCTGCAGCAATTGCTTGTTCACGCGCCTTCACCTTGTCTCCAAACATATCTAAATGCTGGGAAGTCGGCCCAATGAAGACAATCCCCTCTTCTTCACAACGACGTGCAAATTCTACGTTTTCCGATAAAAAACCATAACCCGGATGAATCGCATCAACATTAGCATCTTTAGCAATCGTAATAATGCCCTCAATATCTAAATAAGCATCAATTGGTTTCTTGCCAGCTCCCACTAAATAGGCCTCATCTGCTTTAAAGCGATGGAATGCCCCACTGTCCTCCCGCGAATAAATGGCTACAGTTTGGATATTCAACTCCGTACATGCACGGAAAATACGAATTGCAATTTCTCCTCGATTGGCTACAAGAATTTTTTTGATTGATTCCATTGATATCCCCCTTTATGATTGTGTCTTTCTCCTTTCTATCTTTTCAAACATAGAAACATTGATCAATATTCCCATCGCTAAAGATAGAATAATTATAGATGTCCCGCCATAGCTAATAAAAGGTAGCGTTACACCGGTTAACGGGATTAACCCAGTTACACCCCCAAGATTGATAAACGTTTGCCAGCCAATCCAGCTCGCAATGCCAGCCGCAATCATACGTGCTAGTGGATCTTTCGTGCGTAACGCAATCGAAAATCCTTTATATACAATAAATCCTAAACCACCTAAAACGATAAGAACTCCCCAAACTCCTAGTTCCTCCATAATAATCGCCATAATAAAATCGGTTTGTGGTTCAGGCAAATACCCCAATTTTTGAATCGACTGACCGAGGCCTCTTCCCTCTAAACCGCCTCCGCCAATGGCATAATAACTATTAACAACCTGGTGACCACTACCACTTTCATAATTAAACGGGTTTATGTATGATTTAATACGGCCCATACGGTTATCCGTTAACATATCCCCTTTAAACAACCATAGTATACCAAAGATGACTCCTCCAAACGCACCTAATACCCCGAAAAACTTCCAAAATGTTTTAAACGGAATACCACTCGCTGCTACAACACAAACAGCGATTCCACATAAAATAATACTTGCTCCCAAATCGGTTTCAAATGCAACACCAGCAACAACTAGAATCCAGAGGAAAATTGGATAAAATATTTCATTTGGTTGTAGCTTTTCAAGTGTATATTTTTGTCCTTTCCGATAAAAGGCAGCAGCAAAATATAAAATTATAAATAGCTTTGCATATTCAGAAGGCTGAAAGTTCCCAAAACCGGGGACGGAAATCCAACTTTTAGACCCTATTCCTGCTTCATCACCATTACCAGCAACTTTTACCCAAGTAAATAGTACAACTAATACAGCCGTAAGTATCAACATAACTTTTTTATTTGCATAATGCTTATACGGAAAAAATGCCGCTGCTAAAAATCCAAGAAAAGCTACAGTTAAATTGATTACTTGCTTGTGGTAATAATAATCTGGCGCCTTTCCTTTTATTGCAATCGCTACCATCATACTTGAACTATAAATCATTACTAATCCAAATAAGCTTAATAATAAGAAAGTAAAAAATAATGGGTAATCAAAATTTTGTGCATAACGTTTTAAATATTGTTTCATCGGAAAACCTCATTCTAGAAAAAAAACTCAAATCGCAAATTGCGTTTGAGTTTTTTCTTTTTATTTGTCTGTATACGCGTCATGTAGTACAGAAAGTTCTTTCTCGAGTGAATCGAGAATTTCTTTGCCTTTTTCGCGATCAATGAGTCCAAGCTTCACAGCAAAGTCAATTTCACGTGAAAGGCCGAACATTTGTGTATCTAATACTTCTTCATATAGAGGGCATTGTGGCATTGTTAAATGATCCATTTGTACTCGAATGAGGCGAGCAATTTTATCTGCATCAGCAACTAAAAGCTCCAAAGCCTTCTCTTGAAAAGAAGTTTGTGATTTAGTATCCATGAGGACGCCCCCATTATCTGATATTTCTTCGATTCTATCTTAATAAAGTTTATCTTTTAGTCGTTAAAAATGCAAGTGTCTACATTGGAAAATAGAGAAATCGAATTATATTTCTTTATTATCACTAGTCATTAGCGTTATACTATTTCATGGATATACAAGATTTGAGGAGGATTTCTATTATGGAAACAATAATTCCTATTAAAGGCGCAGTTACATTCCAACTAACATTAGATCCCACTGTTTGGATTTTCGATGATCGTAAATTAGATTTAAAAACGTACTTCGATGCAAAAGAAATTGAGGAAGATTCGGATATTAAATATATGCGTGAAGTAGGTGCTCACTGGTCACGTGAGATTATGGAAGGAGCTACTTTCCCGCCAACATTGAAGTCAGAACGAAAATTTGACCGCAAAGGGATGGAAACAGGTACTTTCGGGATCGAATTAAGTCCCTTCTTAAAAAATGCTGAAATTAAACCTGAAGCAACAACAATCGTCATTGAATGTGAAGATGGCAAAGAATATCCATTTACAATCGAAGAAGCTCATACATTAATTTTAAAGTATAGCCAAGATGGCAAGCCATTACTAGAAGATGGTCCTGTTCATGTGCTATTTAGAGACGGTTCCAATGTAGACAACCCTATCAAAAATGTATTAGCTATTCGTGCTGAGTAGGAGGGAATGCAATGCGCGTAAAATGCGTTATTTGCGATACAATTAACAATTTAGATGATAATTTACCGTTAGCGAAAAAATTACGCAATCGACCAATTCATACGTATATGTGTGGTACATGCCATGATCGTATTGAAGAAAATACCGTTGCACGCATTGAAACAGGAAATTTCCGTTTTTATCGTACTTCACCACAAATGGATAAAGAATTTTAACAGCAACTGAAGGAGGTGACTCATTATTTGAGACACCTCCTTTTTGTTGTTGAAAACTATTGTGTCAATGAAATTAAGGGTCCTATTAAGTATTAGCCTTCGTTCCCCTACCGCTGATCCCCAAGGAGTCGCCCAGCCTTCACTTCAATCAATCTCTTCACATAACATGCGTTTTAACAAAATGATATCCAACTTTTTAGTTTTATCGGAACTTTCAGGAATTATCGCCCAACTTTTAAATTTTATCGATAAACTTTCACATTTTATCACCCATCTTTTAATTTTTATCGACATCCACCTTCCAAATAGTAAAAGGGTCTCTTCTGTGCGAAAGCGAAGTGTTAACGTAGCGGCAGCAACAACAGGTGTACATTAGCGTCACTGTTATAAATATTTTCTGTTCGATTATGGTGAGTAGCCATAGTGATCACTTTTGAAATGAATAAAATTTATAAAAGCTCTACTCTACCGCTGATTGGAGTGGAAGGCTATTCGAGTGCTCCTGTCGTTTCACTTTCGTCACATAGCAAAGCTTCCTGCAGTGAAAGCAAGTAGCCCAGAACGGAAGCCACCCTCAAAAGCCACAACATTCACAAAAAATTCCTTGATCATTTTGTTTTTCAACATTATGAAGAGGCTGGGACAAATCCTGTCAAAACCTTTAAAAACGCGAGAAATCAATTTTAAAAAACGTTGATTTTTCGCGCTTTTCTGATGTCAAATTTTTTCAATAAAATATACTTATATCCCAGCCTCTTTAACCGTCTAACCATTATTTTTTATAATCGCCTTCTCAATCAACTCGACAACCTGATACATAATCGTGGCAAAAAAGGCGATGATGAGAAGTGACATAAGCACAAGATTAAAATTAAACACCTGAAAGCCATAAATAATTAAATAACCAAGCCCTTTTGAGGCAACTAAAAATTCACCAACTATGACACCTACCCAAGAAAGTCCTACATTTACTTTCAAAGTAGAAATAATCGTTGGAAATGAAGCGGGTAAAATAACTTCTCTAAATATTTGCCACCTGGTTGCCCCAAAAGTTTGTAATACTTTGCTGTAGTTTGGATCCACCCCTTTAAAAGCTGTATAAACTACGATGGTTGTAATAATTATTGAAATCAATGCGCCCATTGCTACAATAGAAAAATAACCTGGACCAAGTGCGACTATTAAAATTGGTCCTAAAGCAACTTTCGGCATGGCGTTTAAGATAACTAAATATGGATCAAGTACTTTTGATATCATCGGTGACCACCATAATACTATTGCTATTAATGTACCTATTAGTGTTCCCGCAATAAAGCCAATGATCGTTTCCATTAAAGTAACACCAACGTGAAGTGTTAACGTACCATCACTCACTTTTTCTACTAATGTGTGCCATACATTCGTTGGTGAACTAAATATTAAACGGTCAATCCATCCACATCTTGAAAGAAGCTCCCACCCACCGAAAAATACGAGTAAGATGATCAGCTGATATAATCGAACATAGCGCTTTTCTTTTTTTAGCAATTGCTGATACTGTTTAAATGATGTATTATCCAAGATTCTCCAGCTCCTTCCAAATAGTTTGGAATATATCTGAATATGCTGGATGCTGTCGAACATCAAAAGGTGAAAGCTCTTGTAACTCTGGAGGTATAGCAAATACTTTATGCAATGTACCTGGATTTGCAGAGAATAGAAATACCCGTTCACTCATCGCAATCGCTTCACCAATATCATGTGTCACGAGAACTGCCGTTTTTTGATAGGCCTTTAACGTTTCAACAACCAAATCCTCAAGTTTTAATTTTGACTGATAATCAAGTGCCGAAAATGGTTCATCTAGCAATAAAATTTTAGGATCCACTGCTAAAGTTCTTGCAAGTGCAACCCGTTGACGCATGCCACCTGATAACTCTCTCGGATAGTTGTTCCCTACATGCGGTAAACCAATTTCTCGCAAAAGTGCATTTGCAGTTACTTTATGAGTTTTAGTGCTTCGCTCCATGATTCTCAGACCTATAGTGACATTTTCTTCGATAGTTTTCCAAGGAAATAAATAATCTTGCTGAAGCATGTAGCCTATGAGAGACTGATTTTGTGTTGAAATTTCCTCACCATCAATGTATACCTTGCCTTCTGTAGACGAAAATAAGCCCGCAATAATTGATAATAACGTCGTTTTCCCACATCCGCTCGGTCCTATAAAAGAAACAAACTCACCTTCGCGAATATCTAAACTGATATCACGTAAAACTTCCTTTGCCTGCGTATTCGAAAAATAGCTATGGTTAATATTTTCTACTTTTAAAAATTCCATATTACTCAGCTGCCTTTTTAGCAAAGGTTGTATTCACAAGCTTTTCATAATCCACCCGTTGAGGAAGTTCACCTGCTTCCTCCATGATCGTTTGCAAGTTATCCCATTCTCCCTTATTCAAAATAGGATCTGTAGCATAGGAACCCTGTGATTTATAACGCTCTACCACAGTTTCAATTAATCCAACATCTACATTTTCAAAGTATGGCTGAATAATTTTCGCTATTTCGGCCGGACTCGCTTTTTGTACAAAATCCTGTGCTCGTTTCAATGCATTTGTAAAGCATTGAACCGTCTTCGCTTTGTCCTTTAAAAAACTGCTCTTCGCCATAAACGATGTATAAGGTAATTGCCCAGATTCAGTACCAAACGAAGCGACAATATAGCCCTTACCTTCTTTTTCAAGCATGCTCGCTGTTGGTTCGAATAGCTGTACATAGTCCCCCGTTCCAGAAGCAAAGGCTGTAGAAATATTAGCAAAATCAATGTTTTGAATAAGCTTTAAATCATTAGCAGGGTCAATGCCATGCTTTTTCAGGACAAACTCACCCGTCATTTGTGGCATTCCTCCTTTACGTTGCCCTAAAAATGTAGAGCCTTTTAACTGATCCCACGAAAAATTATCCATCTTTTTGCGCGCAACTAAAAATGTGCCATCCGTTTGTGTTAATTGCGCAAAGTTTTGGATCGGGTCATTGGCGCCTTGTAGCGTTACATATATAGATGTTTCCGATCCAACTAAGGCGATATCAATTCCATCAGAAAGTAACGCCGTCATTGTCTTATCGCCACCGGCAATTGTTTGTAGCTCAACGGAAAGCCCTTCATCCTTGAAGTACCCTTTTTCAAGTGCTACATACTGCGGCGCATAGAAAATCGAGCGCGTCACTTCTCCAACTTTGACTTTTTCAAGCTCCGTTTTATTACACGCTGTCAAAGAAAGGAGTAACAAAGCGACAACACTAAATAATAAACCTTTTTTAAGCCAACGCATTCCATTTCCTCCTTGATTGATGAATATAAGCCTATCGCATTAACTTATTCATATCGGAAGATTTCGGTGCCTATCTTTTCAAATTGTTCTACAGTGTGACACTTTCCGCCCCTCTCTTTATTACTTTCTATCAGTCACTTTGGTACTTCTATTCATCACTTTTGTTTCTATAAAAAAACAGCCTTAGCTATTCAAAGCTAAGACTGTTTCTATTAAGGTAAAGTTATTTCACTGATTAGTAGCTTGTTGCTCTTCTCTTTTTTCACGCCATAAACGTGTTTTATAGATGATCAAAATTAAAGCTGCTACAATGAGCCCTTCTACCATCGGAAGATATAACGCAAAAAATGTTAATATAATACAACCTAAAAACAGGAAAATATAAATAACAATATTTTGTGATAGTTTTAATTTCTTTGCAAAGCCTAGTTTATAAACAAGTGCAGAAAGCAAAAACACTAGAGCAAACAGAACATAGCCTGCCATATCATAGCTCGGTAAGTTTTCATATAACAAACGCGTTATTCCTGCCATTTTTTCATAGGCCTTTACTGTTTCCTCTGTATTTGCTTGTGTAGCAACTTGAATAACATTTAGTTCACCCAATAAAGCGGACTTAATATCCAAGACTCCTCTTCCTTTCATGGAAGCAAAAAATTATTGTTCAGCGTTTTTTAATTTTTTCGCTGCTTTCTCACGTTCATTTTTGTCTAGAATTTGTTTACGAAGGCGAATAGATTCTGGCGTGATTTCTAGGTACTCATCATCACTTAAAAATTCTAATGCTTCTTCTAGTGTTAATAAACGCGGCTTTTTAATAACGTTTGTCGCATCTTTTGTCGCAGAACGAACATTCGTTTTTTGCTTCATTTTTGTAATGTTTACAGTGATATCATTATCACGTGTATTTTCACCAACAATCATACCTTCATAAATTTCAGTACCTGGTTCTACAAATAGTGTACCACGGTCCTCTACTTGCATCATACCATAAGTTGTTGATTTACCAGTTTCCATTGATACAAGTACACCTTGGTGACGACCACCAATACGACCTGGAATAAATGGTTGGTAGCAATCGAAAGTATGGTTGATGATACCAAAGCCTTTAGTCATTGACATGAATTCAGTTGTATAACCGATTAAACCACGTGCAGGAACTAAGAATGTTAAACGAACTTGGCCATTGCCATTGTTCACCATATCTAACATTTCACCTTTACGTGTACCGATTGATTCGATAATTGAACCAACATTTTCTTCTGGAACGTCAATTTGTACACGCTCAAATGGCTCACATTTAACGCCATCAACTTCACGAATGATTACTTGTGGTTTTGATACTTGTAACTCAAATCCTTCACGGCGCATATTTTCAATAAGGATAGATAAGTGAAGCTCTCCGCGACCAGAAACAGTCCAAGCATCTGGAGAATCTGTATCTTCAACGCGTAAAGAAACGTCCGTTTGTAGTTGTGAACGTAAGCGCTCTTCTACTTTACGGGCTGTTACCCATTTACCTTCACGGCCAGCAAATGGTGAGTTATTTACTAAGAAAGTCATTTGTAATGTTGGTTCATCGATACGTAACGGTGTTAAAGCTTCTTGGTGTTCTACAGGACATACAGTTTCACCAACGTTGATGTCCTCCATACCTGAAACGGCAATTAAATCGCCAGCTTTTGCTGATTGAATTTCTTCACGTTTTAAGCCGAAGAAGCCAAATAGTTTTGTAACACGGAATTGTTTTACTGTTCCATCTAATTTCATAAGTGCTACTTGTTGACCTACTTCGATTGTACCGCGGAATACACGACCGATACCGATACGACCTACGTAATCATTATAGTCAAGTAAAGCTACTTGGAATTGTAATGGGTCAGCTGAATTGTCAACAGGTGCTGGAATAGCTTCGATTACTTTTTCAAATAGACATTGCATGTTTTCTTCTTGTTTCGTTGGATCTGCATCCAGTGAAGCAGTACCATTTACCCCAGAAGCATAAACAACAGGGAAGTCTAATTGATCGTCATCTGCACCAAGCTCAATGAATAATTCTAATACTTCATCTACTACTTCTAGTGGACGAGCTGAGTCCTTATCTACTTTATTAACAACCACAATTGGTGTTAATTTTTGTTCTAACGCTTTTTTCAGTACGAAGCGTGTTTGCGGCATACAACCTTCATACGCATCGACAACTAGTAAAACGCCATCTACCATTTTTAAAATACGTTCTACCTCACCGCCAAAGTCGGCGTGTCCAGGCGTATCAAGGATGTTGATACGAGTTCCGTTATAATTTACTGCAGTATTTTTCGCTAAAATTGTAATACCACGTTCACGTTCAATATCATTAGAGTCCATTGCACGTTCTTCAACATGTTCGTTTGAACGGAATGTACCCGATTGTTTTAATAATTGGTCGACTAAAGTAGTTTTACCATGGTCAACGTGTGCGATAATTGCGATATTGCGAAGATCTTGACGTAAGTTTGTCATTATTCCACTCCATATTCTTTTTTCGAATGTTTAACTGTGATATTATAGCACAAGAAGGATAGAAATGTCCTTATTAGAATTTACATCATTCTAAAAAAATATATTTGCATTATAAATTTTTAATATAGGAGGCTCGGCTATGAATCGTGCAAAATTCGTAATGGCCGTTTACGCATTAGCGGCTGTTTTAGCAATGTGTTCTATCGGATATTCTGTGTCAGTTGGTAGTGGATTAGGTATAATAGCAGGCATTGTGGCTACTTGTGTCATTTTCATGACAGCCTTTAAAATGAAACGTAAACTGCGTGAGCAAGGACTACTTTAATAGTAAAAAGGAGCCTGTCTAAAAAATAGACGGCTCCTTTATTATACATAAGGCACAATATATTTTTCTAATAACTCTTTGTGTATAGAAGGATTGGCAATGATAAACGTATCCTGATGCAGGAAATCAAAACCCTCTCCATGTAAATTAGTGGTAATGGCACCAACTTCCTTAGCGATAATAGTACCTCCAGCAATATCCCATGGAGAAAGTCGCATCGATACATAAGCATCTAATTTACCACTGACAACAAACGCTATTTCCATTGCGGCTGAACCATATGACCGCGTCCCACGTATTTTCCGAACCATTTCAATTACTTTTTCATGGTGAATATGTCGATTTGGTGCTACCCAGTGTGCGTTTATGCCAATGACCGATTCCTCAATTTTGACTGACTGCAATTTACGTAATGGAGAGTCATTGTACCATGCTCCTTCGCCTGCAATCGCATAAAATAAATCTTCACGCATTACATCAAATATGTAACCAAGCTTGCCTACTCCATTAATGAAAATACCGATAGAAATCATAAAATGACGATGTTGTTTCACAAAATTCATCGTGCCGTCGATTGGATCAATAATCCATACAACACCTTCTAACGACTCTACTTTCTCTCCCATTCCCTCTTCCCCTAAAATTTTGTGAGTTGGATCGAAACCTCGTATTTTTTCGATAAAAAATAATTCTGTTTCACGGTCAATATTTGTGACAAGGTCATTGGCACTTGATTTTGTCTCGATAACTAGATTGTACGAAAAGGCCTCTCGAATACGACTACCCGCTTCAAATATAATACTTTTCGCAAATTGATCAATTTGTTGTAAATCCATAAAAACCCACCCTTCAGGCTCTATACTTTTAGCCTAGCACATAATACTTCCCTGAAAATATAACTTTCCATTATGATATACTGTCTATTTTACCCTTTATAGCAATAAAAATCACCTGCTGTCGGAATATTCAGCAAGTGATTTTTCAAATTGGTATAAAATTTTTATTACGCATAGGCGTGCAAGCTTTCAAGTTCCAGCTGTATTTCAGCCAGACGTTTTTTACTTTTTTCAATTTCAAGCTCATTTTTTTCATTCATTGCCGAGAATAGCGAGGCTAATTCATAATCTAATTCTAATTGTAAAATGTGTTCATATTGCTTTTCAATGTCGACTTTACGTATAATTTTTACGATTGGTTTCATAAAAATCACTTCCTTTTTTATTTTTTACAAAAACTTATCACATTCGATAAAGTGCTTGTTATAAGATTTTTTCCCATTTTCCTTATAAAATAAACCTTATAAATCGAAAGGAGTTAATAAAAATGCCGAAAATAAAGTGGACTAACAAAGACTTCAATGTTTTTCAAATAGACGGTTTAGAACAGAGAATGGATGCATTAAATTTATGTGTACGACCAAAATTCCAATTGCTTGGAGAGGATTTTTCTTCCTTCTTTTCGAGTCATCTTGGAGAAGAATTTTATCCTCATGTTGCGAAGCATGCGCGTAGAACAATAAATCCCCCAAATGACAGCTGGGTTGCCTTCGCTCCGTACAAACGAGGTTATAAATCATTACCTCACTTTCAGATTGGTCTTTGGAGCACACATTTATTCATCGTCTTAGCTATTATTTATGAAGCTCCACAAAAAAATGTGATGGCAGAACGTTTAATTACCAACAAAGCAATGCTACAGCAGCTTCCTGATGATTTCATTGTCTCTGGGGATCATATGTCTCCAGCAGCAATCTCCATGCAAGATGCAAAGGAAGACAAGCTAGATGATTTACTTATTCGTTTACGTGATGTTAAAAAAGGCGAGTTTTTAGTAGGTCGGCATATTCCAAAAGACCAAGCAGTTAAGCTATCAGCTAGTCAACTTCATCAATTAACGGAAGAAACCTTTAGCCGTTTACTCCCTATTTATAACATCATTGTTGGAAAATAAAATTTGACGGATTACGCTTCAAGCTTTGCGGCATAATAATTAAAACAATTCCAATGACAAAACCTTATATTTATATATTGTGGAAAATTTACTTTATTATCCCTAGCAAATGAAAATTTGCTTGAAGAATATTCTTGTCGATGAGGGTTTGAGGAAATTATTTATTTTTTCTCTGCTTTTCAAAAAAATTCGGAAAATGTATTATATTGTTTATGTAGTATATGAAATATGCTTATTTTTAACACAGAGATAGTGTTAAGCTATCAGATAAAAAAATGGTCAATAAAATTAGGTGTCAATTAAGTATGCCCCTATGGCAAAACGAGGGGTTGATTTCCATTCCGACTGTGCGCTTTCCTGGGGGCGTCCGATGAGCCCAAGGAGTCGCTCAGTCTCCACTCCAATCAACCACTTCATAAAGCATGTATCTTCTGACGTATCACTCGATTTATAGTGATAAAGCTTGATCATTTTGTTTTTTAACACTATGAAGAGGTTAGGGCATAAGCATATTTTTTAAGAAAAATTAAAAAATTTCTCATCAGAAAAGCGCGAGAAATCAATGTTGCTAAAATTGATTTCTCGCGCTTTTTAAGGTTGTGACCAATTTTGTCCTAGCCTCATTTTTTATCGCCGTTGCTTCGGGGCAACTTTAATAATCGTGCCATCAGTTGCTTCTTTTGTTTGTTTCACGACAGGGTAACTGACATAGCCACTTGCTTCTTCAAATTCTCGGAAAATCGATTTTTCCTCGGCCTGTGAAGGAACAATTTCTTTAAAACGACGATATTTCGCCATCATTACTTCACGCTTAATGCCTTTTTCATAAGCTTTTTCAATTCCTTCAAAAAATTGGACAACATCAACAATTTCCTCAGTTGACCAATCAGTTGAAAACGGATAAGAGTATTCCATTGGACATAACCACCTTTATGTTACTGACCGATACAAAAAACATATACATTTCTAAAAAATGTAGACATCTCTACTGTGACACAACTTATATCTTTTGATTTTCGTTTTTGTGTCTTCCTTATTCTCCGAGTGTGGTTTCGCAAAAAGCTACTACCATTTAGTATGACTCTCCAAAGGCTTAAATTCCGCAGTATCGTTGCGTACACATCTAAGGTTTAGTTTCAGTTAAACTCCTTAGATTGAATACTTTGCTCGGATGTCGTTAAGCCCATTTTACCCGAATACTTTCTGCTTCCGCAAGCATTCGAGTGATAAGCTCCTCAACTGTTGGAATATCATGAATCATTCCTGTAACTTGTCCAGCCCAGCCAAGTCCTTCATCTTTTTCGCCATCATAAATAAAACGTTTATTTGCTTTCCCGCTAATATAATCTTTTAATGCCTCATACGTAGGTGTAGTGCGCTCAATTTCTAAAATCTTTTCCGTAAATTCACTGCGCAACGCTCGTGCTGGTGCACCTATAGAACGTTTTATAACAGTCGTATCTGCCTCGGTGCTTGCGAGTAAGGCTTCTTTATAAGCCTCAGAGGCATCAACACATTCCTTTGTCGCTATAAAACGAGTACCCATTTCAATTCCCTCTGCTCCCAGTGCATGAGCAGCCATCCAGCCACGGCCATCACCAATTCCACCCGAGGCAATAACAGGTATTTTCACACTATCTACAACCTGTGGCACAAGTACCATTGTCCCGATATCATCGCGTCCAAGATGACCTCCGCCCTCTTGCCCAACAACCATAACAGCATCTGCGCCTAGTTCTTCTGCCTTTTGAGCTTGTCTACGTGCAGCAACAAGTACTAATTTTTTTATATCCGTTCCTTCCAAAATATCAAAAATAGGTGCAGGATTCCCGCCAGTCATTGTAACGACTGGTACCTTTTCTTCCACTGCAACACGCACCATATCCTCATAGCTAGTGCCATACATACCAATTGCAAAATTTACGCCAAACGGTTTATCCGTTAATGTTCGTACTTTATGAATCTCAGCGCGCAATAAGTCAGGATCTCGTAAACTCATTGCTGTAATTTGCCCTAGCCCCCCAGCATTCGACACCGCTGCTGCTAAATCAGCATATGCTAAATAGGCTAACCCTCCTTGAATAATTGGGTATTTAATATTTAAGAGATTTGTCACATGTGTATTCCAATTCATAGTATCTCCCCTTTCCTACGATACTAATTTCTCGAAATTATCCGGAAATCCTTTTATTTTTATTTTTCTGTAAAGTCTTTTTTTTCATGCAATTAGGTGCTATAATTCATTTGTTTTCTTAAATATTAAAAAGTGAGGTGGTACCTGCGTTGTCACAATTAGAGACTCCATTGTTCGACGTATTACTTAAACATCGAAATAGACATCCAATTCAGTTCCATATTCCAGGCCATAAGAAAGGTCACGGTATGGATCCTGCATTTCGAGAATTCGTCGGCGACAACGTTTTATCAATTGATTTAATTAATATTGCTCCACTAGACGATTTACATTCACCAAAGGGCGCCATTAAAGAAGCACAAGCACTTGCTGCCAAAGCCTTTGGTGCTGATCATACATTCTTTTCCGTTCAAGGTACTAGTGGCGCTATCATGACGATGATTCTGACCATCGTCGGTCCAGGTGATAAGATTCTAGTACCGCGGAATGTTCATAAATCCATTATGTCGGCGATTGTTTTCGCTGGTGCAATCCCGATTTTTATTCATCCTGAAGTAGATAGTGAATACGGTATTTCTCATGGAATATCGCCTGAAGCTGTTGAAAAAGCTTTAAATGCTTATCCAGATACAAAGGCAGTTCTTGTCATTAATCCAACGTACTACGGCTTCTCTGCAGATTTAAAGCGTATTATTGAAATCGTTCATAGCCGCAACATCCCGGTAGTTGTCGATGAAGCACATGGTGTACACATTAAATTTCATGATGATCTTCCTTATTCCGCAATGGAAGCTGGGGCTGATATGGCAGCAACAAGCGTACATAAGCTTGGTGGTTCTATGACTCAAACGTCTATTTTAAATGTTCGTGAAGGACTTGTTTCTGCAAAACGTGTGCAAGCTGTCCTGTCGATGCTAACGACGACATCGACATCTTATCCATTACTTGCTTCTCTTGACACAGCACGACGTCAGCTAGCAATCCATGGTTATGATTTAATTGGTGATGCACTTCGTTTGGCAAAGGATGCTCGTAAACGCATTAACCTAATTCCACATTTAAAATGTGCTGGTAAAGAAAAATTAAATTCATCAGCAACTTATGATATGGATCCTTTAAAGCTACTAATAAGTGTTAAAGATTTAGGTATTTCTGGTCATCAAGCTGAAGAATGGCTTCGTCACAATGCAAATATTGAAGTAGAATTATCGGATCTATACAATATTTTATGTTTAGTGACATTAGCTGATACGAAAAAGGAAATTAATCTCCTCATCAATGCCCTTAGTCGTATGTCAAAGGCATTCGATTCAGAGGCTGCTATTACTGAAACAGTGGTCAATGTACCTGGAATTCCTGCACTTGCCATGTCACCACGCGATGCATTTTATGCAGATACTGAAGTTGTTCCTCTTGCAGAAGCGGATAATTGTATTTGTGCAGAATTCGTTATGGTATATCCCCCAGGTATTCCGATTTTTATTCCCGGGGAAATAATTACTCAAGAAAATATTCGTTATATTCAAATGAATATTGAAGCTGGTTTACCTGTTCAAGGACCTGAAGACACAACATTAAAAACCATTCGCGTCATAAAAGAACGCAAACCTATTATTTAATGCAAAGCTACCTCACAATGAGGTAGCTTTTTGTCAATTAATAATAATAAAACCAAGTAGAGATCATACCTAATATAGGGAACATAAGCCACCAATGCCTCCACAAAAAATCCCCAATAGTTTTGTGATCGGATTTATTTGAAGCTGGGGCTGACTCTTCTAGTGTATGATATTTTTCTTCCCCAGTAATAAGCTGATCTAAAGAAATTTTATATAAATCACTTAACCTTCTTAAATTATCAATATCAGGATATCCCTTTCCTAACTCCCATTTAGAAACTGATTGTCTTGAAATATTTAAAAAACCTGCGACATCATCCTGTGTATACTTATGTTGTTCTCTCAATTCCTTTAGACGGTTTTCTAAATTCATTGAATTTCACCTCCAACTTATAGGATTTTGATCAAATAATAATGGATTATTACACTTTATTCTAGAAGTTGTTATTTGCTAATTCGCAACGCATAGTTGCTTTCATGAACTAAGCAAAAAATTCGATTTTAGAGCTTACTTCACTTACAATATTTAGTAAAGGAGTGATGGAATGAACACATGGGATCAACGATTCAAAACAATCGAATATGTTTATGGTGAGCACCCAAATGCATTTATAGAAGACTATGTACACTATTTAAAGGATTATGAAAATGTGGCTGCATATGCCGAAGGTGAAGGTCGAAATGCTGTATTTTTAGCTATACAGGGACATACAGTAACTGCCTTTGATTATGCCGAAAGCGGTCTTAAAAAAACAGAACAGCTCGCAGAAAAACATAATGTTACAGTTCAAACAAAGCTTACTGACTTACTGCAAGATGAACTACCAGTAGAAATGTTTGATGCTGCTCTTATGGTGTTTGGACATTTTCAAACTGAACAGCAACAAGAAGTGTTTAAGCGAATTGTAGATTCTGTAAAATCTGGCGGTCGTATTATGATGGAACTTTATTCAATTTATCAACTACCTTACGCCTCGGGTGGCCCAAAACAGCTTGATTTTTTATATGACCCATTAGATGTTCTAAAATGGTGTCAACCTTATAAAATCATCCATTTTTTCACAGGTGAACAAGTACGAAATGAAGGTATGCTCCACACAGGACTTGCTCATACCATTCAAATTATTATCGAAAAAAGTTAAAAAAACTATATACAGATTTCTGTATATAGTTTTTTTTACAAAAATAAATAAACAAATAGTGGACATAAAAATGCGCCTATAATTGCAGTTAAAGCCATAGATAGTGAGCCTACTGATAATTCTTGTTCTCCGTATTCTCTTAATTTAACAAGTCCAACGCCATGTGAAGCACTACCTACTGCAACACCTCTACTAACGGCTGAATCAATTTTGCCGTATTTAATGACTAACGGTCCAATAATAGCGCCTACAAACCCTGCTAGCATTACGAGTACAGCTGTTAATGGTGGAATGCCGCCAATTGTCTCACTCACCTGCATACCTACAGGTGTCGTTAATGATTTAGGCAAGGCCGTCAGTAGCCAGCTTTTATTGACGCCAATCCATTTCAGCATAACAAATATTGTCGCCAAGCCCGTAATCATAGCGATAAAAATACCTGACAAAATTGCATACTTATATTTCATAATGATCTCACGCTGATTATATAGAGGATACGCAAGGGCTACAACTGCTGGACCTAGCATTTTTTGAAGCCATTTTCCTCCCTCCATATAAGTAGAATATGGAATATTAAAAACTAATAATATGACTGCACTGACGATAGTTGTCGTCACTAGTGGGATCATTAAAGGATGTGGGTATCGTTGATAAAGCTTTGTAAATAACACGAACAAGACAACGGTGCCTACGACAACAATAATTTCAATCAACAGTTAATTCCCCCTCCCCTTCTTCTACAATGGCTTCTGCTTCTTTTTTAGCCAGCTCTTTTTTCTCAACCATTTGACTAAGTAATCCTGTAACATAAATAGAGATTAGCGTGCTTGCTATAACGGCTAGCATAATCAATAGGCCAGTTGTTGAAAAAAGTTCAGGATAGTCAATCACTCCTACTGTTGCAGGAATGAAAAACAAGGTTAATACACCAATTAAAAAGCCTGCTCCATCTTGAATGTACTCAACTTTAATTATTTTAAAATTGAGTGCTAGTGCTAATAATAGTAATCCAATTACACTTCCAGGAAGAGGTACATGTAGTAAAGCCACAATACCGACACCCATATAATAAAAAATATAGAGTATCCCAATCTGAACAATAATAAAAACAACCCTCTTTAACATCAAAGCAAAATTCTCGTTCAACATTTCGCCACATTTCACCCCCTATAACGTTCATTCTACATCTGCAGGAATTTTCTGTCTATTATAATTTTAGGAAAACAATAGAAAAAAAGGATAACTCCAAAACACTTTGAGCCATCCTTTTTCTATACATTAAATAAAGAGGTTGTCTAAAAACTGCTCTACATTCATTTTTAGACACCGCTAAATAGTCTTTTCAAAAAATTATTACTCTATAATGCATGTCCTGAACCGCCATCAATATTTACAGAAGTTCCTGTCACATAACTTGCTGCATCTGATACTAAAAAAGTAATGACATTTGCTGCTTCTTGAGTATCCCCCACGCGACCAAGCGGAATCGCTTGACCTACCTTGCGAGAATAATTTTCCCACGATAGCTCTGGCGCTTCTTCTTTCCACTTCTTCTCTATTTGATCACTACGAATAAGCCCAATACAAACAGAATTCACACGAATATTATCTTTACCTAAGTCTTTGCTCATAGCTTTTGTTAACGCAAGCCCTGCCGCACGACTTACGGTAGTAGGAAGTGAGCTTGCTGGTGGCGTTTTAGCCATTACCGCGGTCACATTTACAATTGCACCACTACCAACCTTACGTAAATGAGGTACAGCATATTTTGAGCAATTAACAGCACCAAACACTTTTAAATCTAGATCAGCCTGCCATAGCTCACTGCTAACCGATTCAAATGGATTAGCTGAAGCTGTACCTGCATTGTTAATAACAATATCAAGGCGACCAAAATGTTCTACTGCTCGTTCAATTAAGTACTTACAATCTTTTTCCTTTGTAATATCAGTCGGTACAATTAATACGTCCTCGCCTGTTTCGTTTTTAATACAGCCAGCGGCCACTTGGAGCTGCTTTTCACCACGAGCACAAAGTACAACCTTCGCCCCCTCTTTCACAAGCTGCATCGCTGTATAATAACCAATTCCCTTACTTGAACCTGTAATAACCGCTACTTTCCCCTTTAAGCCTAGTTCCATTGTTATCACCCCAGTTTTTTGTTCAACTTCTCTTTTTCATAAATATTGTTATCATTTTCGGACATCTAGCAGTCAATGTCTGAGATCTATTCGGCACTTCACAAGATCTATCTGACACTTTCACTAAGTCTATCCGGCATTTAATAGATTCCTAACTGAATTATATTTTTCGAATATTCATTCGATATAATTACTTTATCAAAATTACAAGTAATATACAAAAAAACGGCTACAAAGCAAATGCTTCATAGCCGTTTTCATAAGCCTTATTATTTTTTAGCTACAATATGGATTGGGTTGCCAAGTAATACTTCAGCAGCTTCCATTGTAATTTCACCTAATGTTGGGTGAGCATGGATTGTTAACGCGATATCTTCAGCAGTCATACCGCCTTCAATTGCTAAGCCCATTTCAGCGATCATATCAGATGCACCAGCACCTACGATTTGAGCACCGATTAATAAGCCATCTTCTTTACGCGCAACAAGCTTCACGAAACCTTCTGTTTGGTTTAATGCAAGTGCACGACCATTTGCTGCGAATGGGAATTTCGCTGCACTGTATTCGATACCTTCTGCTTTCGCTTGATCTTCGTTATAACCAACTGTTGCCATTTCTGGATCTGTGAAGCATACAGCAGGAACAGCTAAATAGTCAACGATTGATTTTTCACCAGCGATTGCTTCAGCAGCAACTTTACCTTCGTAAGATGCTTTATGAGCAAGCTGAGGACCTGCTACAATATCACCAATTGCATAGATGTTTGGAATATTTGTACGACATTGTTTGTCAACATTGATAAGACCACGTTCACCGAATTCAATACCGATTTCAGCAAGGCCCATTTCATCTGTATTTGGACGACGACCTACAGTTACTAATACATAGTCAGCTTCAACTTTTTTCTCTTCTCCGCCAACTTCATATGTTACTACTACGCCGTTTTCTGTTTCTTCAACGCCTTTTGCAGATGCGTTTACTTCCATTTCAACGCCTTTCTTTTTAAGGCCTTTTTTCACGATTTGTGTCATTTGTTTTTCGAAACCAGCTAAGATATCTTTTCCGCCTTCGATAATTGTTACTTGTGAGCCAAGATTAGCATAAGCTGAGCCTAACTCTGTACCAATATAGCCTCCACCGATAACGACTAATTTACCTGGTACTTCTTGTAAAGAAAGTGCGCCAGTAGAATTTAGTACGCGATCAGAGAATTTAAATGTTGGAATTTCAACTGGGCGAGAACCCGTTGCGATAATTACATTGTTAAATGTGTAAGTTTGAGCAGATTCACCATTGATGATACGCACTGAATGAGCGTCAACGAAATAAGCTTCACCTTGTACAATTTCAACTTTATTACCTTTAAGTAAGCCTTCAACACCGCCAGTTAATTTTTTAACAACACTGTCTTTAAAAGCTTGTGCTTTTGAGAAGTCTAATTTCACATCAGAAGCGATGATACCCATGTCATCTGAATGTTTAGCATGCTCAAAACGGTGACCTACTGAAATTAATGCTTTTGATGGGATACAACCTACGTTTAAGCACACACCACCAAGTACATTTTTTTCAACGATTGTTACTTTTTGGCCAGTTTGAGCTGCACGAATTGCTGCTACATATCCTCCAGGACCTGAACCAATGACAAGAGTATCTGTTTCGATTGGAAAATCTCCTACTACCATTTTTGTTACGCCTCCATTAATAATAATTCTGGTTCACTTAACAAACGCTTTAAGTGATTTAAAGCATTTTGCGCAGTGGCTCCATCGATCATACGATGATCAAAGCTCAATGATAATGCTAACACAGGTGCGGCTACAATTTCACCATTTTTTATTACAGGTTTTTCTGAAATTCGACCAATACCTAAAATCGCTACTTCAGGATGATTAATTACCGGAGTAAACCATTGTCCTCCTGCAGAGCCGATATTCGTAATCGACATCGAAGCGCCTTTCATTTCATGTGGTGCCAGCTTGCCTTCACGCGCTTTAGTCGCTAATTCATTAATCTCGTTTGATACTGCAAAAACAGATTTACGATCTGCGTGCTTAATAACTGGTACTAGCAAGCCTTTTTCTGTATCTGCTGCAATACCAATATTGTAATAATGCTTCTGAATAATTTCTTGCGTTGCATCATCTAATGAGCGGTTAAATTCTGGGAATTCGCGTAAAGTTGAAATAAGCGCTTTAACTACGTATGGTAAGTACGTTAATTTTACACCCTTTTCAGCAGCGATATCTTTGAATTTTTTACGATGTGCTACTAGAGCTGTTACATCGACTTCATCCATTAGTGTAACATGTGGAGCCGTTTGTTTCGAATGAACCATCGCTTTTGCAATCGCTTTTCGAATACCAGACATTTTCTCACGTGTTTCTGGGAATTCACCTTCAAGTACTACTGGTGCTGCTTGTGCAGCAGTTTCTTGAGCCGCTTCTTCATTAGCTACTGGTGCTACTTCAACCTCTGCAGCGCCTCCACCTTTTAGGAAATTCTCAATATCTTGTTTTAAAATACGACCATTTTTGCCTGTACCTTTAACTTCACGAATATTAATATCATTGTCTCGTGCAAATTTGCGTACGGAAGGCATTGCAATGATACGCTTATTATCTTCAACTACAGCTACAGTCTTTTCAGGAGTTTTCTCTGGAACCTGCTCACCTTCAACAGGTGCCTTTGCTACTTCCTGACCAGACTCAGCTGTCGCTTGAACTTGAGCCTCTGTTTTCGCTTCAGCATGGTCATCACCTTTTAGCTTTAAGTCTTCATAGCCAGGTGCATCAAAACGGATTAAGACATCACCAACAACCGCTACTGTGCCTTCTCCTACTAAAACTTCCTCTACTTTCCCTTCAACCGGAGAAGGGATCTCTACCACTGCTTTGTCATTTTGCACTTCACAAAGAATATCATCTTCTTTTACTGTATCTCCAGCTTTAACGAACCATTTCACGATTTCGCCTTCGTGAATACCCTCGCCTATATCAGGTAATCTAAATTCAAATGCCATGTGTACCCATCCTTTCTATTTACAGTTCCTTCAAGTTTAGAAGCTACATTAGAATGTTAAAACTTTTTTCGCTGTTTCCATTACATCTTTATAGTTCGGTAACCAAACACCTTCAGCTTGTGGGAATGGGTACACAGTATCTGGTGCAGCCACACGAAGTACAGGTGCTTCTAAGCTTAAAATCGCGCGTTCTGTAATCTCAGCCACAACATTTGCAGCGATACCTGCTTGTTTTTGAGCCTCTTGTACAACGATTGCACGACCTGTTTTTTCAACTGACGCAATAATTGTTTCAATATCAATTGGTTGGATTGTACGTAAATCAATAACTTCTACAGAGTGGCCTTCTTTTTCTAGCTCTTCTGCAGCCTTTAAGCTTTCGTGAACCATTAAACCGTAGGCAATAATTGTTAGATCTTTACCTTCACGTTTTACATCCGCTTTACCTAGTGGAATTTCGTATGCTTCCTCAGGTACCTCTTCACGGAATGAACGATATAATTTTAAATGCTCTAAGAAAATTACTGGGTTATCATTTCGAATAGATGAAATTAGTAAGCCTTTAGCATCGTATGGTGTTGATGGGACAACAACCGTTAAACCTGGCTGTGCTGTCATTAAGCTCTCTAAGCTATCAGAGTGCATTTCAGGTGTATGCACGCCACCACCAAACGGAGAACGGATTGTTACTGGTGCATTATAGACGCCACCGCTACGATAGCTCAGACGTGCTAATTGACCACTAATTGAATCCATTACTTCATAAACAAAACCGAAGAACTGTATCTCAGGTACTGGACGGAAACCTTGTAGAGAAAGTCCGATTGCTAAGCCACCAATACCTGATTCTGCTAATGGTGTATCGAATACGCGGTCAACACCAAATTCTTTTTGTAGGCCTTCAGTTGCGCGGAATACCCCACCGTTGACACCTACATCTTCCCCGAATACAAGAACGTTTTCATCATTCTTTAATTCTGTGCGAAGTGCATCTGTAATTGCTTGAATCATTGTCATTTGTGCCATAGGTTATTTCGACTCCTTCTCTTTGTAGATTTCATACTGTTCTTTTAAATTAGATGGCATTTCGCCTTTATACATGTTTTCCATTAACTGTGTTACTTTTTGTTTTGGAGCAGCATCGGCTTTTTTGATCGCCTCTTTAATTTCTTCTTTCGCACGTTCAATAACAGCTTCTTCTTTTTGCTCATCCCATAGACCTTTCGCCTCTAAATATTTACGGAAGCGTACAAGAGGGTCTTTTTGTGCCCATTCATTATCTGTATCAGATGTACGGTAACGCGTTGGGTCATCCCCTGCCATTGTATGAGGACCATAGCGATAGCACATTGTTTCAATTAATGTTGGACCTTCGCCATTAACTGCGCGCTCACGTGCATCACGTGTTGCTACGTAAACTGCTAGCGCATCCATACCATCTACTAAAATACTTGGTAAGCCAGCTGCTACACCTTTTTGAGCAATTGTTTTCGCAGCTGTTTGTAATTCACGAGGTGTTGAAATTGCATATTGGTTATTTTGTACAATGAAGATTGCTGGTGATTTAAACGCACCTGCAAAGTTAATACCTTCATAGAAATCCCCTTGCGATGAACCACCATCACCTGTATAAGTTACAGCCACAGCCTTTTTACCACGTTTTTGAATACCAAGCGCTACACCTGCAGCTTGAATATATTGTGCACCGATAATGATTTGAGGTGCTAATACATTTACACCTTCAGGAACTCGGTTCCCCATAAAATGACCACGCGAGAATAAAAACGCTTTATCTAAAGGTAAACCATGCCATACGATTTGTGGTACATCACGGTAACCTGGTAAAATCCAATCTTCTTTTTCTAATGCAAAGTGTGAAGCAAGTTGTGAAGCTTCTTGCCCAGCCGTTGGTGCATAGAAACCTAATCGACCTTGACGGTTAAGAGAGATAGAACGTTGGTCTAAAATACGTGTATAAACCATACGCGTCATTAACTCAACTAGCTCCTCATCAGATAACTTTGGGTCTGCCTCGTCATTTATAATTTCGCCTTCTTCATTCAAAATTTGAAACATTTCAAACTTATCTTCTATTTCAGTTAGCGTTTGTTTAGCGTCAAAAATATTATTGTTTTTATTGCCCATTTGTCACATCTCCCTTTCAGCTGTATTAAAATAAATCACCATTTCAACTAGTACAACTTATTCTTTGCACTCAGTATACTTAATAAAATACTGTCGGTCAATCATATATTACGCGTACAAACAAAGATTTTTTCTAAAATAACGATTAAAGAACTCTGTTTTATACTGTACCATTGATTAACAAGAACTGTAATATAACAACTTATTGAAAGTACACAATTATTAAGTTTCCCTACATGTTACCAATAGTAGAATGCCCCAGTTCTAGACAATCTAATAGCTATAGAAAAATTTTTTAAGTATATTCAAATAAGGTCTTTTTTCATGTGATTGTTTTAATTCGTGATGTATAATTATAAGTAAGCACTACAAAGTTGAAAGGAAGATTCATATATGATTTTAATGGATGATATTATTCGCGAAGGTCATCCGACTTTACGCACAAAAGCTGAAGAGGTTAAATTCCCTTTAACTGATGAAGTAAGACAGCTTGCAGAAAATATGCTTCAATACTTAATAAACAGCCAAGATCCTGAAATTGCAGATAAATATAATTTACGTAGCGGCATTGGATTAGCTGCCAATCAAGTAAATAGCCTACATCGAATGTTTGCCCTTCATTTAACAGATGAGAATGGCGAACAATTAAGTTTTGTTGCAATCAACCCAAAAATCGTTAGCCACTCTGTAGAAAACACATACCTTGCAGCGGGTGAGGGCTGCCTTTCTGTAGATCGCAATGTTCCAGGCTATGTACCACGTCATGCTCGCGTCACAGTTAAATTTAAAACAATTGACGGTGAAGAGAAAAAAATGCGACTTAAAGGCTTGCCTGCTATAGCCTTCCAACACGAATTAGACCACCTTAACGGCATTATGTTTTACGATCGCATCAATGAAAAAAATCCATTTGTGGAAATTCCAGATTCTATACCATATGAGCGCGATTAGGAGCACAGAAAGAAAGCAAACCCCTGCAGTTATTGTAAACTGCGGGGGTCTACTTTCTTTCCAACCTCGTTGCGATCTTCTATCCGTCACTGCCAATTTTCAATTAGTCTAAACTTAAATACCCCCATTATTTTTATGCATTAACTAATCCTCGTTCTAAACGTTCATTAACTTCTCCCAGCAGTGCGGGCAACTCTTTCATCGTTTGAATCGTATAATGTGCACCTGTTTCTTTAAATATTCGTGCTGTTTTTTCAATAGCTAGTCGCTGCTCTTCTTCAGATAACCCCATCTCAGAGCTTCCAACAATAACACCAACAGCCCATACGCCTGCATTTAGAGCCTCTTGAATATCTGAAGTTGTATCACCAATCTTCACAACTTGTTTCGTTGCCTTAATACCTAATGCCTCCATATATGGGTATGGGCGTCCTTTATCTCCTACTTGAGTAGGCGTTACTAAAAAATCAGGTTCATATCCTTTTGCCGTTGCATGTTGAGTCACTACCGCCATCATAGAGTCTGTATATCCCGTCGTAGAGCCAATACGAATACCCTCTTCTTTTAATCGCTGTACCGTTTCTTTCACATGCTGAATCGGATCTGTGTAAGTGGCTAATGATTCCATTAATTTTGAATCGAACTGCATATATAAAGCTAGGACATCCTGTTCCGTAAAATCTCGGCCATATTTTTGGTTCCAAGCTTCACGATTTCTAGGCATTTCGAGCATTGTACGAATATGATCAATTTTTAGCATCCCCATCGGTTTACGCGCTTCCTCTAGCGTTACCTTAATTCCCGCATCTTCAAAAACTGTAAGGAAAACATTCACAGGAGCAAAGCAACCAAAATCAACAGTTGTACCTGCCCAATCCAAAATAATCGCTTCAATCTTCATTGTTTATCACCGCCATATAATTTTCGATAACCTTACATAATGTAAACAAATTATAAATATTTCTCAAACTGTATATATAGCAGCGGACTCTTCGAAATTCAACAAAGATGTCGCTATTCAAGTTTGTCCAGTAAATGAGGTAGATATGATTATCACTGATTACGCACTCTCTAAAGACACTATCAATCATTTCACAGATGAAGGTGTACAGTTGAAACTTGTAAATACAAACAAAGACACTGAATAATTTACTAAATACAAAAGCAACTAGTTGTAGTCAATTCTTTACAACTAGTTGCTTCTTTAGCTTCTTTAGATAATATTTAATTGGCGCATGATTTTAGCAAGACCGTCCTCATCTACATGCTCGGCAATATGGGTAGCAACAGCCTTTACTCTCTCATGCCCATTCCCCATCGCTACGCCAGCCCCAACAGCCTGCAGCATTTCAATATCGTTGATACCATCCCCAAAAGCAATGGCATCATTTAATGTCAGCCCCATTTTCTTAAGGATCTTTTCAATACCAACAGCCTTAGAGCCTCCATTTGGTAAAATATCACAAGAATAACGATGCCAACGTACAAACTGCACGTTTGGAAATGCTTCACGATATAAATGTTCATCTTTTTCTTCCATAAAAATAAGTGTTTGATAGACATCGTTCTGCATATAATAAGTTGAGTCTATAGTTGGATACTGGTATTTTAATGTATTTAAGCTTTCTACTACCCTATCGTTATTTCCTACAGATGCAACCATTCGTTTGTCGTCTAAAAATACTACAGGTTCATTTCGCGCTTCACCAAAGGCAATGATTTTGGCTAGCTCGTCTTTCTCAACACCATTTGTATAGACAACTTCACCACGATAAACAACATATTGTCCGTTAAATGTCACATACGTATTAATATCTAACTCTTCTAGTAAGGATTGAATCATGAAAGGTCCACGTCCAGTTGCAATCGCTAGCTCATATCCATTACGACGAGCTTCAAAAAGCGCTTCTTTCGCAGAAGCAGGTAATATTTTCTCACTATTATAAAGTGTACCATCTACATCAAAAAATAATATTTTCTTCATCTTATAGTCCCCTTCATTATGTAATATGCTGCAAAGGTTAATAACTTTACAGAGGTAATATTTTTTGTTATAATAATCCTAAGGAGTGATGTGCCATGCTGAAGAAACTCAAACGGAAATTGTTGAAGCAACTTCGCGGCATACTCGGAAAAAAATCAATTGCCTAACATTTGCCCTTCATTATTTGAAGGGCTTTTCTTTATTTTAGAGTAACTGCGTGATAATATAAAGGAAATGCATTTATTTGGCTATGTGCAACCACTGTCTCATTGCTTTATTCAATTACACCTTGTTGTAATTACGTCTGGATTGTAGCATTGAGATACAAGAACTTCAAACGCCTAATTTCGTCCTTAGTATCTAGAAATTTGCTGTTTTTTCTTGTAGTACGTGCGTGGTATTAGTCAAAGGTGCAATAAAATTGTACGCAATAAAAGGAGAGCAAACTATGATTTACAAAGTTTATTATCAAGAAAATGCAAATGAAATTCCAGTTCGCGAAAATACTAAAAGTCTATACCTTGAAGCTGCTTCAGAACGCGAAGTACGTCAAAAGCTAAAAGACCGAAACTACAACATCGAGTTCGTTCAACTGCTTGAAGGTAACTATTTAGTCTACGAACAAGCAAGTCCGAACTTCATCTTGGAGGAAATTTAACAAACATGAAGTTTGTTAAAAATGACCAAGCAGCTGTTTTCGCACTCGGCGGACTGGGCGAAATCGGCAAAAACACTTACGGCGTTCAATTTCAAGATGAAATCATATTAATTGATGCCGGTATTAAATTCCCAGAAGACGACTTACTCGGCATTGACTATGTAATTCCGGATTACACGTATTTAGTACGCAACGCCGACAAAATTAAAGGATTATTTGTTACGCATGGACATGAAGACCATATTGGTGGTATTCCCTACTTATTACGTCAAGTAAATGTCCCTGTCTACGGTGGTAAGCTTGCACTTGGCTTATTACGCAATAAGTTAGACGAGCATGGCTTGCTACGTACTACAAAGCTTATCGAAATTAAAGAAGAGGATGTTATTAAGTTCAGAAAAACATCTGTTAGCTTCTTTAGAACAACACATAGTATTCCAGACGCATACGGTATTGTTGTTAAAACACCACCTGGTAACATCGTGCATACAGGTGACTTTAAATTTGACTTTACACCAGTAGGCGAGCCAGCCAACTTAACAAAAATGGCTGAAATCGGCCGTGATGGAGTACTGTGCTTGCTTTCAGATAGTACAAATGCAGAAAAGCCGAACTTCACAATGTCAGAGCGTACAGTCGGAAAAAGTATCGATGAAATTTTCCGTAAGGTTGATAGCCGTATTATTTTTGCAACTTTCGCGTCTAACATTCACCGTTTACAACAAGCAACAGATGCTGCAGTAAAATACGGAAGAAAAATTGCTGTCTTCGGACGTTCAATGGATAATGCCATTACAATTGGTCGTGAACTAGGCTATATTAATGCACCAAAGGATACATTTATTGATGCCCAAAGCATTAATCGTCTTCCAGCTAATGAAGTAATGATATTATGTACAGGCTCTCAAGGTGAACCGATGGCGGCTCTTTCTCGTATTGCCAATGGTACACATCGTCAAATCCAAATCCAGCCTGGTGATACAGTTATCTTCTCTTCTTCGCCAGTACCAGGAAATACAGTAAGTGTAAACAAGATCATCAACTTACTTTTCCGTGCTGGTGCAGAAGTTATTCATGGTGCACTTAATAATATCCATACTTCTGGTCACGGTTCTCAGGAAGAACAAAAATTGATGCTGCGCTTAATGAAGCCAAAATTCTTTATGCCGATTCACGGTGAATTCCGTATGTTGAAAATGCATACTCATCTAGCAGAAGATTGTGATGTTCCACTTAAAAACACATTCGTTATGGAGAATGGTGACGTGCTAGCATTAAGTGCCAACGAAGCACATGTAGCAGGTCGTATTCCTTCAGGAGACGTTTATATTGACGGCAATGGTATTGGAGATATCGGCAATATCGTATTACGTGATCGACGCATTCTTTCTGAAGAAGGTTTAGTGATCGTTGTTGTCAGTGTGGATATGGAAAATCAAAAAATTGTTTCCGGCCCAGACATTATTTCACGAGGCTTTGTTTACATGCGTGAGTCAGGTACGATGATTAATGAAGCGCAAAAAATGTTAAACCGTCACCTGAACGAGACAATTCAAGGCAAAACGCCTCAATGGACTGAGCTAAAAAATGAAATCACTGACGTATTAGGACCATATTTATTTGAAAAAACAAAACGTCGCCCTATGATTTTACCGATTATTATGGAGGTCTAACCTCATTAAAAAAACTACGCAAAATTGCGTAGTTTTTTAATTTTCGTTTTTTCGAAACCTCCTTGTTCTTTTTTTCGTATATATTATAACGACTCTATTGTAGCAATCAATTCTAATCACCTAGACCATTACATAATTGCCACTAAACACTTCAATTTTTCGTACAACCATTTTTTAATCTCCATCAATTTCGATTTGGCGAAATTTTAGCTATCACACAGAAAATATCTTCTGAATGAAGATAAAAGAGGATCCACCCGATAGAGTAACCAATCAATCCTATCCTTATGCCTAAATATTAAAGTATTTAGCTATTACATAAGCAACCCAACTATAATCTCGCTTTAAGCGTATGTTTTCAATTAAACCTTTTAAAATCGGTTTACTATAGGTTGGATTTTCAACTTGGTATTTTAATAATTCTAGAGACTCGCGTTCTATAGTATCTTCTATGCCATCTAGATGTTGGTCGATTAAACCTAGCAAAGATTCCTGTGAAAGTTCTTCATTACAAGGTTTTGCTGTTAATTGAACGAGCTCTTCGGTTATAAAAGGAATTGTCGTATGCCGTGCAATTATTTCCGTCTTTTCAGCTAGAGATTTAGCCAATTGATCTAAATCGAGTGGTATATCAGAAAAAATAAAAAGTTCTGAATAACTTTTCATAAACCCTTTAATGCAATACATGACATCATATTTTGTTTCGTGGAGTTCATCCTGATATAGCTGCTCCAGCATATAGATGATCGACTTAGACATCTCGACATCATAGGCAATTATTTTCTGAAACAACTCTTTTTTTGTAAGAAGTACTTTCTCATTAAAAAACACACGGGCAGATGCGGCATGGTTTTTAAACGCTTGAAAAATACTTTTGTAAAATTCAACTAATATGATATCTTTACTAAGCGAACTTCTGACTACTTGGTCAACGTCAGTAACAAACTGTTGCAGATAATATTCTACCATGGAAATTAGAAGCTCGTCTTTTGTTTTGAAAGATAAATAAAATGCACCTTTTGAAATTCCACATCTTTCTGTAATTTGTTGTACAGATGTAGCTTCAAAGCCTTGTTCTGAGAATAGCTCCAATGCTTTCTCCATAATAAGTTGCTTTTTTAACATACTTTTAATTCTCTCCTAGTGTATTTCATTGACAAATGACCGATTAGTCATTAGTATAAATAACGAAATCTAGTTAGTCAATAAGGGTAGGTGTGAAGGTGAAAGGTTTAGTTAATTTCGTATTGAAAAACAAATTGGCAGTGTGGTTATTAACAATTATCATCACTGTCTCTGGTATTTATTCAGGTACAAGAATGAAGATGGAATCCATACCTGATATTTCTATACCATATTTAATTGTAATGGGTGTTTATCCTGGCGCAACACCTGAACAGATCATGAATGAGCTTTCCATTCCATTTGAAAAGTCAATAGAAAGCTTAGAAGATGTAAAGGCAGTTTACTCATCATCCTCTTCAAACGTAGCACAAGTTCAAGTTGAATATGATTACGGGATTGATATGGATGCGAAAAAGCGCCAATTAGAGTCCGCTTTAGATAGTATAAAATTACCTGAAGGTGCTCAAAAGCCACAAATTATGGCAATTAGCATGAATATGATGCCTGTTGTCGGTTTATCGGTTAGTAGCTCTAAGGAAGATATTGTTGGATTAACGTCAACAGTAGAAAACATCCTACTTCCTAAAATCGAAAAAATTGATGGCGTTGCTTCAGCAACTATCAATGGTCAGCACATTAATGAAGTATCATTTAAATATGATAAAGCAAAAATGGCTGCTCTTGGCTTAACAGAGGATTCTGTCAAGCAAATGATTCAAGCAAGTGATATGTCACTATCACTTGGTTTATATCAATTTACTGTTGGTGAAGAAGCAGTTTCAGTAGACGGTAAAGTTAAATCTATCGATGAGTTAAAAGACTTATTAATCCCAGTCACACCTTCAGCTACAAATCCTTCACCATTCGTGCGCTTAGGCGATATTGCAACGATTGATGTAGAAGGTAAAGTACAATCTGTATCACGTACAAATGGCAAAGATGCGATTGCGATTCAAATCGTTAAAGGTCAAGATGCAAATACGGTAACAGTCGTAAATGCAGTGAAAGATTTAATGAAAGACGAAGAAAAATCATTAGACGGCTTAAAAGTGGATATCTCACTTGACCAAGGTAAACCGATTGAAGATTCAGTCTACACAATGATTGAAAAAGCAGTATTCGGTGGTGCCATTGCCGTATTAATTATCCTACTATTCTTACGTGATTTCAAATCAACAATTATTTCGATTATTTCTATCCCAGTTTCAGTATTCATGGCATTACTACTATTAAACTGGATGGATATCACATTAAACATTATGACTCTCGGTGCGATAACCGTGGCGATTGGTCGTGTCATCGATGACTCAATTGTAGTTGTTGAAAATATTTATCGACGTATCCATTTAAAAGAAGAAAAACTAACAGGTCGTGCTCTTATTCGTGAAGCGACAATTGAAATGTTCAAACCAATCCTTTCTTCTACATTAGTAACTGTAGCAGTTTTCGCCCCACTAATGTTTGTAGGCGGTATGGTTGGTGAATTATTCATGCCGTTTGCGTTAACAATGTCATTTGCGCTAGGTGCTTCATTAATAGTGGCGATTACAATAGTTCCAGCTTTATCTCACTTCCTATTCCGTAAAAAAATATACGGTGAGAAAAAAGAAAGTCAACATAAAGAAGTTGGTAAACTAGCTCTTTGGTATAAAGGTGTATTATTGAAAGCATTAAATCATAAAATCATTACATCAGTTATAGCGATTGTATTGCTTGTTGGTTCTCTTGCTTTAACACCACTTATTGGCTTCAGTTTCATGGGCTCACAAGAAGATAAGGTTATGTACTTAACGTATACTCCTGGTACAGGCGAGCTAATGAAAGATACAGAAGCAAATGTTGCAAAAGTAGAAAAAGAATTAATGAAACGTAAAGACGTTAATATTTTACAAGTTTCGATCAATGACCCTAAACATGTTGATCCTTCGGCAATGATGATGGGTGGCGGTGCTGGTGGTGCCTTAATGTACCTCATCTTCGATCCAGATATGAAGGACTTCCCTGAAGCACGTAGTGAAGTTGAAGACTATGTAACTAACATCGGTCAATCAGGAGCATGGAAATCTCAAAACTTCTCATCAATGTCGTCGTCTTCAAATGAAGTAAGTTACACATTATATAGTGAAGATCTAGATAATCTTCGCAAAGCAGTGAAACAAGTGGAAGGTGCATTAAAAGAAGTTAATGGTTTAGAAGACATTAAGTCTGATAATGAAGATCCATTTGTTGAGCATGTCCTAAAAGTAGATCAAAAGAATGTTCTACAATACGGATTAACTACTGCTCAAATTGTAATGGCTTTAAATGAAAATACATCACCAGAAGTTTTAACTAAAGTTCAGTATGATGGTGACGATATTGATGTTATTGTACAACATGAAGAAAAAGCTGCGGCCAAATCTATTGATGATGTTTTAGCTACTAAAATCCAAACAGCTTTAGGCACAACAATGACAATCGGCGAGTTAGTAAAAGTAGAAGAAGGCACTACATTAAACAAATTATCTCGCTCAAAAGGTGAATATTTCGCAAAAGTTTCTGGTACGATTATCGGTGACGATATTTCAAAAGCAACTTCAGCGGCTGATAAAAAAATCAATAAATTAGATTTACCTAAAGGTGTAACGACTGGCGTTGGAGGTGTTGCTGCAGATATGCAAGAAACATTCACGAAGCTTGGAATTGCAATGTTAGCTGCAATTGCTATCGTTTACTTCATCCTAGTAGTAACATTCGGTGAAGGTTTAGCACCATTTGCTATCCTGTTCTCACTACCATTCGCAGTAATTGGTGCATTTGTCGGCTTGTTCGTCACAGGTCAAACAATTTCTGTTTCTGTTATGATGGGACTATTAATGCTGATCGGTATCGTTGTGACAAACGCCATCGTATTAGTAGACCGCATTATCCATATGGAACGTGACGGACTTGCTATGCGCGAGGCCATTTTAGAGGCAGGTGCAACTCGTTTACGTCCAATCCTAATGACTGCCATAGCAACAATCGGTGCGATGATTCCAATGGCACTTGGTAATGGTGGTAGTGGTCTAATTTCAAAAGACCTAGCGATTACCGTAATCGGTGGTTTACTATCTTCAACACTATTAACATTATTAGTTGTACCAATCGTTTATGAAATGCTATCTAAAATGTTAAAGAAAAACCGAAAAGATATTGAAGAAGATTAATAAATACTTTTAAAAATAAGAGGCTGGGACATAACTAATTAGCTCTTTGCGAAAGCCGAATTACTTTCAAATAAATTAAGCACTGTATTTAGAAAACCCGAACAATGGCAAAACACCGTATGAGTGTCTTGCAAATTTGTTCGGGTTTTACTTTAGCTAAAATACTTTTGTCCCAGCCTCTTTATTTTTTATAGAAAATATACGATAAGCGCGCCCCACTCACTTTGTAATAATACGCTCTATCATAAAAGGCAAGTCTTGCTATAATTAATACTAAGACGGTTTCATAATGAAGGGAGAGTTTTATGAGCGATTTAAAACAAGCAGTGCCTGTTTTAAAAACTGAAAGATTAACATTAAGGCCAGTTACACTGAATGACGTAGAAGCCATATTTCATTATGCTTCCAGTGAACATGTAGCTCGTTATGTGACATGGGACGCACATAAAAGTTTAGATGAAACAAAGGATTTTATTGCATTGATTTTAACCGGTTATCAACAAGGTCAACACTTGTTTTGGGGTATTGAATATGAGCAAAAATTGATTGGCACCATTGACTTCGTTTCAATTAACGAAACACATAAATTTGCGGAGATTGGTTATGTTCTTTCTGAAGCTTATTGGAATAAAGGGATAACGACTGAAGCGGCAAAAAAACTAATCGATTTTGGCTTTAAGGAATTAGGATTAGTGCGAATTCAAGCTCGATGCTTTGAGGAGAATATTGGTTCTCAAAAAGTGATGGAAAAATCAGGTATGCTTTTCGAGGGTATTTTACGAAAAAGTATGTTTGTTAAGGGAATTCATCAAAATGTGAAAATGTATGCTATTACAGACGATGACTATGTTAATTCATAATTGGACTAAGCCCTGCAAAAAATCAGCAGGGCTTATTTAATTTACAACCATTTCTCAATACAATAGACTTTTTTGGCCGTGGCATCTAATCTTACTAGTTTTCCTACAGCAATTGGATGCATCGGGTGAGTATGGCAAATATCAAATTCTGCTAAAATCGGGATATCAATGCCGTCTAACTGTTCAAGGAGTATTTCATATGGTTTACGCCCAGTCCCTAAATCATCATAGCGTTCATGCTTACCTAAAATAATGCCACTTATTTTTTCAAATACTCCATGTAATTTCAGCATCGCAAAATTTTTCTCAACGATAGCTGTATTTTTAGCGCAATCTTCTATTAATAAGATATCTCCATCATTAATTATCGGGAAATAAGAAGTACCAATAAATCCATACATAGCATTTACATTGCCACCAATTAATCTACCTTCAGTAACTCCTTCTTGAACCGTCAACCATTCATTCTTATATAACTTTTTTTCCACCGTTTTTTCTAGCCAATTGACAGGTTCATCTGACCAATATGTAGGGATTGGAATTTCGTAAGATAATGATTGCGATTTAAAAAAGTAGTTCTCGAAGAATTGATATGTATCATTAACTAATGGCTCAAACTCACCAAAGGAAGGAACTAAAGCTGGACCATAAAAAGTTGTAATTCCTGTTTTTGCGTAAAGCGCGAGTAAAATCGCTGTTGCATCAGAATAACCAACAACGATTTTTGGATTACTTTGAAACGCCTCATAGTCGATGTATGGCAGCATACTATTTGAATTTGTACCACCGATTGTCGCCATGATGATGTGGACGTTTGGATTTCGTAGTAATTCATTTAATTCTTCAGCACGCTCTTTTGGAGTACCAGAACGATAAATATCAGATTTACCAGTTAGACTTCCTTCAATTAAGTTTATATTTCTTTGTTCAAGAAAAGCTTTTGCACGCTTATATCGAGAAAGGGCACTGACGGATGCTGGCGATGATGGAGAAAAAATACCAATATTGATACTGCTACTGCTTCTTATTGGATTCATTTAGATACTCCTTTTTTTACAATAATTTTGACATACAATATTCATCCATGTATTCCCCATCAACATATAAGGAATGTCTTTTAGCCCCCTCAATTTCAAATCCCATTTTTTCATATAATGCTACACCTGCAGTGTTGTTCGCCATTACTGTCAGTTCCAAGCGATACATGCCCTTTTCTTTTGCCCAATCGTTTAGGTAACTGAATAATGCCGTGCCAATTTTCTGGCCTCTATAATCACTATGAATACCTACGACAATATTGGCTCGATGGGCTATTCTAGATGGGCTATTACCTTGAACAATTAAATAACCAACTACTTTCTTTTCTATTTCAGCTATAAATAAAGCTGAATGACTGTTATTGTGAATATTCTCGATAAATTTAGTAAATTGTTCCGTCTCTAACTTTCGTTCACCAGGCCCGAATAACATTAAATTAGACTCTTCCGCATTTTTTATGACAGCTATGATCTGTTCAGCATCTTCACGTATTGCCTCTCTTATTAACATCTTTATCGAACTCCTTTCTTTATCAATTATGCCTTGGCATAATTGCGTCCGGAATCGGCTTTGTGCTTAGGCCTGCACGATGCAGGTCAGTCATACGGGCTTCTGGTAAGGTGCTCGCTAATGCTGCGTACATTTCTTTACGTTCACCAAGCGCAGGTATCGCAATTATTACCTCTTTATTCTGAAATGCATTGTATTGTATATAATTTTTCACGGTACTATACCTCCCCTAATTCACTTACCGTTTGAGCCTTTCTCCGCCTCATAAAGGTTCTATATACAAAAATTTGTACTTATCACCACCTATCTCAAAACTAAAATTTTCTCTATTATTACAAAGCTCCAATGGAAAATCAAATACAAAATTACATTTTTTACATATATTTTATTTCATCGTGTAATGAAGCCCAATAAATACTATTTGGAATACCGAATACCACATTCATAATGTTTTCAAGCGATGTTCGATACTTTATCAGCGATTCTAGCTTTTTTATCAGCGATGTTCGATGTTTTATCAGCGATTCCGGCTCTTTTATCAGCGATGTTCGATGTTTTATCAGCGATTCCGGCTCTTTTATCAGCGATGTCCGGCGTTCCGGCCCTTATCTTTCTTCTGACTATAAAAATCCATAATAAAAAAAGATGCATTGCAAAGTAATTTTGCAATGCATCTTCTTTTGGATTGGCCGAGCGAATACTTTCGTCTAAATAATTATGTTTGTACGACCAGCATTTAATTAAAATGATTATTGAGCTTCCCACTCTTCTCTTAGCAAGCAAAGTAAGAACTCGGCTATCTATTTTCTCTTTTTGCCAATTAATAACGTGACTTGTGCCATTGTAAAAGGCAATGAAGATTTTTTTCGATACGCTATATACTTTGGCTCCCAAAAATCTGCATATTTTAATTTAAAGTTTTTTAATCCTTTAAAATGGTAGAAGTGCTGGCCATGTAAAAATATTTGTGCTGCAATTTTTTCACTCAAAAAGGAATACCTAGACTGTCCTACATTTGATAATGGCGACATCCCCATATTAAAAACGCGATAGCCTTCTGCTTTTGCCCATTCAAAGAGCGACAGGAAAATGAAATCCATCGTTCCAGACGGTGCTCCCGGCTTAAAACGCATGAGATCTACTGAGAGTCTTTCGTCATTATCGTACATTGGCATGAGACTGGCAAAGCCAATAACCCCTTCTGCACCACGTAAAGCGGCAATGTTAGAAGTGCTTAAATAGTGTTCATCAAAAAAGCCAAGAGAAAAACCTTTTTCTGACCTTCCCTGCAACCATTTCGTTGATACTTCTTGCAATTCATTCATTAATTCCTGTGAGTAAGGGGGGCTTACTACTTCAACTGTAAAATTTTCTCGTTCAAATTTATTTTTTACAGCTCGACGTCCCTTCATTCCTTTACCAGTAAGTGTAAACTTATCTAAATCTACAAAAGCTTGCTCGCCAAGCTTAAAAAAACTATACCCATGCTCATGTAATGAAGGGAAAATTTTATTGTTAATTTCATAAAAGATTGGTGTATAACCATGCTTATCTGCCATTTCCAAAAACTCCTGAATAGCAGATAAAAAATCAGATTCATTTCCCACTGGATCTCCTAGTACAACGATCTTATCAGCAAATATTTGATAAGAAAATAAAACTGTACCTTTTTTATTCCAATGTACATATTTGTCATGTAAAAAAATTAAATGTGAATACTCCGTCCCTTTATAGGTCATCAAATGATTTTTGATGATCTCTTCTTGCTCACTTGATAAAAGCTTTTCCATTTTCTTAGGTGCGCGGATAAAATAGCCTATATAAAAAATGACAATTGCTATTAGGATGCCAATTACTGCACTATAAAATAGGTCTCGGTAATCTGTAATGATGTATTCCTGTAGAGCGGCTGGAATACGAATTTTGGAAGAAGGCAAGTTCACATAACCAATCAATACATACATCGCTGTAATGATTGTCACTGCAGCAAGGTCAATCAAAACGATTCCCCATGTTAAAACGTAACTTTCACGGTAAAATTGTTTTTTTGAGGCAATTAACAGCCCTGCGACAATCAGTAAAAAAATAGCTTCTTCATAGTCCAAGCCTTTAAAAATTGAAAATATTGCGGAACTACTTAGCACTATAAGACTAAGCTGATATGCCCTTTTTACTTTATATTTAATCCCCCTACATAACCCTAAGAGAATAAAACCAGCTGCAACAGTTAGTTGATGAGAGACATGCATGATTGGCGAAGATAAAAATTCTTGAGCTATTTTTAGTCGACTTAAAATACCCGGAACCGATGCTGAGAGCAATAATACAATGCCAGAGAGAAATACCAATATCGTTAATAACATGTGACTCAGCTTCTGAAGAATAACATTTGGCAAGTCATCCCATGATTGATTCCAACGTTTCCAATATTCTTTTACAAATAAAAGAGAAGAGACCAAAAATGGAAGCACAAAGTAGCCAATCCGGTACAAAATTAATAAAAAAAGAACCTTTTCATCAGCGATTCCTAAGCTTTGAGTCCCCCATAAAAAAACAAGGTCAAATGAGCCAACTCCACCAGGTATCATACTGACAATTCCCGCACAGGAAGCAATTAGAAATACGGGAATTAATCCGGATAATTCTATTGGTATCTTTAAAATAAAAGTTAATATCCAGATAACTAAAAAGACCGCAAGCCATTCAGTTACTGAAGTTGCAATCAATTGAAGAGAAATCTTTGGATTTATAGAACCTGATTTTTTATTGCGAATGATGAGCATAGCAATAAAAATTGGAACATATAAGCTGACAAGAATAACTGCTATCTTTAACCATCGTACTTCTTTTAACATTGGGAAGTCCCAAAAGAATATATACATAATCCAGGCTAACAGCGAAATTCCTGTTAAATAAAAGAGTGTTACGGAGGCAATGCTTTTTAACAAGTCTTCCTTATCCTCTTTATATTTCGAATAGAAATAATTACGCAGAAATACGCCAACTAAACCACCAAAGCCAATAAGATTTGAGAAGGTATTCACAATAAATGAATGATTCAGCAAAATACGATTGTTTATTTTGATTCCTAACATTTTCACTAAAATAACATCATAAAAAATCATCGGTGTAATAGCACAGAAGGTGATAAAAAGAATAAATAAGAGCTTCCATATCTGCAATTCATTGACTTCTTTCTGAAGCAAATGAACATCTATCCCACTTATCGTTTGTAGAATTTCATAAATTGCTATTGCTAAAAGTGCTATTGGAAATAGAATTTTCAAAAATTTAAATAGCGACTCTTTTCGAACGTTGAACATGTATTAAACCTACTCCCCATATGCTTTCTTGAAACTTTATACGTCTGTTCATTGACAGCAGATTCTTTTTAGATAAAAAAATCCTCTTAAAACAATATACCATTATTGTAACGTATTCTCTGTTATATGTATCGTCAAAGCAAGTTTGTCTCTCGGGTTAAAGCATATTTTATTCTCTCTTTTTGAGTCTATTTTTCTCTATACCCTTTCTTCCAAGAATCTAATCCGTATATTGGTGAGAAACCAAAAACAAAAAGGTGCCCTATAAAAGATGTATTAAACAGCTTTATAAGACAACCAATTCAGATTAGAGGAGGGAGACTTCTGTACCTGTCGCTACGCTTTCGGTACAGAAAATAATTGCTGAAAGAAGTTAAATATAATATCGATGGATAGGACGTCCCACACTGCCATATTGTATATCCACCTTTAATAAATTTTGTTTTTCTAAAAAATCCAAGTAACGTCGAGCTGTTACACGAGCCGTTCCAATATACGTGGACACTTCTTCCGCTGATACGGCTTCGTTACTCTCTTGAATAAAGGCAAGTACCTTGTCTAATGTTGCTCGGTTAAAACCCTTTGGTAGCTCGTCAATTATGATTGTCTCAGTGATTGGAGGAACAACTATTTGCTCAGGGATACGTTGCTGCATTAGATGATCCACATCATGCTGTGTTAGATCTTGCATACCACTTATTTTCTTTCTATAAGCTTGATAATTCTTTAAAGTTTGTTCAATTCGTTCAAACGTAAAAGGTTTCATAATATAATCATAGACGCCTAGGTGTAAAATTCGCTGCACAGTAGACATATCATTCGCAGCAGTTACGGCAATAACATCAACTGGAATATGTTCTTCACGAATTTTTCCTAGCGTAATAATACCATCCTGCTCTGGCATAAAAATATCCATAAAGACAAGTTCAGGGTTTAATTGTTTAATCTTCTCTACCCCTTCTATCCCATTACTAGCATAGCCTATCAGTGAAAATCCTTTGATTTGCTCAATAAATTGCCTGTTCACTTCTCGTACCATCGGATCATCTTCAATTAATAACACATTTATTACATCCATCTACTCTTCCCCTAACTCGAATAAGATTAAGAAACTTGTCCCTTTCATAAATTCACTAACTACCTCAATATCGCCATTACCTTTTCTTACGATTTCATGTATTAGATGCAAGCCAATACCGCGATTCTCACTTGCCTTTGTAGAAAATCCATTTTCAAACATACGAGCTTGCACCCCTTCAGACATCCCGATTCCATTATCAGAAACAGCAATTGCTAGCACACCGTCATGCTCATCTACAGAAATCGCTACATATTTATCATCCTTTGAAAGAACATTTAGCGCTTCAAATGCATTTTCAATTAAATTTCCTAACAAGACGACAAAATCGTGGTGATCTAATAATGGTGGAAAGCGTTTAAAATGACTTTTTCGATCGATTTCTACTTGTATGCCTAATTCCTTGCCATAACTAACTTTACTTAGCAATAATCCTGAAATATTTTCATTATGAAAGCGTTCATTCAAAAACTTCGTTAAAGAAGCTTCATTTTCGGTAGTAGCTGTAACGTATTCAAGTGCCTGCTTTGTATGTCCCAATTGCAGAAGTCCTGCAATAGTATGAAGCTTATTTTTATGCTCATGTGTTTGTACACGCAGTGCTTGCACAAATGCTTTAACACCTGTTACTTCTTCCGCAAGCTTTTTCACTGCTGTTAAATCTTTAAACATAGCAACTGCTCCAACTAACTCACCATTTACAATAATCGGGACACGATTACTCAAAATACTATGATGATTGATGTAGAGCTCTTGATTGTATACTGGTGTTGCTGTTTCAACAATTTCAGGCAATCGTGTGTCAGGTAAAACATCATAAATCTTTTCCCCGATACAATCCTCTATCTTTCTAGTAACTCCTAATATATCAGCTGCTTTTTCATTAAAAATTGTAATATTCATTCCTTTATCGACCGCTATAATGCCTTCATGCATAGCATTGAACGTTTCTGTTCGTTCCACATACATCTTTGCAATCTCATGAGGCTCAAGCCCAAACATTTGCTTTTTAATATGTCGGCCAAGTGTATATGCCCCCCAAATACTAAAAACAAGCGATATAAGAAAAGTTATAAAAATTTCATGCTCATAATTTTGCAACATTTCTATAAAAGTTGGCAGTGAATACCCTACAACGACAATACCTACTTGTTCTTTTTTGTCATCAATGATGGGGACGAAAGCTCGAATCATTACACCGGCTTCCCCTTGCGCCTTCGATACATAATAATGCTCACTAAAGGAAGCATTTAAATCCTGTGATTCACTACGCTGCCCTATTTCTTTACTAACTGGGTGAGATAGTTTAATACGATCCATATTCATTACAACAATATACTCTGCTTTATTAACAACACGAATTCCATCTACAATTTTATTGACATTTTTCGCCGCTTCTTTAATATTGTCATTTTTCAAATGCATACTGATTTCTGGCACATTTGATACAGTCCGCGCAACGAGCATAGCACGCTGACCAAACTCCTTTTCTTGCTCAGTTAAGAGGTTTCCAAGTACAAAAATGCCACCAAGTAAAAAGGAGAATGCAATGATTAAAAATGTCACTAACAGGATTTTGCCGTTTACAGGCATTTTTATCATTTAATATTCCTTCCTTTCCAAATTTGCATTTCACTATTAGAAAAGCTTAATGGGCGGATTTTACTCAGGCTCAGAATGTCACTTCTATCAATGATATGCTTTTAAGATTATCTTCAAAAAAATCTTTTGACAACACTTTTAGTTGACATAAGTAGGAGAAAGTCATGAACTTAATGAACAATATTACGAAAAATTGACATAAAACTAAATTTTCTTTCAATAATTATTTTTGTATTATAACAATAGTAAATTATTCGCAGAGTATCATAACAGCTTAAGTTATTGAAAACACTACGTTTTATTTAAAATATGGATGAATGTACTTAATGAACGATATGTTTCTTATTTTCTAAACCTCTTTTTTCTAAAAGGATTCGCTATGATAATTCTAGTGAAAACGATATCAAAGAGAAAATTTAGAAAAGAGGTAGCATAAAGTGAAATTACTGAAAAATCTGACCGTTCAGGTGATAGCTGCAATTATTCTAGGGGTGATTGTTGGGGCTATCTTCCCTGAGTTTGGTGCAAGCCTTAAAATCCTGGCTGACTTATTCATTAAGCTAATTAAAATGTTAATCGCCCCTATTATCTTCTTAACAGTTGTAATCGGAATCGGTAGTATGGGAGATATGAAAAAAGTTGGAAAAATCGGAGGAAAGGCGTTACTGTATTTCGAAGTTGTCTCTACCATTGCCTTAGCAATCGGTATTGCTGTTGCCTTGATCGTTAGCCCTGGTACAGGTTTAGATACATCAGGTGCTCCCGAAGCCGATATCTCAAAATATACATCTGCTGCAGCAGAGTCTGAGCAAGGCTTAGGTGCTTTTATCTCTAGCATTATTCCTGAAAACGTTGTAGGTGCACTTGCAACAGGACAATTACTTCCTGTGTTATTCTCTGCAATCTTGTTCGGCTTAGCTGCTGCTTCTATTGGCGCACCTGCAAAACCTGTCATCACATTTTTTGAACAAGTGGCAGAAATTTTCTTCAAAATCGTAAGCATGGTGATGAAAATATCTCCAATAGGTGCTTTTGGTGCAATGGCCTATACGATTGGTAATTTTGGTTTGAAATCGTTAGGCAACTTAGGTCTATTAATGGCTGCAGTATACATTACAATGTTCTTATTCGTAGTTTTTATTTTAGGAACAATCGCAAAATTCTTCGGCTTCAACATTTTTAAATTTATTGCTTATATTAAAGAGGAGATTTTCTTAGTAATTGGTACTTCATCATCTGAATCTGCCTTGCCATCTATGATGCGTAAATTAGAAAACTTTGGCTGCTCTAAACAAGTTGTTGGTTTAGTAGTACCAACTGGTTATTCCTTCAATCTTGATGGAACTTCCATCTACCTATCAATGGCTGCATTATTTATTGCACAAGCATACGGAATGGAATTGACGTGGATTCAGATTCTTACACTTCTTGGGATTTTAATGATTACATCCAAAGGAGCAGCTGGTGTAACTGGTTCTGGTTTTATCACATTAGCAGCGACACTTGCTGCCTTCCCAATGATTCCAGTCGAAGGAATTGCGCTATTAATTGGTGTTGACCGCTTCATGTCTGAGGCACGTGCCGTAACAAATTTAATTGGTAACGGTGTAGCTTGTGTAGTCGTATCAAAATCTGAAAAAGAGTTTGATGTAGAAATGCAAGAACGTGCACTTCAGGGAAAAACTACTATTGTATCCTAGCACTTTAGCCTAGACGAAAACTATGCCCTTGATTATCCATTAATTTGCTTTATCAAGAAAGGGTAGTGATGACAGCTAGTTGCTGTTTCACTACCCCTTTTTATTTAACATATTGTTCAAGCAAGCGTTGCGTACTTGCCGATTGCTCGAGTGCTTTTTTCTCTTTTGCCCAATATATCAAATATTGCTGATCCCCAATATTAAAAACCATCTGCTGTAATTCCTCACTTAGCTCAGAGCTAATCGCGACCTTTAAAATATCCACCTCATATAAAGGCTCTCCTTTAATTTCGTAGACAATATGATAGAGTGGTTTTTCTTCAAATATAGTTCGTTCTTTTTTGCTTAGTTTCTTAACATGGCTTAGAGGATAGTTTTCAATATAGGCTGTTGCATCTTGACCTGTTACTCTAAATAAAGATTGCTCTCCTTTAAATAGCTCGACTGCATCAATTTCTGCTGCGTGATCTAAAACGTGAGAAATAGCCTCTTCCTCATTTTTTTCGCGAAACTGCAATGTAAAAGCGCCAATAAGAATAATTGCAGCAAATATAACTAGTCTCCATCTTCGTTTATTCATTTTCATTATCCATTCAATGCCTTTTTGACAAAGCGGTTAATATCTACATCAGCCCCAATGACAAGCATAATATCTCCTAGCAAAATTTTATCACTCGCCTGTGGAGACACGATGATATCTGCACCACGCTTAAGACCTACAATATTAATCCCATACTTTGCACGAATATCTAAATCCATAATGGAGTAACCTGCAATCGCATCATTGGCCTTAAGCTCCATAATTGAATGTTCATCCGAAAGCTCCAAATAATCAAGCACTGTATTAGACAGCATATTATTGGCAATTCGTATCCCCATATCACGCTCAGGATGCACGACAAAATCTGCACCAATTTTACGCAGAACTTTTTCATGGTAATCATTCTGTGCCTTTACAGTAATCTGCTGCACGCCTATTTCTTTTAAAATAATAGTCGTCAAAATACTAGCTTGAATATCTTCACCAATCGCTACGATAACATGCTCAAAATTACGAATACCTAATGAAATTAATACCGACTCATCCGTCGAATCTGCGATAACGGCCTGTGTGGCAATGGAAGCAAACTCGTCCACCCGCTCTGAGGAATGATCTATCGCCATAACTTGTGCGCCTTGACTCATTAGTTCGCGGCAGATGCTTCCTCCAAAACGTCCAAGTCCAATGACAGCAAACTCTTTTTTCATCATTAAAAATCCCTCCGAAAACTACTATACCATTATTGTAACGTATTCTCTGCTATATGTATCGTCAAAACAAGAGACAATTCGTCAATAAAAGACATCTAATAGAAACCTTTGTAGGAATACTAGTCATATTAGGGTCACTTGGTTCTCTTTTTTGTTTAGGGTACTTCTTAGGACGCTTGGCTTGGGGCTTTTTCGATCGGGTCGGATTATGAACGTTCCGCCCGATTTTTCCGTTCAGGTAACTAGGATACCTCTCCGATTCCCCTCCCGTCTTTTTTCCATAAAAAAGACGAGGAATAAAATATCCTCGCCTCTTAATCTGCAATTTTATGCGTTGCGCATTTCATCTAAAACACGATTCACACGTTTTTCTAGCATTTTCATACCGCTACCACCAGCTTGCATGTGACGAAGCTGACCATCTTTATCGAACACAAAATACGCAGGTACGTATTGATTTTCAAAAGCATCTGTTAGCTTTAATTCGCTATCTACAAAGATTGGTTGAACAATGTCATGTTCTGCTGCTACCGATTTGATTGTTTCTAAATTTGTATCTTCCTCAGAACGTGGCATATGCACTGCAATAACGTTTAACTCATCTTTGTATTGGTCACGGAAATTGTTCACATCCGGCATTGCCTCTTTACATAGATGGCAACTAACTGACCAAAAGTGGATTAATGTTGGTTTTTCGCCTACTAATTCCGCTTTTGTTACTTCACCATTTAACCAAGTCGTTGCGCCTACAAGTTCAGGCATTTGTTCACGAAGTTTCATAAAACATTCTCCTTTTTCCTTTTTCTAGGACCATTATCAAAACGTGTGGTTGATTTCCGTTCCGTCTGGGCGCTTTGTTGCTGTCGCTTCGCTTTCGCACAGAGCAAAGCTTCCTGGAGGCGTCCGATGAGCCGCTTCGCTTCGCTGCAGGGTCTCGGGCCAACACGATGTTGGTCACGAAGGCGTTATCACAGGATGTGATGCTCTTAGCCTTCGTTCCCCTATCGCTAATCCCCAAGGAATCGCCCAGCCTCCACTCCAATCAACTTATTTACATAGTAGACGTTTTAACAAAAGTCATCCACAATTTTTGGTGATGAACCTTTTTCTATATCAAGTTTAAAAAAATCCCCACAAACTTGCTGTGGGGACTCTTTATTTTTGAATGATCAATTTCGCCAAGCCTCGAATTCAGTTCAATGCCTGACATAAAAACTCTTCTTAAATTATAGAGTTGCTTGACCTGGGCGCCAGTTTGCTGGGCAAAGACCACCAGTTTGTAAAGCTTGAAGTACACGTAAAGTTTCATCTACATCACGGCCGATGTTGTTATCGAATACTGTTTGGTATTTTAATTCGCCTTCTGGGTTGATGATGAATAAACCGCGTAGTGCGATACCTTCTTCTTCAATTAATACACCATATTCTTTTGAAATTTCGTGATTTGTATCTGCTGCTAATGGATATTTTAACTCACCAAGACCATTTTTAGTGCGGTCAGTGTTAATCCAAGCTAAGTGAGTGTGGATTGTATCAGTAGAAACACCGATTACTTCTGCATCTAAGTCTTCGAACTCATCGTAACGATCGCTCATTGCAGTGATTTCTGTTGGACATACGAAAGTGAAGTCCATTGGATAGAAGAAAAGAACTGTCCATTTGTCTTGTGCTTTAATGTCTTCTAATGATACTTTACCAAATGATTTGTCTGGAAGTACTGCTTCCATTGTAAAGTTAGGTGCTTGTTTACCTACCATGCGTTCTGCCATTATAAATCCCTCCGATTAAATATGTAGTGTATATATTCCATTCGCACCAGCGAACTCGTCTTCTACGATAACAGAGTAATCGTAGTTTTTCAAACAAGTAAACTTCACAAAAGTGCGCATTTTAAATTATCTGACAAATTTCCGTCAAATCCCCAAATGGTATAGCTGCTACAGCATATTTATTAGCTATTTTTAACAATTTTATTCTTATTTAAACAAAATTTTTCTATGCGATATTTATGTATAATTTCTAAAAATTTCATCTTCTTTTTTTTCATAAAAAACGATTGCAAATTCTTTATTATTATGTATAATTGTAATGGTTTTAGTAAACTAAAAGTTTCGTTAAAGTAAACTTCATATTTCAAAAGTTTATGATTGCTAAACTTCTTCTAGGAGGGAAAAGATGCAAATAGGAGCAAAAATCAAAGCGCTTCGTTTAAAAAAAGGTCTTACCCAAGAGGAGCTTGGAGAACGTACAGATTTAAGTAAAGGGTATATCTCTCAATTAGAACGTGATCTTAATTCACCTTCCATTGAATCTTTATTTTCAATATTAGAAGTTTTAGGGTCAACACCTAAGGAATTTTTCGATGATGAATCACCTGAACAAAAGGTTGTATATACAGAGGAAGATCAATCCACTTATACAGATGAAGAAAAAAAATATGAAATTCAGTGGCTCATTCCTACATCAAACGAAAAAGAGATGGAGCCTATTTTCTTAACACTTGCTGCTGAGGGGGAATTCAAACAGTTTGAGCCCTCACTCTCGGAAACATTTATTTATGTTGTCGAAGGGCGTATTCGTCTCGTTTTAGGAGATGAGCAGTACATAGCGAGTGAAGGTAATGCTCTCTATTTTGATGCGACAGATAATCATCAAATTTTTAATGCACATGCTGATGAAACAAAAATTTTACTTGTCGCAACGGATTCATATTTATAGCTTAAGGAGGCACATCTATGACAACGAATTCGATTATCCGCTTTGAAAACGTTTCAAAGTCCTATAATGACGGCACGGTCGTCTTAAAAAACATTAACTTGGAGCTAGAAAAGGGAAAATTCTATACACTGCTAGGTCCTTCTGGTTGTGGTAAAACAACTATTTTACGTATGATTGCTGGATTCACAGAACCGACTACAGGAAATATCTATTTTCATGATAAAAAAATCAACTCCGTGCCAGCAAATGAACGCCAAGTAAATACTGTTTTTCAGGATTATGCGTTATTTCCTCATTTAAATGTCTTTGAAAACGTCGCATTTGGACTTCGCATAAAAAAACTCCCTGAAAGTGAAATTAAAAACCGTGTTGCTGAAGCATTAAAATTCGTTAACTTAGCAGGCTATAGCAATCGTGAAATTTCTGAAATGTCAGGTGGCCAACGTCAGCGTGTTGCTATTGCTCGTGCGATTGTGAATGATCCTGAAGTAATTTTACTGGATGAGCCTCTTTCTGCTTTAGATTTAAAGCTACGTACAGAGATGCAATATGAACTACGAGAGTTACAACAACGCCTTGGGAAAACATTTGTCTTTGTCACACACGATCAAGAAGAAGCACTTGCGATGAGTGATGAAATATTTGTTTTAAGTGAAGGTGAAATTCAACAATCTGGTACACCAGTAGATATTTATGATGAGCCAATTAACCGCTTCGTTGCTGATTTTATTGGTGAATCAAATATTGTTCCTGGCGTAATGATTGAAGATTTCAAAGTAGAATTTGCTGGTAAAGTTTTTGAATGTGTTGACCAAGGTATGAGACCAAACGAAAAAATTGATATTGTCATTCGACCAGAGGATTTAGAAATGACAACAATCGATAAAGGCAAACTTGTCGTGAAAGTTGATACTCAATTGTTCCGTGGGGTGCATTATGAATTATCCACTTATGACAAAGATGGGAATGAATGGCTTGTACATTCATTGAAAAAAGCTGAAGTAGGGACAGAAATTGGCTTAGACTTCGATCCAGAAGCAATTCATGTAATGCGCTTAAATGAAACAGAAGAAGAATTCGATAAACGTTTAGAGGCGTATGGAGACGACGAAGATGCAAACTAAGACTTCGAAATCAGCTTTATTTCCATATGTTTTATGGATTGCGTTTTTCGTTATCGCGCCGATTGCACTCGTTGTTTACTATTCCCTACTAGATATACATGGCAATTTCACGCTCGATAACTACAAAGCATTCTTTTCTTCGGTTTATTTAAAAATGACATTAAGTTCATTCTGGTATGCGTTTTTAATTACGTTCTTTACGTTACTTGTTTCGTATCCAACAGCCTATTTTTTAACTAAGACGAAACATAAACAGCTTTGGCTTTTGCTAATTATTATTCCTTCTTGGATTAATCTTTTGTTAAAAACATATGCCTTTATCGGGATTTTCGGCTTATACGGTCCATTAAATGCATTTATCGAAGTATTTGGTTTTGATCCGAAGCAAATGCTATTTACTGACATTAGCTTTGTGTTCGTTTCCGTTTATATTTTTATTCCATTTATGATTTTACCGATTTTCAACTCATTGGATCGTTTAAATCCGGCTCTTATTTATGCAGCACGTGATTTAGGGGCATCTGCCTTTACTACATTCCGTCGCGTTATATTGCCTTTAACAATGGACGGTGTTAAATCAGGTATTCAAGTTGTATTTATTCCTGCATTATCACTTTTCATGATTACTCGTTTAATTGCAGGAAACCGTGTTATTACACTGGGTACAGCTATTGAACAACAATTCCTTGTAACTCAAAACTGGGGAATGGGTTCAACAATTGCTGTGTTCTTAATTTTATTTATGGTCATCGTTATGTTAATTACGGGACAGAAAAAAGATAAAGGAGGTCGCGTACGATGAAAAAACTATCTGCTACAGCAAGAGTGTATTTAGCGATTGTTTTTATCGTTTTGTATGCACCTATCTTCTATTTAGTCTTCTATTCGTTCAATAGTGGCGGATCGATGAATAATTTTGAGTCCTTTACGTTAGAACATTATAAAGCTGTGTTTGAGGATTCACGTCTACTCGTAATTCTAATTAACACAGTGATTGTGGCATTACTCTCTGCATTGATTTCTACAATCATCGGGACACTAGGAGCTATTGGCATTGTCACTGTTAAAGATTCAAAAATGCGCAATACCCTACTTTCTTTAAACAATGTGTTAATTGTTAGCCCAGATGTCATTATTGGTGCAAGCTTTTTAATTTTATTCACAATGATTGGTATTAAATTAGGCTTTACTTCTGTGTTAATAGCACATGTAGCGTTCAGTGTCCCAATTGTTGTACTAATGGTTTTACCGAAACTATTAGAAATGAATAAATCATTAATCGATGCTGCATTAGATTTAGGAGCAACGAAAAAAGATGTCATGATGCGTGTTATTTTACCGTATATTCAACCAGGGATTTTTGCGGGGTTCTTCCTTGCCTTAACGTATTCTCTTGATGATTTTGCGGTAACATTTTTCGTGACAGGTAACGGCTTTAGTACTTTATCTGTTGAAATTTACTCTATGGCTCGTGCCGGTATTTCCTTAACGGTAAACGCTATTTCTGGTTTAGTATTCTTTGTAACAGTTATCGTCGTAGTTGGCTATTACTTCATTACAAGCCGCGCTAGTAAAAGAACGGGGGGAACTCAATGAAGCAATTAATTCAAGCAACAGTCGCAATCCTTGTCGTTTCCGCCCTTTTGTTCTATGCTGCTGACGCCCTAAGTGCCGGCGGTGGGAAAAGTGGTAAAGATACGTTAACAATCTTTAACTGGGGAGAATATATTGACCCAGATTTACTGAAGCAGTTTGAAAAAGAAACAGGCATTCACGTCATCTATGAAACGTTTGATTCAAATGAAGCAATGATGACAAAAATTCAACAAGGTGGTACAGCTTACGATATCGCAGTACCTTCTGAATATATGATTGAAAAAATGAAGGAAGAAAACTTACTTATTCCTTTAGATAAAACGAAAATTCCTAATTTAAAAAATATCGATCCTTATTTTTTAGATTTACCATTTGATGACGACAATAAATATTCTGTTCCATATTTCTGGGGAACAGTCGGCATTGTTTATAATCCAAAGCTCGTTGAAAATTTAGACTTCTCATCTTGGAAGGACCTATGGGACCCTTCGTTAAAACGTAAAGTCTTTTTAGTAGATGGTGCACGTGAGGTGATTGGTATGGGCTTAAACAGCCTTGGCTACTCACTCAACTCTTTAAATAACCAGGAGCTACGTAAAGCTACTGATAAACTAATCACATTGGCGCCGAATGTTAAAGCCATTATCGGGGATGAAATTACACCGCTGATGGTTAATAATGAAGCTGCTGTGGCACTCACTTGGTCTGGTCAAGCAGCTGACATGTTGTCAGAAAATGAAGAATTAGACTTTGCTGTACCAAAAGAAGGCTCAAATTTATGGTTTGACAATATGGTTATCCCAAAAACATCAAAAAATATAGATGGTGCACATGCCTTCATTAATTTTATGCTGAAAGCTAAATCAGGTGCTAAAAATGCTGATTATGTAGGCTATTCTACCCCTAATATTGCAGCGATGAAGGTAATGGATAAGGAAGTTGTCTCTGATAAGCGCTTCTATCCTTCTGAAGAACAACGTAAAACATTAGAAGTTTATAAAAACCTAGGTCCTGATTACTTAGGCAAATACAATGAGCTGTTTTTAGAATTTAAAATGAGTATTCGATAACCTCAAAGCGCAAGAAATCAATTTTAGAAAAGTTGATTTCTTGCGTTTTTTTGATGTAATATTTTTTACTTTTCTATAAAAATATACTGATGCTTGTGAAGTGGTTGATTGGAGTGGAGACTGGGCGACTCCTTGGGGGTCAGCAATAGAGGAACGAAGGCTAAAACCATCACGTCCTGTGATAACGCCTTCGTGACCAGCATCGTGCTGGTCCGAGACCCTGCAGCGAAGCGAATGTTTTCTGTGCGAAAGCGTAGTGCTAACGTAGCGGCAGCAAATGTTTTATCTGTGCGAAAGCGAAGCGACAGCAACAACGAAGCGGCTCATCGGACGCCCCCAGGAAGCTTTGCTCTGTGCGAAAGCGTAGCGTCAGCAACAAATGTTTTCTGTGGCGAAAGCAAAGCGGCAGCAACAAATGGTTTCTGTGCTAACGTAGCGTCAGCAACAATTGCTTTCTGTAGCGAAAGCAAAGCGCCCAGTCGGAACGGAAATCAACCCCTCGTTTTGCGGGAAGGTCATCTGAATTGACACCTGATTCCTAGCCTCTTTTTTCGTTTAGCTAATGGTAAATTTCTATGGGGAAGCCGGGTGCAGAATTTGTTTTAATAATTAGAATCCCCATAAATAAGTCTCTTATTTCAGACTTATAGTCAATAGTAAATGTACAAGCCTTGTGGTAGACTGTAGTATATTTGATGAAAGAAAGGGGTATTTGATGACCCAGCAGAAGTCTAATAAGGCGGCTTTGTATATTTTAATGTTTAATATGTTTATCGCAATGGGGAGTATCGGAATTATTATTCCTGTCATGCCTGATTATTTAAAACTATTTGGTGCTGCAGGACAAGTACTTGGCATGTTGATTGCAACGTTCGCCTTAGCACAATTCGTATTTTCTCCAATTGCTGGGAATCTTTCCGATCAATACGGTCGTAAAAATCTCATTATTTTCGGCCTTATCGTAACAGGACTTGCACAAATTGGATTCGGACTTTCTACAGATGTGTGGATGCTCTTCTTGGCACGCTTTTTAGGTGGCCTTGGATCTGCATTTGTGGCACCTCCTATAATGGCATTTGTGGCTGACATCACAACGTACGAGGAACGCGGAAAAGGTATGGGGATGATAGGGGCAGCAATGTCCTTTGGTTTTATGATTGGACCAGGTATCGGCGGATTCCTCTCAAAAGTTAGTTTGCATTTTCCGTTTTATACTGCTGGATGTGCAGCTATCTTAGCAGCTATTTTATCGTTCTTTTTATTGCCTGCTACAAAACCGAACACTGCTAAAAAAGCACAGAAGCAGGATAATCTTGCAAAGCAGATGGCCCGTTCAGTCCGAATGCCTTATTTTGTCATGCTAATTATCATGCTTGTATTCTCTTTCGGGATTGCTAACTTCCAAACAACATTATCATTATTTGTTACAGACAAGTTTAATTACACACCTACTGATATCGCCATTATATTAGTTATGGGCGGCGCTTTTGGTGTTGTTGTACAGATGTTTGTTATTACACCGCTGTTTAATCGCTTCGGCGAAATGAAAGTAGTGTTAGTCAATTTATTTATTGCAGCCGTTTCGATTTTCTTAATATTATTCGCATCTGGTTTTGCACTTATTTTAATTGTAGCGACAATCTTCTCTACAGCTACGACATTGATTCGCCCAGCTGTCAACACATTGATTTCAAAGCTTGCTGAGAATGAACAGGGCTATGCAGCTGGTCTGAACAATGCGTATATGAGTCTTGGTAATATGATTGGTCCAGCTCTAGCAGGTATATTATTCGATTGGAATATGAACAGTCCTTATATATTCGGGTCTATTATTTTAATGGCTTGTTTCTTCCTTGCCCTTATTTGGACAATGAAAAAAGCACCACACCTTATGCATCCTGATACAAAATAGTCTGAAAAGTTATTGACTATTTTTAGTAGTATGCTACATTAATATGTGAAAAACTAAAAATTCTATTAATTACCACTAGGGGAGTCTTTAAAAGGCTGAGACGTATATTATCATATACGGACCCTTTGAACCTGATCTAGTTCACACTAGCGGAGGGAAGTGCCGACACTTGCTTTTTACTATGTAGATACAAGGCCGCTTCCTATTGTTTTTTAGGAAGCGGCTTTTTTACGCTTTAGCGGCCGTTCTCACTGGCTTAGCGACGGTATTCTCCTATTTAGTGGCGCTTCTCATTGGCTTAGCGGCGGAACTCTTCTGTTTAGCGGCGCTTCTCATAGCTTTAGCGGCGGTATTCCCCACTTTAGCGGTGCTTCTCATTGGCTTAGCGGCGGAACTCTCCTGTTTAGCGGCGCTTCTCATTGGCTTAGCGGCGGAACTCTCCTGTTTAGCGGCGCTTCTCATTGGCTTAGCGGCGGAACTCTCCTGTTTAGCGGCGCTTCTCATAGCTTTAGCGGCGGTATTCCCCACTTTAGCGGCGCTTCTCATTGGCTTAGCAGCAGAACTCCCAACTTTAGCGGCGCTAACTATAAAATTCACATTTCAAAGGAGTGGAAATTATGTCAATTCGAAAATTAACAATCATGGCCTTATTAGTAGCAATTGCAGTAGCAGGTTCTACCTTCGTTTCAATACCAACGGGGATTGCGCGTGCCTACCCTGTCCAGCATGCCATTAATGTTATCGGTGCTATCATTCTTGGTCCAGTGCCTACTGTTATGGTCGCCTTTGTCACAGCCATTATTCGTATTTTAACAGGCACAGGCTCATTACTAGCTATACCTGGCAGTGTTATTGGCGCTCTATGTGCAGCTCTTGCCTATAAATACAGCGGTAAGCAATGGCTTGCAGGAGTCGGTGAAATGTTTGGGACAGGTATCATTGCCTCACTTTTAGCAGTACCTTACGCACATTTATTAATGGGGACATCCGTTGCTGCTTTATTTTTCATGCCAGCCTTTTTAACCTCAAGTACTATTGGTGCTGTCTTAGGTATTGTCGTTGCTAGGTATTTGCGTAAGACAGTATTTGTAACTAACCTAAACACTCTGCTTAAATAATAGTTAAAAACGTTACTTTCTTCGAATGATGAAAGTAACGTTTTTTGGCCAACCAAATTCACCCATACTTCAATGGTAATCCCATTTCATGAGCAATTAATAAAAAATCCTTTTTGCTTATTTCAAAATGACCAAATCTAAATTTATAGCCATATTTCGATTTGTCTTCTACAAATTCTAAGTAATCTAAAATCCTTTTTATTGGCACAGCTTTTGCATCTTTATAAAAGTCTATATCTCTTCTAAAAGGAATAAAATTTTCTGACATTTGGAACTCGTATATTCGCTCGTCCTTTATTCTTCCTATTGCGGTAAATGCTCTCACAGGCTCATTACTATCTAGACTTGTTTTAGGAGAATAATAAATAATCCAATCTCCTTTTGCCATTCGTTTCAAAGGACTTTCTTTACCATGACATAACTGACCGAATCCTCCCTCAACCCCTTTTTGCACATGATTAAGAGATACCACGCCAATCCAATATTTCGTGTCCCTTTCAGGCGTAAGAAGAGGATTTTTCTTAGGATATAATGACATAGTTTCTGTCCCCTTTATTTTGGAATCATTGCTAACGATTTTATTTTTTCGTTTTCTAGAATTAACCTTTCCTCTAAAATTACTGGCTTTGGCAAACCATCCCAAGAAGTTGAAACTGTAGCAATACACTCTGTATCATCACCTTCAATATTGTGGACAGTTAATTTAAAGCCTTTCGGCATAGGCGACATGTAAAAGTTTTGTATTTCTTTTTTTCCTGTAAATATTTCACCTTTAAAATTTTTTAATTCACCATGATCCGCATACATGTCAGATAAATCCTGACCCTCTATTTGCACTCTTTTCAAGTACTCCTTCATAACCTCTACTGCTTTCATATGTCATCACTCTTTCTTTTTTATTGATATGGTTAGCAATTATGTCTCGGCATAATTGCATCCTGATTCAGCTTTATGCTTAGGCCTGCGTGATGCAGGTCAGTTAGCCGTTATCGCATGGATGCAATGATTTTAGGCTAACTTCCTTTAAGAACTCTTTTCCGAATCCGTGACATCCGCCGGAAGTTTAACTTCTTTCAGCAGATTGCTGAAAGGAGTTAAATCCTATCCACGATTTTCATATACTTTTTTCAATATGCTTTTCAACAGTTCTTTTTCTTCCAACGAAAGTACGTTTAACACTTCATTCTCAGAAATCGAAAGGGTCTTCGATAACTCTTCTGCCAAATTCCTCCCCTGTTCCGTAAGACATATTAAATTCTCTCTTCTATTTTCTGGATTTTTCTCCCTATAAACATAATTTCTTTCTTCTAAACCATCGATAAAAAAGCGGACACTATTTTTATCTAACTTTAAAATCTGCCCTATTTGAATTTGACTAAGTTTTTTTTCTTTTACAGCAATCATGATCCCAACTTCTCTAGATTTCATTTGATATTTTTCACTAATATATTTCTCGAGATTTCCCTCTAAAGCCTCACCTAATTTAAAACTTAGAAAACCAAAAGAATTCATTATATTGGTCATTTTTGAACCTCCAAATCATTAGTAATTTAAAATTATAGTAATATTTCATTACTATCATCAATTATTACATTTGTATACATTATTTACAAGATGAATTCACTAAATTCTCTAATTCCACAAAAGTAGCATTCTAAAATTGATACTCACCAGTTAAAGCGTATTTATGCTGATTAAAGTCAATTTTGTGTATGCATCCTCTTTTGCTCTTTCGAAGGTGCATGTCGATAAAAAATTAAAAGTTGGGTGATAAATCGCTAAAGTTTATCGATAAAATTTAAATGTTGGGCGATAATCCCTGAAGGCATATGTCAAATGACAAAAAAACGATGGCAATTGCTATAAAGTGATGCAACATCTTTTTTTTGTCGTTTTTTCATGCCCTTTAATAGCTGGGGAACATTTGTGTCCTCTGCCTGTATTGGTTTTTCCTCTACACGCTGTACTTTTTTCTTCGGACTTGTTAGGAAGCCCCAAACAAAACATAAAATGGAAATATTATGATTATAAACCATGATTTCTTAATAATACCTTGTTATACCAAATATTGTATGATAGAATTATATATATCCATATTATATAAATATTGGAAATGAATTTACAAAAGGAGGGTAGTATGTAATATTAGCAATTATTCTATTACACTATTAATACAGGAGGAGAAGTATTGATGAAAAAGATTAAATTTACTTATTTTTTAATAGCGTTGATTGTTTTTTCTACCATGGTGCCAAATTTTGCACAAGCACAGGATGTCACTGAAAAAGAGAATGCCCTAGGAGAGTCTATATTATACAATTTTGAAACAGGTAAATTAGAAATAGTTAAAGAGTTTGCAAATGAAAAATATGATTTTAATGATTCAGAATTAGATTATTATAATGAAAAGTTTAATGAATTAACTGTTGACGAGACGAATAAATTGCTATTATCACAAGGTATTGATATTGAAAATTACGAGGGAGATGTACTTTACTTAGAAAACAACGAGGGTACAGTACAACCTTTTGGTGTAATAGCCATTCTAGCAGGGATAGGAATCGTAACAGCAATAGGTTACTTCTGGTGGGACAAATATCTAACATATAAAATAAAACAGAACCTAATAGACAAATGCTATAGTATCGGTGGAAGTCCTGTTTTTGACAGTCGAGATGATTCAGGTTTTAAAGGTGATCCTAAAAAGAACGGTAATTATTATGAAATTTCTTCAGAGGGTGGATATAATTTCGCTTGTGAAAGACCTTAAATTACAAAAATTTTCACTTTCAATTTAAATTTTAAGAAATACTAGCACCTCATGTCGTTTGATATGCTCCCCATTAGGTAGACAGATTAAAAAAATAAATCTGTTTATCGAATGGGGAGTTTTTATGAGGAAGCATTTCTTTTCTAAAGAAGAGAAGTTAGAAATTTTAAAGCTGTATCACGAAGGTCCACTTACATTAAATGAAGTAGCGAAAGTATTTAATGTTCATCGAGATACAATAAAAGATTGGCAAAATGATTATCTTCATTTTGGAGAAGAGGGCCTTGAACGATTAAACCAGCATAATAGTTATTCTAAAGAACTAAAATTTGCGGCTGTCCAAGATTATCTTTCAGGCGAATTCTCTTTAAGAGAGGTTGTAAGAAAGTATAGACTTTCTAGTAGATCTGTTTTAAGAAATTGGGTTAAAAAGTATACTAGTCATAGTGAATTAAAAGATTCGGGTAAAGGAATGAGCCAAACTATGACCAAAGGCAGAAAAACTACTGTAGAAGAGCGTGTTGAAATTGTAAAAACTTGTATAACTAATGAGAAAAACTATCAAGAAACAGCGTTAAGATATGAGGTTTCTTACCAACAAGTATACCAATGGGTGAGAAATGGGTGAGTCTGGTTTACTAGATCGACGTGGTCATACAAAGCCAGTAGAAGAATTAACCGCTGAGGATGAGTTACGTTTAAAAATCCAACGTTGGAACGTGAAAATGAACGATTACGTGCAGAAAATCTGTTTTTAAAAAAGTTAGAGGAAATCGAAAGGAGGCATCGTTAAGTAAAATTCGTATTCAAAGTCGTTACATCGCCATTCAGGAATTAGCAACGAAAGAAACATTGCCAATCATTTTATTATGTGAGATCGCTGGTGTTTCGCGTGCAGCTTATTATAAATGGTTAAACCGTAAACCATCCCCACAAGAAAATGAGAATGAACAACTCTTAAAATCGATTCAACTTCTCTATAAACAAGTAGATGGGATTTATGGCTATCGTCGCATTACACTGACAATCAATCGCCAACGTGAGAAAGATGATTTACCAAAAGTGAATAAAAAACGCGTGTACCGTTTAATGCAAATCTGTGGATTGAAATCTGTGATTCGTCGAAAGCGAAAACAATATCGTAAATCAAAGCCAGATTATGTGGCAGAAAATATACTAAATCGTGATTTTAATGCAGATAAACCAAATCAAAAATGTTGTACAGATGTGACCGAATTCAAGTATGGCAATGGGAAGAAAGCTTATTTAAGCGCTATTATTGATTTACATGATAATTCGATTGTGAGTTATATATTAGGTCATTCGAATAATAATAAACTCGTTTTTAACACGATGATACCAGCTATACAAGGTTTAAAAATGGACGAACAGCCACTTATACATAGTGATCGTGGCTATCAATATACATCAAAATTCTTCAAACGGATGATTGAAGATGCGAATATGGTACATAGTATGTCGAGAGTTGGACGTTGTATCGATAACGGACCAATTGAGGCTTTTTGGGGTACGCTAAAAACAGAAAAATATTATCTCAATAAATATGATACATATGAAGCCTTAGAAGCAGCAATTGATACATATATTTCGTTCTACAATTCAGAGCGTTATCAAGAAAAACTAAACGGCCTGAGTCCCTTGGAATTTAGGGATCAAGCCGCATAAAGCATTTTTATTATTTCCACTGTCTACTTGACAGGGAGCAGTTCAGTTAAAAGCTATTTAACATTTGAAGGTGCTTTTTTATGTCTTAATCAATTTTAGCAGTCAAGTAATTAATATCTATTAATTAAACGAAAATAATAAACTCTTTAGAATTAGCAAAACACCAAAGTTAGGAATGACATTCTATTATAACGTATGTCATGTGAATAAGTTGATCTTCGTTACGACTGGTTGACTCCTTCGTGGCCAACATCGGGCTGTTGCTGTCGCTGCGCTTTCGCACAACCGAAACCAAACCCTCTGCTGCCGCTACGTTAGCACTACGCTTTCGCGCAAAAAACATCTGTTAGCCCGAGACCCTGCAGCGAAGCAATGCGGCTCATCGGACACCCCTAGGAAGCTTGGCTCTATGCGAAAGCAAAGCGGCAGCACAAAGCGCCCATTCGGAACGGAAATCACCTCCACGCTATATTAAGAATTGGCTAAAAAAGTAGCCTCAAGTGAATCGCTTGAGACTGCCTTGATATATTATTTTTTTTTCGTATAATCAAACAAACATCGTGCATGGTCTTGCACTACTTCTACAAAAGCCTCTACTTGTCGTAACTCAAATGAGGATTCATAGCCAATTAACCAAGTATCACGCGTTAAACCAAATTCTTTTTCATTATTCGTTAATGCTATTTTATTAATGCCATCATTGTCACTTAAAGTAATGGAAGGTAAAATAGCATAACCAATGCCGTTCAATGCCATTTGCTTACAAATTTCAATCTGATCCACTAAAATTTGTTTTCTTGGATTTGAAGCGAAATGTTGCTGCCACCATTGTTGAATTTCCTGATAGTAATTGGAATCACTTTTAAATTGAATAAAAGGTCGATCTGTCGTCAGGACATCTTCTATAGTTTTTAGCTCTTTATCTACTAAATAAAGGGTGTCACGAAATAGGTGAATTTTTTCCCCTTTCCAATCAACCTGCCCACGCACAATCCCTATATGAGCCTCACCCTCATAAAGCGCTTTTACAATTTCAGAGCTCCAGCCAGTCATCAGAGAGATTTTTGCATCAGGATACTTCGTTACAAAATCCTTTAATATGATTGGAAGCCAGTTTTGGCCGACAATCGAAGCACAGGCGATTTTTAATGTCCCGTTTACTTTCGTCGTTAATGATTGGATTGTTTCAAATATCTCTTCTTTTTTGCTGAGCATTTCTGTTGCATAGGCAATAATAAGCTCTCCAGCAGGTGTCGCCGTAAGTCCTTTTTGCGAACGAATAAATAATTGCGCACCCCAGTCCTTTTCAATAGTCTGCAGCCGTTGTGAAAGTGCTGGTTGAGATAAAAATAAACGTTCTGCAGCTTTACGCATATTACGTTCCTCTGCTAGTACTTTTAAAATTTCAGCCTCAGTTGCCATCAATCAGTAAACCTCCGATACAAGCAAAGAGGGCCTCATGATTTTCATCTGAGTCCCCTCTTAAACTACTACTCTTTTTGATAAATATATTTTTTCAATTGCTTTAAAATAACACGTCTTGTTAAAATTCCCGCAAATGTTCCTTCTTCGTCCACAACACATAAAAAGGCGTGATTAATAACTAAGTCGAGCGCTCGCTGGAAAGTATCCTTCAACTTTAATACAGCGATATCTTTCTCCATTATTGTATCCACTTTAATGTCGGGTAGCTTTTCATATTCAATATGTTCTAGTCCAAGAATGGATTCAGTAATCATTTTCATACTTAGTAAACCTTGAAGTCGATATTTCAAATCTAAAACAGGTATCGATGAATACCCCGTACGTGTAAGTACTAGGAGTGCATGTTCCGCACTATTTCCACTTTGTACATGCGCAACCTTTTCAGATGAAATAATAAAATCACTAATTGGCATTGCTAATAAGTCTTTGCTGTTAGTTGAAATCATGAACTTCTTCTCCTTTTCTGTCCCCGCTTTGCAGAACAGGATGCTTCCCTTTTATCATATCATAACTATTCCTTTTATGACCACGACAAGGCCGAGAAGAGTTTTTTATAAAGCAACGAATTATTTTAGCATTTTGAACAAAACTAAGTATCGAAAGTGCATATATACGAGGGTTTTTATTTGAGGGCAATGGAGAAATATCTTCATTCAGCCTCATTTATAAAATATGAACTGAATGAAGATATTATTTATTTACTTAATATCCAGCCTTACTCCAGTAATAAAAAATCATTATTCCTAAAAAGAGTAAAAAAATGATATATACCCAAACAACTGGGTTGAGCATAGTCGCATACTCTTCAACGGTTTCTGAAATCGGCGTATCGTTTTCTGATTTCCGCTGAGACGTCATTTTAGCAATTTTCAGCGTCGACACAAGCGAAATGGCAGAAATAATCGTAATGGCAATAAGAGCCGGTATTAACCACATACCCATCGGCAAAACTCCTTTCTTTACCCTTAGTATGCGTCAACCCAGCTCTCCATTATGCAAAGTTTTTATTATCAATTAGCCTCGGCAAATTGCCGCTGTCGCTTCGCTTTCGCGCAGAAAACATTTGCCGCTGTCGCTTCGCTTTCGCCACAGAAAATAATTGTAACAGCCACTTCGCTTACGTTACATAAAACACTTGTAGCTGACGCTTTGCTGTCGCTACAGAAAAAAATTGCTGAAAGAAGTTAGAAAGGATACTGATTTAGCCATTGCCCGCCATCAAGTGTCACACATTCACCGTTCATATAACTTGCTTTATTAGACATTATAAATGTAGCTAAATCTGCAATTTCTTCAGGAGTACCTGTCCGGCCTAACGGAACAGAATCTAGCGTACGAGCAGCTGCAGCCTCTGATTCCCAAAGCTTTTCCGCACCACCTGTACGCTCAATTGGACCTGGAGCAATCGCATTTACTCGAATTCCATATTGTTTTCCCCATTCAACAGCTAACGTTCGGGTCATTGACAATACACCTGCTTTAGCCGCTGCAGAATGAATAACACCAGCACCTGCATTCCATGCGTAAGTTGCAACCATATTGAGAATAGATCCTTTAATATTATTTTGAATCCAGTACTTTCCGACTGCAGATGAACAAAAGAATGTTCCATTTAACACAATATCAACAACAGCCTTCCAACCATTTGGTGATAAATCCTCTGCACGCACTATAAAATTGCCAGCCGCATTATTCACAAGCCCATCAACCTGTCCAAACTTTTCAACAGCAAATGCTAGCATTGCCTCAGCATGTTCAGGCACACGAACATCCATTTGGAACGTTTCAATCGTTTTTCCAGCCTCTAAAATAAAGGCTTTCGCCTCTGCTAATCGCTCCTCGTTACGACCTGTAATGACAACATTTGCCCCTTCCGTAACGAATTGCTTTGCCATATAAAGCCCCATTCCACTTGATCCACCAGTAATAATAATTGTTTTCCCCTGCAACATACGATTTCCCCCTTTTTAAAAATGAATGATGATTCACTTAAAATATTACTATATTTTCTCGTATATGTCATATTAATTCTGCAAAATGATGGAAAGGGTGCAAGATTGAAGGGTCCTACTAGCAAAGATTCTTAAGTTGTGAGGTATTCGCTTCGTTTTTGTGGGTATTTCCATGGCGTACGTGGGTTATTCACTTTCTCTTTCGCGGGTATTCCTGTCGCGCGGGTAGAATCCATTATGGACTCGCTTCTTGATTACTTGCTCTAGTGGCTTCCTTTGCAATATTAACTTTCCAAAAAACGATGGTGGTGCTATCTCTGACTCCATTTCTCTTGATATTCTTTAACATTGACCAAATGCTCTCTTGATCCTCAGAGTTGAAGAAGGAATTATATATATTAATAGGGTTAGAGTATGGTTCATGGGGACATTCAAGTAAGCCATCTGTGGTAAGAAAAAGGCGATTTTCTCCTTTTCTTAATTCTTTAATTCCAACGCTGTAGCAAGGGACGTCCTGTTCAAAAGTATTGACTTGTCCTACCCATTCGTAAAATTGCCTTTGATTTAATTGAAACTGACCTAATGCAGCCAATTCTTGATGAAATAAAAAAAGAACACAGTCTCCAACTGAAAACCACCATACATATTTATCTTTTCTTACGACAATTAAACACGCAGTTTCTCCAGTAATATTCCTGCAAACAGATAAGAACTCTTCCGATTGAAATATCGTTAAAATCTTCTCTTCAAGCCTTTTAAAGGTTTGATGGTTTGTCGGTAAAGATAATAATTGTTTAATTTCATGTTTATGATAAAAAAATTGTTCGATAATTATTTGAGCACTCTCAGATGTATTATGAGCATCCAGTAAAATAGAAAACTCCCAATCTTGCTTTTCATCTAGCCATACTAAACAACCATCTTCGTTTTTATATTGTCCTGCATCGGAGTTACCTCCATATCGTCCAACAATAACATGTTTAATTTGATAAAGATTTGGATGATCTATGAAATTATCTTGGCTACCTATCCAACTAAAATCTTCTATAGATTCACTCATATGCATTATTCTCAAGATATGTTTTTATTCGAGTACAAAGTTTAACAACTTCTATATTGTCACCCACCGGAGCATCTTCCCAATCATACACATCATTTGGTCCCCAATACTGTTTAGGGGTATTCGGATATCGAGGAACTAAATGCATATGCAAATGTGGCACTGAATTTCCAGAAACCAACGAATAGATATGCTCTGCCTTTTCACACTCCATTATTGCCTTACTGACTCTAGCCATAATCACACCAAATGCTTTTGCCTCTTCTATAGTCATATCTCCGAGAGTGGGAACATGCCTTTTTAAATCAATCATTATATGACCTAAAAAATTGGGTGCTTCATTCCTGTCTATATGCCCAACATAAACATATTCGTCTTCATAAATCCTTAACTCTGAAGCTTGAATGTTGCCAGCATGTTTATTGCAAATAAAACATTGTTCCATTAATCCCCACTCCCTTGTTTAGATTTTCAAAATTATAACATGGCTATTAAAAATTAGAATACTTTTCCTATTCAATAAAAAATAGAGTTACAAATTACATATGATTTGTAACTCTATTTTAGACAGTTTCTTTTCGTAATCCTAAAACTCATAATGATAAGCAATCTTATAAAGCTCCATTAGCTCTTCCTGTGTTGGAACCTTAGGATTATTTCCAGGGCTACCGCTGGCAATTGCATCAGCTGCCATTTTGGGAATAGCTGCGTAAAAGGCTTGTTCATCGATTCCCGACTGTTTTAAATTCCCTATTTCCATCTTCTTGCACATTTCCTTAATCGAAACAATAGCTAAATCGGCAAGCTCCTCTTGAGATAATTGCTCATTATCTTTATTGAAAAATTTACCTAAATCCGCCAGCCGATCGACACAAGCATCCTTTGAAAATTCTAATACTGCAGGCAAAAGCATGGCATTTGAAATACCATGGGGCACATGGAATAACGCTCCAATTGGACGAGACATGCCATGTACTAAAGCGACAGAAGCATTTGAGAATGAAAGACCTGCTTGCATTGAGCCTAGCGACATTGCTTCCCGAGCTTCAATATCATTACCTTGCTCGTAAACTTTTAAAATATTATTAATGATTAACTCCATAGCTGATAGTGCAAGTACATTCGAATAAGGATGTGCTAAACGAGATAAATAACTTTCTATAGCATGACTTAATGCATCGATACCAGTCGCCGCAGTGATGGAGGGTGGAGATGTAACCGTTAAAATCGGATCTACGATTGCTATGTTTGGCATAAATGGAGGTTGCTTAATCATCATTTTCACTTCATTTTTCGTATTCGTAATGACTGTTGCATCCGTTGCTTCTGAACCAGTCCCCGCCGTTGTCGGTATCGCAATATGTGGAATCGGTGCTTGCTCAGCTATTTTTGCCATTTTCATATAATCCCCAATGTAGCCATCATTCGTTGCAACTACTGCAATTGCTTTTCCTGTATCGATACAGCTCCCACCACCGACGGAAATAATAATATCGCAGCCCTCAGATTGTAAAATATGAAGCCCCTCTGCTACATATGTATCTACTGGTTCCGTTGTTACTCCTAAATATGAAATCGCTTCCAAACCACTAGCTCTTAATAAAGTACTACATTGATGAACAAAGCCTAAGCTATCCATTATCGGATCACTAATGATAAGAGCTTTAGTCCCCAATTTTTTTGCATATTCACCTACTTCTTGAAAAGAATCTCGTCCATAAACGATCGTTCCTGGCGAATGAACCGTATAGATTGTTTTTGTTTGAATCATATTTCACCCTCCTAAGCTATTGTGCTGTATAACCGCCATCCAAAAGTATTGCTTGACCTGTTAAACCCTTTGCCATATCACTAGCTAAATAAAGCGCGAGTCCTGTAATTTCTGAGACATCTAGTAAACGTTTTTGAGGAACGAGTGGATAAAGCACCTGCTCAAGCACTTCCTCTACTTGAATTCCCCTTGTCTTTGCCAAATCCGTAAACTGATTACGCACTAATTCTGTATCGACATACCCTGGACAAATTGCATTCACGGTTATCTCCTCAGTTGCAACCTCTAGTGCCGCCACTTTCGTTAAACCGACAAGCCCATGTTTGGCGGCATTGTATCCAGCTTTACCTGCAAACCCAATAACGCCATTAATAGATGCCATATTAATAATGCGTCCAAACTTATTTTTCTTCATATGTGGTAAGACATATATAAAAGGTGCAACGAGCATCACTTTTTGCATGGATTCGAAGATTTCTGTCGCGAAATCCTCTATAAGAGAAACATGCTGAAACCCTGCGTTGTTAATTAAAATATCTATTGTCTTAAACTTTTTAATAGTAAAGTCAATCGCATCACATATTGCCTGTTCATTCGTAACATCACATGTGTATGCAGTTAATTGCGGATTGTGTTGAATTGCCTCCGCTAAAAGCTGTTCATTAATGTCTGTTATAACGACTTTCGCTCCCTGCTCAGCAAACGCTAGTGCCATGGATAACCCGATACCACGGGCTGCTCCAGTAATAAAAACTGTTTTTCCTTTCACGCAATGCCCTCCTGAGAATATTATGTTTGCAAGTGATTTAAAAAGAGCTGCAAAAGAATGAGGGCACTGAAAAAGTCTATACCTTCTCACATCGCGAGGTATTTAACGAGTAAATCGTTGAATACCTCGCTTTTTTCATTTGGCACTGTGACTCTACTGTTGTTTTCCGAAGCATTCCGCTCGCTTTCCGCGGGCGAGCGCCGAGCCTCCTCCTACGCTTCGCTTCGTGCGGGGTCTCGTCTGTCTCGCTTTCCCGCAGGAGTCGAGCGATGCTTCTCCAAACAACGCAATGTATCACACTATTATTTTAGTCACGCTTTCCTTTATAATAAAAGAATTAATGTGTAGGTGGTGCCCCCGATGATTTCAAATCAAGAAACCCTTAATTTAAGTCCATATATGGCGATCTACGATATTGTTGTGCCAAAAGATAATATACTTCGCC